>JAYQOK010000011.1:0-40321 GCA_038144795.1 Candidatus Kuenenia sp. | reverse complement strand
GGCGGTTTCTAGCGCCCATCCCCCTTCAAGTCGGCCGGCTTGGTGCGGCCCGCCTGCCATACAAGCGTTGGCACCACGTCGACGGCATGGCAGAGCACGTTGCTGGCATGCCGGCGATTCCAGCCGGCGGCCGGCCAGTGGGCGATGAAGGGCACGCGATGACCGCCGTCATATTCGCTCCCTTTTTTGCCCCGCATGCCGGCGTTGAACACCTTCTCTCCGGTGGCGGTGCCGTTGTCGGTGGTGAAGATGAAGAGCGTATTGTCGGCGATGCCCAAATCTTTGAGAAGCGTTCGTGTGGCTCCGATGTTGTCATCGATGTTGGTGATCATGCCGTAGAAGGCGGCGATGGGGGCGGGCTGATCGGCGTAGCGATCGAGGTATTCCTGTGGACAGTGCAGCGGGCCGTGGGGCGCATTGGTGCTGATGTAGGCGAAGAAGGGCTTGCCGGCCGCCACCTGCTCGCGAATAAACCGCTGAGCCTCCCGGAAGAACACGTCGGTGCAGAAGCCGGTGGCGGGCGTGATCTCACCGTTCTGGAAATACCGGCCGTCGAAGTAGGCGTTGTCCCAGAGATCGGGTGTTTGACCGACGCCGCCGCCACCATGGCGATAGACCTCATCGAAGCCGCGATCTTCCGGCCGGTAGGGATAGTTGTCGCCCAGGTGCCACTTGCCAAACATGCCGGTGGCATAGCCGTTGTCGCGGAGCAGCTGGCCGAGCGTGACCTCGTTTTCACGGAGCATCGAGCGGCCGTTGATCGTGTGCCAGACGCCCGTCCGGTCGGTCCAGTGGCCGGTCATCAGGGCGGCGCGGGTTGGCGAGCAGGGGGGGGCGACAGGGTAGTTGGGGAGGCTCGTTGACTCGGCCGCGAGGGCGGCGAGATGGGGCGTCTTCACGACCGGGTTGCCGGTGTGACCGAGGTCACCGTAGCCCTGATCATCGGTGATCACGAGCACGATATTGGGCGGCGCCGCGGCAGATGCCACCGCGGCCAACGTAGTGGCGACGCAAGCCAGAATCGATTGGAAGCCCATTGTCAAAGGATAGCCCGGTCAATGGCACTTCCGCAACGACTCCCAAGTTCATAAATGGCTCGTGAGCATTTAGACCGTTCTTTCTGGCCCCAAAAAACTGTCCGTTACCGAATCAAAATACGAGGTGGGACGTCTGTGAAGTCTGCTGGCGGTCGCTTTTCAGTGAACATTTTCGGGACTTTTTGCGTAGTGCAACTGTCATTTGCGTCCCCAAAAATCAATATCGCCGCTTGATCGTAGCGAGGGCAAGTTCGGTGGTTGAACGGAAGGCCAGTTCGAATGACTACTCGACTGAGATTTGGTTTCAGAAAACCGGCAGAGGCGAGTGGCAGCAAGCGAAAGCTGAGACGGCGTTTATCGCAAGCTGGGGCTGCTCGGGAACAGTGTCGCCCCGAAGTTCTTGAGAAACGTCATCTCATGGCAGTTGTTGCACCGAACTATGAAGTGACAAACCAGTGGGGGAATGAGTTTGAAGCACGAATCACGCTAGAAAATACTGACGTGATTGAGGTGAATGACTGGACTGTTTCTTTCGATTACCAGGCTGACATCTCAGAGGTTTGTGGGGCGTCACTCGTCTCGAGAGACGGCAACAGGTACAGCGTCGCTAACGAGGGCTGGAACGCTGACATCGAATCGGGAAAGGCGATCGCTTTTTATCTGATGGGAACCACGGATGTTCCCGCCACTGAGATTGATTCCCCAGTCAATTATGCGGTCAACGAAACCAAGGTTAGTGGTGTCACAGGTGGGCCACGTTCTGAGGCCGGGGCCGGCGATGCTCACAATCAGGTCGGGGACCCTCTTCTCACCACAGACAGTTACCCCTATCAAGCTGTTTTTAGAACGCTGCGAAGTTGGGATGAAGGTTTCATTGGCGAATTCACCGTCAAGAACCACAGCGTGAGTCATCTCGCGGGTTGGCAGCTAACGTTTGAATACACAGGATCAATTGACTCGGTTTGGAACGGACTGCTGGCAGATCATTCGGGGACGCGGTACACCATCAAGTCACCTCCATGGAATCATGACTTGGCCCCCGGGGGGGCGGCAACGATTCGGTTTCAAGGCACACCTAGTCAGGTAGGGGAGGTGCCTCACAGCCTGACTGTCTCTGGGATCTGCGACGGGCCAATACCGTTGTCAGCAGAAACCCCTGTCTTGTTGCCTGTGCTCCGACGGCCAAGCCGGCTTCCCACGCCTGACCTAATTGATGGCGAGGGTGATGTATATGCCGTTGGATCATCACGGCCTGATGTCCAAGGATTTGACTCGACCGCTGATCGCTTCGGTTTTGGGTCACATACTGCTCGCTCGATTACCTTCGGCAAGAATGGGGCCGGCGATCTTGCCCTCTTCAATCCGTGGGCAGCGGTTCCAGCATTCCAGGCGGTGCCAAACGTGACCTATGCACAGTTGAGCATCGAAAACTTTGTCGCGATTGCCGACGAGCATCTGCGGCAGGATTTAGGGGGTGTTCTTTCCTGGGAGCATCAAGTAGGGCCTCGTGAACCGGGCACAATTTATATTCGTTCTCATGAGACGGGCGTGCAGGATCGAGTTGAAGGTTTTGATCCTCGGACAATGAAGATCAGCCTTCTCTATTTTGGCGCCCGGGACAGGCTTTTTGTTGAGGACACCGCCGAAGGTTTGCTTATTTCCGTTGGGACTACGGGGCAGAGCACACTGCTGGTGGGTGTGTCGAAAGCCTCGCTTGTCGGCGGCAACATTGAATTCCACCATGACCAGGTCGTTGAATCACAGCTGTTTGTTCCATTCGGATTTGAAGCCGAAGAAGTGGCAGTGGTAAGCCGATCTGGGCTTCTCACGCCGCCTGCCCCTGCCGGTCAACTGACTGATGGCCATCAGAGAAGGTCTGGGAGTAGTTCACCACGGCCAAAGTTTTTTAGCGAGGTAGCAGTAACAACCGAAGTGAGTGTGCTCGTCGACCTGGAGGGGCTTGCTTATCTCCGTGAGGCAGGTGGCGAGCCGATTCCGATTACGCGTGCTGATGGCTACTGGCAGGGAAGTGTGCCCCTCAGTCGAAACGGGGCAACGATTACAGCCGCTGCTCGTGATGAACTTGGGCGACTGCGGGTTCTTGATGCGATCGATGGCGACGGGTATGCGTGGATCCTTGATGAAAACGGTCATTACATAGGCGAAGATGGACCAAACGATACCTCTCTGCAAAGAAAGGAATCACTGTTCCAGATAGATATCGATGGTGATGGTGTCGTTGAGAGAGTCGCCGGGGTCAATTCGGGTAATGTTGGCGACGAACTGTGGGGAGAGGCCTTTTTCGCGCCGTATGTTGACATGGGTTTCTGGGAGGTCCCGAACCTCACTGAAATAGCGAGTTCCCGCGGCACCTCGCTACTGACTCTCGCCTTTCTGCTTTCTACCGCAGAGGGGAAGACGGCGTGGGCTGGCTGGGATTCACTTTCGCTTGATTCGGAATCAGAGCGAGCGGTTGCGATCAATGATTCGATAGCCGAATTTCAGGCGGACGGAGGTGACGTGATGGTGTCGTTTGGTGGCGCCGCTGGTAATAGCCTGGCGCACGTTCACGCAGCCCAAGGAAAGACAGCCCTTGAACTTGCTCATGCGTATATCGAGGTTGTCGACAAGTACTCACTCAACAGGATCGATTTCGATATTGAGGGGACTGCGATTACAGACCCGGTTTCCATCGCCTTGCGGAGCGAAGCATTAGCGTTGTTCCAACAGCTGCGGCCAGACGTTGAGATCTGGTATACCCTGCCCGCGGTGCCCTCCGGCCTCACCTACAACGGGCATGTGGTGATCCGTTCGGCAATGCAGGCAGGTGTTGTGCTTGACGGCGTCAACATCATGGCGATGAACTTTGGGGAATGGGCGGCTCCGACGACGGGTCCCGATGCCCAGACAATGGGCTTTTACGCAATTGCCTCAGCAACAGGCGCCCATGACCAACTGGTTTCGCTGTACGCGGAGTTTGGCCACGAATTCGGCTGGAGCCAGCTAGGGGTGACCCCCATGATTGGTGTGAACGACATTACGACCCAAGTCTTTGGGGTCGAGGATGCAAAAATGCTTGAAGAATTCGCCCGGCTCAATGGGCTGGGAATGCTGTCGATGTGGTCGATGGCCCGCGATAATCCCGGAGGCCTCGGGCAGGCAACGGCCACTGCGTCTGGGCTCGATTTGCCAGCAGGATCATTCTCAGCCGTTTTTTCAGACTATGGGACGCAGAACGTCGAGTTTCTGTATGAAGAAGTGTTCACTACGAACGGGATCTCCATTCTAACGAATTACCTCGGCATGGCTTACGTCAGTGAGCAAGGGAGCCAGACGATTGCCGTTACCCGATCGGATGGCTACTGGCAGGGGAATGTACCGCTGAGTCGGGATGGGGCAACGATCATCGCCGCCGCCCGCGATCATCTCGGTCGTTTGCGGATTCTTGATGGGAGCGGCGTTGATGTCTATGCCTGGATCTTAGATGACAACGGTCACTATGTGAGTGAAGAAGGGCCAGATGACACGAGTCTGGCCACGAAAGAAACACTCTTTCAGATCGACGTCGATGCTGATGGAATTATCGGTGAAGGATAAGCCCGGTCAATTGCACTTCTGCAACGACTCCCAAGTTCATGAATGGCTCGTGAGTAGTTAGCCCGTTCTTCCTGGTCCCCAAAAAAGCGTTCCCGAAACGCGTGGCTCCGTCTCGATGATGGCGTTTTTCTCGCGGCAGCGCAGACCGCATCCCAGTCGGACGTTCCCGTGGCTTTGACGCCTCGTGTCCGACGCCGGTTAGAGGCTGTAGAGGTGCCCCTGAGGCCAGTGCGACCGGTTTCACCCTAAGTCGCAGGGCTCGGGCGGTCACCGCCCCATAGCCCATCGGCACGACAACGGCGTCGCTGTTGTCACCGGGGATGGAATCCTGACGTACTCACCGGGCCAGACGTGATCACACGCCCGGCAGGCATCAGGCCAGGTCGAACCGGTCCAGGTTCATCACCTTATTCCAGGCGTTGACAAAATCGGTGACAAACTTCGCTCCAGCGTCCGCACAGGCGTAGACCTCCGCCGTCGACCGCAGGATCGAGTTTGAGCCAAACACAAGGTCGGCACGGGTGGCAGACCACTTCACTACCCCCGTCGTGCGATCAACGCCAGCAAAGGCATTGCCGCAGGGAGACACGGAGAGCCATTCAGTTCCCATGTCGAGCAGATGAACAAAAAAATCATTGCTCAGCACCCCAACACGCTCCGTCAGCACACCCGCCGTGGCATCGTCGACGTTTGTGCCGAGCACCCGCATCCCGCCCACGAGAACGGTCATTTCAGGTGCGGTGAGGGTGAGTAACTGGGCCCGATCCAAGAGCAGTTGCTCGGCAGGCACCCGCAGACTGCCCTGGAGATAGTTGCGGAAGCCATCGGCAACGGGCTCGAGAACTCCAAAACTCTTAGCGTCGGTCTGCTCAGCGCTGGCATCGGTCCGCCCGGGCGTGAAGGGCACCTGAACCTCGTGGCCGCCGTCTTTTGCGGCTTTCTCTACGGCCGCACAGCCGCCGAGCACAATCACGTCGGCGATCGAAACCCGCTTTCCATCTGTGGCACCGGCATTGAAGTCGCTCTGGATGCCTGCGAGCACCTTCAGCACGCCCGCTAGATCTGCTGGCTTATTGACCTCCCAGTCCTTCTGTGGCGCAAGGCGAATGCGGCCACCATTCGCGCCGCCACGTTTGTCACTGCCACGGAAGGTGGATGCCGAAGCCCAGGCAGTCGACACCAGCTGTGACACGGTCAGGCCACTGGCGAGAATTCGTGCCTTGAGCGTCGCGACATCCGCCTCATCGATCAGCGCATGATCCATTGCGGGAACTGGGTCTTGCCAGATGAGATCCTCGGCGGGCACTTCTGGACCGAGGTACCGCGACTTCGGCCCCATGTCACGGTGAGTGAGCTTGAACCAGGCCCGAGCAAACGCATCGGAAAATGCTTCTGGATTTTCCAGAAACCGGCGGGATATCTGTTCATACGCCGGGTCGAACCGAAGCGCCAGATCGGTGGTCAGCATCGTGGGGCGATGCTTCACCGCCGCATCAAATGCGTCGGGAATCACGTCCTTCGCGTCCTTGGCCACCCACTGATTGGCACCGGCCGGGCTTCTCGTCAGTTCCCATTCATAGTTGAAGAGGTTCTCCAAGAAGGAGATGCTCCACTCGGTGGGTGTCTGTGTCCAGGTGACTTCAAGGCCGCTGGTAATCGTGTCAGGGCCTTTGCCGGAACGAAAGCGATTCGCCCATCCGAAGCCCTGGGCCTCAAGGGGGGCATCCTCTGGATCGGGTCCCAGATTGTCGGCGGGAGCAGCACCATGGGTTTTCCCAAAGGTGTGGCCGCCAGCGATCAAGGCCACGGTTTCCTCATCGTTCATCGCCATCCGGGCGAAGGTTTCGCGGATGTCCTTAGCCGCGGCGATCGGATCAGGCTTGCCGTCAGGGCCCTCCGGATTGACGTAGATCAGTCCCATCTGCACCGCAGCCAATGGGTTTTCTAGGTCACGGTCACCGCTGTAGCGACTATTCGGCTTGTCGCTGGTCGCGAGCCACTCCGATTCCCGGCCCCAGTACACGTCTTGGTCTGGCTCCCACACGTCTTCGCGTCCGCCACCAAACCCAAACGTTTGAAAGCCCATTGATTCCAGGGCGACATTGCCAGCCAGGATCAAGAGATCCGCCCAGGAGATCTTCCGGCCGTATTTCTGTTTGATTGGCCAGAGCAGGCGGCGTGCTTTGTCGAGGCTGACATTGTCGGGCCAGCTATCAAGTGGCGCAAACCGCTGCTGCCCCCGGCCGGCGCCGCCTCGGCCATCGCCGGTGCGATACGTGCCCGCGCTGTGCCATGCCATGCGGACAAACAGAGGACCGTAGTGGCCAAAGTCGGCAGGCCACCAATCCTGGGAGTCGGTCATCAGTGCGACGAGATCCTGTTTCAACTCCGCAAACGGCAGACTCCGAAACTCCGCTGCGTAGTCGAAGTGTTCCCCCATCGGGTTTGACTTCTCAGAGTGCTGGTGGAGCAGTTCAACCTTCAAGCGGTTTGGCCACCAATCCTGGATTGTGGCCCCACCGCCGACAGGGGCGGCGCTGGGGCCAAGGACTGGGCATTTTGGGGTGTCGCTCATGGTACAGACTCACTGCGGCGGAAGCAGCGGACAATCACTGTGCACTAGCATAATGCACCGCGAGCCACACCGTCGGTTCTGCGGGCGTTGTCTGGGCTACGCGATGCTTCCCATGTGCGGGGATCACCCACTATTCCCCCGGCCGACGGTCAACGATGGCATCCGCCAGTTCAAGCCGCGTGGTCCGTTGAATCACGATGCGGTGCATCTCTCCTGAAACCACCCGACACCACGCTCACGCAAATGACTTCCTCAGAAGGCTGAGGCTGGCTGGTAAGGCAGCCCGGGCTCCTTGTCACCAGCGGGCGGATGGATTGCCTATCCCAGATCAGCTTCGCCGGCTTGGTGCCACCCGCCAGCGCCACGAGCGTCGGCACCACGTCGATCGTATGGCAGAGCATGTCGCTGCTGTGCCGGCGATTCCATCGGGAACCAATTTTTCTCAGTGCAACTGATCATCCTGTTGCTTGGCTATCCGGTATTCTCAGGATGATGGAGGTGTCCGGCGTTGAGCTGGGAGAGCCTCGCCTATCACCCAAGTGTGCCAGCAGACGCTGATGATGAGAACCTCTGATCATGAAACCGCTGTTGACTGGGGGCTCATCGACTTCGGCCGCGACGGGGGCTCGGCTCTGACTGGTGGCCGCCGGCTCGAGCGGCTTGGTGGCCTGCTCGTCGATCGGCCCTTGGCGCAGACGGATCTGCCACCACGACGGCGGCCGAAGGCGTGGGCTGAAGCCGCAGCGGTCTTCGATCGGGACTCGGATGCCTCAGGGAGATGGACGTTTCTCCAGCCGCTGCCCGACCCCTGGGAGGTGCGGTTGCCGCTCACGCCGGCAGGCGATGCGAAGATCACGCTTGAAGTGCGGCCCGCGCCGTCGGGCCAGATGGGGATCTTTTTGGAACAACTCCCGCAGTGGCAGTGGCTGCATCGGGTTACCCCTGCCGGGGCGAGATTGCTTTCGCTCTTTGCCCATTCCGGAGCGGCCACGCTCGCCCTCGCCGCGGCAGGGGCGGAGGTGGTGCATGTCGATGCCTCGAAGCAGGCTACAGCGCTGGCCCGTCGCAATGCCGCCGCCTCCGGGCTGGGCGAGGCGCCGATTCGCTGGATCTGCGACGATGCAAGGGCATTTGTGGCCCGCGAGGTGCGGCGGGCCGCTCGCTACGACGGCGTCGTGCTCGACCCGCCGTCATGGGGCCATGGATCGAAGGGGCAGGCATTTTCGATCGACCGCGACCTGGAGCCGTTGCTGATCGATCTCGCCACGCTGACCGGTTCGGGCCGATCAGGCGGGCAGGGCGGGCCGCTCCTGCTCACGTGCCATTCGCCCGGCTGGCATCATCACTGCCTGCGCGACACACTCTCCGAAGTTTTCAGCCTTGCCAGTTGCGAATCGGGCCGGCTCGAGTGTGTTGATGCCAGTGGACGAGCCCTCGCGCTGGGTGACTACGCCCGTTCCATACCGTCATGACACCGCCCCGACCGATGATCACCAGTTCCACCAATCCACGCGTGAAGCAGGCGGCGCGGCTGCGGGAGGCGGGTGAGCGACGGACCACTGGTCTCACACTTGTCGATGGCGGGCGGGAGATCAGCCGCGGCATGGCGGCCGGCATCGAGATGGTAGAAGTGTTTGTCGATGCCGAGGGGCCTGCTGATCCGGCTCGCGATACCTGCGTCGCGGCGTTGGCTGCGCGGGGTGTGGAGCTGGTGCCGCTTGCCCGGCGGCCGTTTGAGAAGATTGCCTTCGGGAGCCGCAACGAAGGGCTGGTGGCTGTCGTGAGGTTTGCGGCGCGGGATCTCGACCGATTTCAGCCGGCCGCTGGTCGGCCGGTGCTCGTCGTTGAAGGTGTCGAGAAGCCGGGCAACCTGGGGGCGATCCTGCGAACGGCCGATGCGGCGGGGATCGGGGGCCTGATTGCCTGCGGCGGAGGCACCGACCCGGCCAACCCCGCAGCGATTCGCGCGAGCTTGGGCACGATATTCAGCTTGCCGCTCGCCGTCGCCTCGTCGGAGGCGGCGATCGACTGGTGTGCCCAGCAGCGGCGGCAGGTTTTTGCAGCGATGCCCGATGGCAACACGCTCTGGCACGAGGCGCCGCTGGCGGGAGCGACGGCGATCGTGCTCGGCAGCGAGGCGCACGGGCTTTCGGCCGAGTGGCCGGCCGCTGCTGCTGTGGGCCGAATCAGTTTGCAGACGATTCGCCTGCCGATGCAGGGCGTGGCCGACAGCCTCAACGTGGCGGCGACCGCCGCCATCCTTGCCTATGAGGCTCTGCGACAGTCGGAGGGCGCACGGGGCCCGTGCGGCCCAGGAGACGGGCATGGCACTTGAACTGGCCTTTCAGGAGATGGGAGCGGGGCCGCCGGTCGCTATCCTGCACGGCCTCTTTGGCTCAAAACGGAATTGGACGTCGATCGCCAGACCGCTATCGGTGACCCACCGAGTGGTGTCGGTCGATCTGCGGAACCATGGGGAAAGCCCGTGGGACAGTCGCCACGACTATCCTTCCTTGGCTGCCGATGTCGCCCTCGTGCTCGAGCAGCAGGTCGGTAGGCCGGCCGCCGTGATCGGCCACAGCATGGGTGGCAAGGCCGCGATGGTGCTGGCGCTGACCCGGCCCGACCTCGTCGAGCAGCTTGTGGTCGTCGATATCCCGCCTGCGGAATCGATCGGCACCCAGGATGTGTTCATCCGGGCGATGCAGCAGGTGCCGCTGGCAACGCTCGCGCAGCGGACCGAGGTCGCCACACTGCTCAGCGAAGCGATTCCCGATCCGGCGATTCGTGGGTTTCTGCTCACCAATCTCGTTGCCGGGCCCGGAGGACTCTCCTGGGCGATCAACCTCGACACGCTGGCCAGCGAGTTCGACACCATTCGTGGCTTTCCCGACATGACGGCCGCCCAGCCATGCGGCAAGCCGGCGCTGTTTCTGTTGGGCGGTCAATCCGACTATGTGCAGCCCCGTCATCACGCCCAGATCCGCCGGCTCTTTCCCGCCGCTGAAATCGAAGTGATCCCGGAGGCCGGCCATTGGGTGCATGCCGAGGCTCCGGCGGCGTTTCTGGCCACGGTGCAGCGGTTTCTCGCCGTCTGAATTTCCGTGAGGCAGGACGCTACGGCGCCAGGATCTCGCGGATCGGCTCGGTGCCCGTCAGCCGCAGGCGAATTCGCTCGTGGCCGGAGGCATGGAGGCTCAGGAGTTCAACGCTCTCAAACCGACAGCAGATCACGGCAAACGCCGAGAGGCCGCGGTCGTCATCGGTGGCGGGAGGAGGCGGCGCGGGGGGAGCGGTTTCCAGGATGGAGCCTGGCGACTCGCCGGTCGTGTAACAGGCCCGACTCATTGGCTGCGAGGCCCTCCAGGCAGCCTGGGCAATCGCATCGCCATGGTGGATGGTAGCCGTGGCAGGGATGCGAATCTGGAGCCGCCGTGCCGGGTAGTACCAATGGAGGGCAACGCGGACGTCAACACCGATGTGATCGGCCTTCGGGCTGCGGATATCGGTATGAAACCGTACCTCACGATCAGTGGCATCAAAGCCTCGCAGCACAACCGTGCGGGCATGGGGAGCTCCGGTGGCATCAACGGTCGCCACCGTGAGGAGGTGGAGCGGATGCCGTGCGGATGCTGCCGCTGCGGCCAACTCCGCCGCTACGGTCTGCCAGATGGTGGCCGCCGATTTCGCCGCCAAGTGCATCCTAGGAAGCGATTCAGCATGACCTGCAGACTCAGGAAGTGGGGTCATCATGCCGAGGATCATACCGTGCCCGTAATTGGTTATCCTATTTCGATAAAGTCCGGTTCACGGCGCGCAAGGGCGATATTTCTATGAATACGGTTTACGAAGAGCATTCAGTCAGTGTGCAGGAGCACGGCGAGCCAACACGATTTCGCTATCGTCTGCTACGGCCAACGCAGAGTGAGCTCGGCAAGACCTATCCCCTCCTTCTTTTTTTGCATGGCGCCGGTGAACGGGGCAGTGACAATCTCGCCCAAATCAAGTACTTGCCCACGTGGCTGGCCGAGCCCGAGTTGCGAGACCGGTATCCGTGCTTTGTGGTAGCCCCACAATGTCGGGCTGATCATCGCTGGGCTCCGTTCGATTGGTCAGACAAGACAAGCAGCCCATTGGCGATCGAGCCGACGGGTGATCTCGCGGCGGCGGTCGCGGCAGTCGATGCGGTGGTGGCAGCCGAGCCGATCGATCTCGACAGGATCTACCTCACCGGCCTCTCGATGGGGGGCTACGGTGCGTGGGAGTTGGCCGCGCGGACGCCCCACCGGTTCGCAGCGGTCGCCCCCATCTGTGGCGGTGGCGATGAAGCGCAGGCAGCGAAGCTGGTCGGCCTGCCGATCTGGTGTTTTCACGGCGGGGACGACAAGGTGGTGCCAGTGGAGCGGTCACGGTCGATGGTGGCGGCAGTCAAGGCTGCCGGAGGTATGCCAAAGTACACGGAACTACCGGGCGTAGGGCATGACTCGTGGACTCCGGCCTACCGCAACAGTGATCTCCTCGATTGGCTGTTTCGGCAGCGACGGCTTGCGGCGACGCGCCACGAGTGACCCGGCACCATCAGTGACCAGCACCAACGCGGCGACGACACCATAGATGGGATCGACGAGATAATCCCATGCATTCTCCGACTCGAGAAAGCCAGCATGCCAGGCGATTCCTGCGGCAAGAATCACAAGGCTAAACCGGTTTCCGATCGCCGCGAGCAATGCGGCGATGAGCGACACCATCCCGTACACGGCAGGAATCTGCCAACCGAGGGAATAGGGATCGAAAGGGCCCAAACCAAGTGCCAATGGGTACAGCATTGCGGCGGCTGAGACACCAAACCATGCTCCTGCGCGCCGTTCCCAGTCATCGAGAATCGGCCGCTGCAGCAAGGGCGAGAGCGTGTCGTCGAGCAGGAGGAGGATGAAGGGGATACTGAAATCACCCGACAAGCCATAAAGCCACCGCCCGAGGGGCAGCCCGGAGATCGGGGCCAACGCGACTGCCCCAAGCAACGGCGGAATCCATGCCGGTCCTGGACGAAACCCTGTCCAGCCGATCATGGTAAGCAGTCTGCGGGCAACGGATGCGATAATCACCCACCAGGTGATGACGGGGTACCACCAGTCGGCATTCATCGGACGGCTCCCGCCGGTCCAACGAGCTGTTCCGTCACCCACGCCTCGTTGAACGTGACATGCCTGACTCGCTTCTTTTTCCAACTGTAGACAACATGAATGGCACCGTAGCGATCACGCATCATGAACGGATAGTCAAAAGTTGCTCCAGGGTGGTGGTCGAGGTTCGTAATCATCTGCCAGTGTCCAATGCCATCAGGGGACACGGCAAGGGAGAGTGTTTCGCGACCATGTGGTGAACTGTTATAGGCAAGAAGAATTTGGCCGGATGAGAGCCGCACCGCGGCCACGCTGGAATCATCGTTCGGAAGCGACGTGGGTTCAGGTGTTGTCCAAGTGCGTCCGCCATCCTGAGTCCGCTGGACCATCAGGCATCGGGATCCGGAGTAGTTGCGCAGGTAGGCGACGGCATCGTATTTCCCGGTCGGCACGACGACAGGCTGAAGAAATGCCCGCCCGCTTGCCATACGCGATTTGACAGCCATGATGCGGTCTGCGGTGGGGCGAAGCCAGAGCATCTCGGGAAACTTGCCGAGGCACTCATGGTAGATGGGGATACCGATCTCACCCGATGCAAGACGCACCGGCGCCGCACGAACCAGTTCGCTGACATTGAACAAGGGGCTGAGTGTAAGCCTCACACATTTCGTCCATGAGTGTCCGCCATCGATTGATGACATCGCATTGAGCGAACTGCCAGACCAGCCTCCTACGGCGATTGTCACAAACACGAGCCACATTCGCCCGGTTCCATCGGTGAACACGACTCCATTGCCGACCTTTTGAACAAAGCGGTCGAGATCATCCATCACCGAATGGCGAGTGACAATTGACCGTGGTGCAGACCATTGCCGAGTTGACTCACGATCAGAAACGGGTGAGTCAGCCATCCAGATTGCGACATCCGGGTGTCCTTCGCGGGGGCCGGCGTACCAGCTACAGACGAGGGTGCCATCGATCTGATCGCAGAGTGACGGGCAGTGGACGTAGTCCTGTGGAGGATGGTGATCTATGAAACTCGTCGTGAACCGACCCGGGCCGCTGTCCAGCGGTGGCTCGAAAAGCTCAAACCCTGACGCGATCCGAGGGAGATGGCGCTGCCGCGCCGGCGGCCAGCCCCAGACCGCCGCTCCGCCTACCGCCAATACCGTGCGTCGTGAGAGTCCCGCCATGAACATTCTCCAACAAGCATTCGCGCCTTTTCGGCTCAGCGAGCATACTGTCGTCAGCGCGCTTTTGGCGAGTGCCGCACGGCTGCCTTCCGAATGCTGCTTTCTCCACTCACGACCGGGATGGTCGGTTGGGGTGGCCGTCGCATATGGTGACGGGCATGTCAGAACATTCCTCTGCACCGCTATCGGCGGCAACTGCAGCCGCAACCCTGCTCCTCGCAGTGACGGCGTATGTTTACGGTCTTGGTACCCAGCATGCGATGACGAATGGCGATGAGGCCCTCTATGCCCACATTGCGAGGAAGACCGCCGAGAGCGGAGCGTGGCTCCCGTTACGGTGTGACATTCCCGTGATGGTCGACACAAAGCCACCGTTTATTTTCTGGCAGGCGATTCTTTCCACCGATCGCGGCCAGCGGTGGTCGCTATTCGATCTTCGCTGGCCGAGCCTCGTGTGGACTGGATTGACCGCACTGCTCGTCGCGCGTGTGGCTGTTATCGTTGGTGCGGGGCGTAGCGGGAGCCTGTTGGCGGCTGCAGTCTATCTCGCGTTTCTCGGGATTTTTCGGTATGGGAGGCCGTTCCTCACCAATCCCCCGGAGATCTTCTGGACCTTTCTTCCGTGTTGGCTCCTCCTTGAGTGGTCTCCGAAATCGTTCCACTCTCGGTTCGTGTTCCCGACGGTCGTGGGCGGCTGCTTGGGTATGGCACTGCTGACCAAGTCATTCGTCATTCTGGCTCCTACGGGTCTTGTGCTTGCCGCCTGGCACGCGCATGTGCGCGGCTGGCGGCTCGTTCCGTTTCTCCGCGAAGCGCTGCCCGGGCTGGTGTGGACCGCGATCGTGGCGTTGGGGGTGTTTGCCCTGTGGCCACTGCTCGACCCGGAACCCGAGGTGATCTGGCGGCAGTTTGTCGTTGGTGAGAACGTCGGAAAGTTGCAGGCGGGCGCACCAAACTACATCGTGGCACTTCTCTGGGGACGGCGGAGTATCTGGGGACTGTTTGCGGGCTGGTTTCTCCATGCCGGGCTACTCGCCTTTCCGGTCGCCGGAACGATGCTGCGGGGCTGGCAGTTCCGTCATTCGGCCAGCCAGGGAGAGCGCTTCCTGTGGCTGGTCTGCATCGGAACTTTTCTCTTCTACTGCATTCCCACGCAGCGATCAGGCCGTTATCTTCTTGATGCGATGCCGGCAGTCGCCATTCTGGTCGCACTCCATTGGCATCGGCTTCTACGGAGTGCCTTCGCGACCACCTGTGTGGCAGCCTTGGTGATCATTTCTGGGGTTGCTCTGCTCTCGATCGCACTTGCCCAACGGTTTTCTGACGTGACGATCGGTCCCCTGCATTGGGCGATCCTCGCAGGCGGAGGGCTGGTCTCAATGTTGCCGATCGCCAAACCACGTTGGCTTGAGACGCTGGCTTTACCGAGTGTTTTTGCCACGTATCTCGCTCTGTCGGGACTGGCCGTGGTACTTGATCCACCGGAAGGAGGATTTGATGCCGCCGGAATCGAGGCCGCCCGCGGTCGGGTCGTGTGGGTGCCGGAAGACTTCTACGCAGCGGCAGAACGCGAGAGGATGCTGCTCCCCGGTGCCATCGTCCGCGGCTACCCGCAGTCAGATGCCGGTCCGGATCCGGCACAGGTCGGCCCGGACGATCTTCTGTTGATCCGGCAAAGCCTCGATCAGCCTGCTCCAAAAGGAGCCCTCGGGAGGCGGCTCTGTATGGGAAGTCGTTTCTCGACCGTCCAATACCGCACAATGTTTATGGATGGGCTCGTTGACAACTTGTTCCGCCTCGATTGGCTGGTTCCCGCTTCTCGTGCTGGGTCGGTGGAGCGATGAGAATAATCGAATGGATCGTTTTCCAGAGAGCTTTCGCTGTCAATAAGGGTGTTGGGATGAAGTGGGTGACGGGCGTCGTGATTCCGTGGGCACTCAAGGTGATGATCATGGCCGCGGTGCCCGCGACCCCGGTGTTGGCCGTGACGACAAGCATCGTTGAGCCAGGAGAAGATTTGCAGGGAGTGATCATCAAGGCCCGCGGTACGCCCCCCCCGCGAGTAATCGAATTGGCGGCCGGACGACACGAGTTGTCACAGCCGCTTCTGCTCACGGAAGCCGACTCAGGGCTGACGCTCCGGGGACCAGCGACCGGTGTTGCCAGCGTCACTGGTTCGGTGGCGATCGATGCATGGATCGCCGTGGACAGTCGGGAGGGTCTTTTCGAGGCACCGCTGCCGATGAGCCTGCGGCATCGGCAGCCGCGTCATCTCTTCATCGACGGGCGGATGGGTGTTCGTGCCCGGACACCGAATGTCGGGTGGCTCCAATCTCCCGGTACCCTGGCGATTGAGCCTCCGTTTACGCTCCCGATCCCAGATACGCTTTCCGTGGCCAACTGGACGACCGACGACGGCATCTGGATTGTGGGGCTTCAGAAATGGGCAGGTTTCAAGTTCCCGATTCATTCGATTGATGTGGCTGCCAATGCCGTTCGTCTCAATGGGAAACTCCACGCCCATCGCCAAGAGAAAAACGGAAACCGCTTTTGGATCGAGAATGAATCGTCTTCACTTGATATGCCAGGGGAGTGGCGGATTGATCCACGCCGGCAAGTTGTCCAAGTGCTCGCACCAGCCGGAGACTTTCCCGCCCGGGGCAGGGTTACCGTGCCGCTCCTGTCACAACTGATCCGCCTCGAGAATTGTTCTGACGTGGTGCTTCAGAATCTTGATTTGCGAGAGGTCGACGATGATCTGCCCGCTGAAGGTGAAGTTGACTCACAGGCCGCCGCCGTCCGCCGGGGGGCCATACGGTTGATCAACGCCCGGCGGATCACCATCACGGAATGCCGCTTGAGTGGACTGGGCGGATATGCCATCGATCTTGGGCGGGGATCACGCGAGTGTCGTATCGTCAAATGCGACATCAGCCATCTGGGAGCCGGAGGTGTGCGGATTGGTGAGACACGGCCGGAAGAAGACCCGACCGCGGTCGTCGCAGATCATCTGGTCGAGGGATGTAACGTTCATGACTACGGGAGAACCTATTTGGGTGCTGTGGGATTGATCGTACTTCAGGCATCAGGTAACCGACTGACCCGCAACGAGGTGCATCACGGAAACTACACTGCAGTCTCTGTTGGATGGACGTGGGGCTATCGCGAATCTCCTTGTCACCACAACATCGTCGAGGAAAATTCACTCCACCATATCGGGAATAATCACCTGAGCGACATGGGGGGGATCTATCTGCTCGGGCCGCAACCGGGAACCATCGTGCGCCGCAATCGCATCCACGACATCTCCTGCCACGAGTATGGCGGCTGGGGGCTCTACACTGATGAGGGCTCATCAGAGATTCTTCTGGAGGAAAACATCGTGTGGAACTGTCAGTCGGCCGGCTTTCATCAGCACTACGGGCGGGACAATACGGTGCGGAATAATCTCTTCGTCAACTGCGGGGAAGGGGGGGTGCGGCGGTCCCGCGACGAGATGCATCGGTCGTTCACCTTTGAGCACAATGTGGTCATCTGTCGGGAACCGAAGTTCGTTGGCGGCAACTGGCAGAACGGCGAAACCGTTCTGCGAACAAACCTGTACTATTCGCCGACACCCGGCACGCCCACCTGGAACGGACGCCCACTATCTGCTTGGCAAGAAGCAGGACACGACATTGGTTCGCGGTTCAGCGATCCAAGACTCGTTGATCCGTCGCGGCCTGATGATGGGTTGCAGTCTGATTCACCAGCCATTGGAATGGGTATTTCTGTTCCGATGCTCACGTCCCGAGACACATCGTCGGCAGGTCGTTGACAGACCGATTCCGCTACACTCGCGGCATCTCGTAGCCGCTCCGTGGCGTTCGAGCCGTCATCTTTTGGGCCTGCTCGTCACGGATCACCACCTCGGCCTGAGAATCCCATGTGATGGCTCGGCCAAGCCGGGCAGCGATGGCTGTCAGATGGCATGTGTTCATCGTGATCAGATGGCTGAACACATCGGAAACGGGCAGGCCTCCCTCGCGGATGCAGCGAAAGAAGTTGCTCTTATGGGCCTCAAAGGGCTTTCCCTTGTACAGCGCCACAATATCGTCCTCGGTGAAATGATCCTTGTCCCAATTTTCTTCGATGGGTGTGCCGGTGATTTTGCCACGATTCACGAAAATCTTGCCCTTCTCACCCTCAAACGTAATTCCATTATCTCCCCGACTCGTAACAGTCATTTCAACTCCATTTGGATATCTGCATTGGATGGCGAAGTCGGTGGACGTGTTGTAGGCATCGGCCTGCTCAGGAAATCCGTTTTTGAATGGCACCGGGTGCGTGGCGTCCGTGCCATCGATGGAAACAGGCCCCTTGCCCTGTTCATCCTCGCGGATTGCCCATTGGGCAATGTCCACGTGATGGGCACCCCAGTCCGTAAACTTGCCTCCGGAGTACTCATACCACCAGCGGAAGTTTCCATGGCAGCGTTCCTTGCGGTAGTCCACCAAGGGAGACTGACCAAGCCACATGTCCCAGTCAAGTTCCTTGGGCACCTCGGCCACGGGAAAAGGACCGCCCTTGGGGCTGCCGTTGATTCCGACAGTCACCTTCTTGATCGGCCCGAGCAATCCTTTATGAACCATGTTGACTGCCCGCAGGAACCGGGACCGGTCGCTTCGCTGCTGCGTGCCGATAAAAAACTGAAGTGACGGATGCTTCTTGCATGCCGCCCGGATCAACTTGTTTTCTTCGATCGTGAGCGTGAGAGGCTTTTGGCAGAAAACGTGCTTGCCGGCCTCAAGGGCCTCGATGGCAATTTTGACGTGCCAGTGATCGGGGGTGACGATGCTGACCACATCGATATCGGACCGCTCGAGAAGTTGGCGGTAGTCTCGATAGATATCGGCTTTCCCTTTACCCACCTTTTCGTCATGCCGAGCCCGCTCAGCATGACGAAGATCGACATCGCACACGGCGACGATGTCACCGAATCCTGCGTGTCCGCGGGCATCACCTATCCCCATACCACCGAGGCCAATACAACCGATCAACGGTCGGTCGGAGGCCGCCTGATTGGCGAACGTTGGTTTGGTCCATGCGAAGAAGGGCGTTATCCCAGCGGCTGTCGAAGTGCCAAGAAATGTGCGTCGTGAGGGTGAGCTGGGCCGTTGCATGAGAAGAGCACTCCCGATGAGGAAAATGGGGGCAAACGATCAGATCTAGGAGATGATACACCGATTGATACGTCTCCCGCCAATCGCCTTCCATCGGCATGGTATTCTTTGACGTCCTCAATCCGTCGAAGCCCAGAGGGACTTTGGGATGCAGAGACTGATGGAAATGCAAAATATGGGGTGGGCAGCACCTGAATCTGCTGCCTCTTCGTATGCGGTAAAAAATTTAACCCCACGGAGTTGCCAGTTTATGAGTTCTTCAAGTCTGAGCCGTCGCGGTTTCCTTCGTCAAACCGTTGCCACAGGGGCGGTACTGGCGGGAGGAACGGGAGTCGCCCGCCACCGAGTGTTTGCCTCGGTGCTTGAGCGCCCGATATTCGCTACCGTCGGCCTGCGGAATCAGGGCTGGGCGATCACGAGCAAATCATTCAAGTTTGCCGACTTTGCGGCTCTCGCCGATGTTGATGCAAAGGTTTTGGGCCAGCATGTGGAGAAGGTTGCCGCCGCTCAAAAGAAACCCAATGCCTTCAAGGATTACCGACGAATTCTGGACCGTGCGGATATTGATGCGGTGATGATCGCCACCCCCGATCACTGGCATACCAAGATCGCGATTGAGGCGATGCAGGCTGGCAAAGATGTCTATTGCGAGAAGCCGCTGACGCTTACGGTCGATGAAGGCAAGCAAATTGAGCGGGCGGTGAAAGCGACTGGTCGGGTCTTTCAAGTCGGGACCATGCAACGAACCGAGAGTGATCAGCGGTTTCTTCGGGCGATCGCCCTGATCCGTGACGGACGGATTGGCACAGTCACCAAGATCACCTGTGGTATTGGTGGCATGACTGGTTCACCATCGATTCCGGAAGTCGCCGTCCCGGAAGGGTTGGATTGGGATTTCTGGCTAGGGCCTGCACCAGAAGTGCCGTATCGGGCGCTCCCGGAATTACGGACCGGCTATGGCGGAGGCGTGCCGTTGTACAGCAACGCGCACTATTCCTTCCGGAATTGGCATGAGTACTCCGGAGGAAAACTGACGGATTGGGGGGCACACCACGTTGACATTGCATGCTGGGCACTCGGTGAGCAGGCGAACACACCGCAGGTGATCACCCCGGTTGAATACGAATTGCCAGTTGCCTACAAGGATGGCCAGCCTCTTGTGCATGATCGCTACAACGCCGCGACGAAGTTCACCATTAGCTGCACGATGCCCAACGGTGTGGAGCTGCTGATCAAGAGTGAGGGCGATAACGGCATTCTCTTCGAAGGGACAGGCGGTCGGTTCTTTGTCAATCGTGGCAAGTTGACCGGTGCCCCGGTGGAAGAGCTGGATCAGAAGCCGCTCCCGGAAGGAGCGGTTGAGGCTGTCTATGGTGGTCCTGTGAGTGAAAATCACACAGCGAATTTCATCGATGCGATGCGATCGCGTCAGCAGCCCATCTCCGATGTGTGGTCCCATAATCGCATGCTCGAGATTTGCCATCTGGCGAACATCTCCATGCGCTTGGGGCGACCGCTTACCTGGAATGGTGCTACGCGTGAGATCGTGGATGATCCGCAGGCCAATGCCTTTTTGTCACGGGAGTCGCGGCGAGGCTATGAGATTCCTCGCTGATCGCTGATGAGGAAAGGTGGTTCTTCGATGCATCTGTTCCCTGCGTATTCAGCCAACACCCCGCAACGATGCGGCCTGCTGGTTTTTTTCGTCGGAGTCGTGCTGGCCTGCGGTGTCTCGCCGGTGGGGGCTGAGTCTTCGGAGCCACTTCGTCTTCGCCTCCGATCGCAACACGAAGTGGCTTCCCCGCCCCGTAGGTTTCACACGAAATTCGAGGATGTTGCGTGGTCGCCTGACGAGACGGCAGTCATCGTGTGTGACATGTGGGACACCCACACCTGTCCGCGGGCGGCAGAGCGTGTGGCCCAGATGGCACCGCGACTCAACGAATTTCTGGTGGCAGCGCGGAACCGTGGGGCGTTGATCATCCACTCACCGAGTGGCACGATGAATTTTTATGCGGAGCATCCGGCTCGCAGGATGGCCCAATCTGTTCCGGCGACCGAGTTACGAAAATCGTTGCCGAAGTGGTGCCCGCTCGATCCGGCTCGGGAGCCACCGCTTCCGATCGATGACGCAGACGGTGGCTGTGACGGAGAGCGATCATGGCGACCGGGAGATCCTTTCCCGTGGACGCGACAGATCGCCACATTGGAAATTCATGAGGGCGATGCCATTGCTGACTCTGTGGAAATTGTCGATCTCCTCCACCAACGCCATATTCGGAACGTGATCATCACTGGCGTGCATACCAATATGTGCGTGCTCGGACGGCCATTTGGTATTCGTCAGTTGGTGGCCCAGGGCTTTCGTGTCGTTCTGGTGCGGGACCTTACCGATACGATGTATAACCCGAGGCGGCCTCCGCAGGTCAGTCATTTCACTGGTACCGATCTGGTAATCGACCACATCGAACGACACTGGGCACCCACCGCAACGAGCGGCGCTCTACTCGATGGCAGGGAATTTCGTTTTCCGGATGACAAACGGCCACACGTCGTCTTTCTCCAAGGCGAAGACGAGTACCGGACATCCGTTACGCTCCCGATCTTTGCCCTCCGGCATTTAGGTGGCTTCTGTCGGACGTCGTTCGTGTGGTTTGATTCTCAGGCGGAGGGATCATTCCCGGGAATCGAACGAGTGCGCGATGCGGATCTGCTGGTTGTAAGTGTTCGTCGCCGGCCGCTGCCACCCGAGCAAATTGGCCACATTCGGGCGCATGTCGCAGCCGCGAAGCCGGTCCTGGGCATCCGGACGGCCAGCCATGCGTTTCACTTGCGAAACCAATCACCCCCGGACGGACTCGAGGATTGGCCTGAGTTTGACCGAGAAGTGTTTGGGGGCCATTACACCAACCACCTACCGGCCGATGTCGGCGTAACCGTGCGGGGAACCGCCGAAAGCGGTACGAATCCAATCCTCCAGGGAATTCCGACCACCGGATTTCCCTCGAGCGGAAGTCTCTACGTGGTTTCTCCGCTGGCGTCCGACACTACGCCGCTCCTCTTGGGTAGCGCGGCCTTAGGGGGCCAGATCGAACCGGTCGCCTGGACATTTCTTCGACCGGATGGAGGTGCATCATTTTACACATCCCTCGGCCATGAGAGTGACTTTGCACGACCGGAATTCAATCGGCTGCTTGTGAATGCGATCTGTTGGCTTTTGAAGACGGCTGAGGAAAGACAAACCGACTCGCTTCCTCGCCGGTGACAGAGAGATGGCGAATGGTCAATGAGGGCTTGTTCTTGCCGATGGAGGGGACGAGTTCACCGGAGAGAAAGCCACCGGCGACGCGAAGAAACCGATGCTTTGGCCTCGTATCCCCCGCTTTCCAGCCTAGCTGATGCTTCTCGCTGCCAGGGCCGCATCCAAATTCCCAGAGACCGGTCTCGTCCACAGAGGCGTATTGCCAGTGGCGATCACCACAGAAAACGATCACTCCAGGAATCTGTGAGAGCCGTTCGCGAAGTTCTTGGCCCTCCCAGGAGAAGGCCGTGTTCGCATGGTTGTCGCGCTTTCCAGATCGATCGGGCCCCACGATTGGGGTTGGACTGAAGACAAGTTTGAAGTTGGCTTTCGATGCTGCGAGGGTTTCAAAAAGCCAGGTCCGCTGCGGTATACCAAGGATCGACTTTTCCGGGCCGTCGAGCGCCGTGTTGGGGCTGCGGTGGTCTCGGCCCTCAAGGAGCCAGATCTCCATGTCACGTCCCCACCGGATGTTGGCGTAACGAGGATGTCGCGAGGGGAATTGTTCCTCGTTGAACAGTTTCGCGCCTTCTTCAAACGAAACCGCACCATACGTTTGCCCGGGCCAGCAATCGTCAGCTAGGGTGTCGTGGTCGTCCTTGATGAAATAGGATGTCGTGTGATTGTAAAAGTGGCGGTTGGCAGGGAGAGCAAAGAGCCGCGCCCACTTGAACCGCATCAGTTGTGTGGTGAGGGCCCAGGGGTCAGGCTGATCGTAATACTCGATGTCACCAGCATGGACGATGAAGTCGGGGGCGAGCTTCTCCAGGGCCCCGTAGATGGTATGTCCATTGAGGCCGTCATCACGGCGTAGAAAATCATGACACGTTGTCATGCAGAATCGCAGCGGCTCCGCTTGGTGTGAGTTCGGAGATGTACGAAAGCCACCAAGCAGCACCGACGAGGGCTTGCCGTCAGGAGTCTGCGCCTCGATGACCGTCACATAACGGGTGTTGGGGGTGAGCCCTTCCAGATGCCACTGGGCGGTGAAATCACTTTCAACGGAGGTTATCTTCCAGGGAGCATGCCGTATTTTGTGCCGCTGCTGATCAGGGTAGTAGGACAGCCGAACCCGCCCGCTCGTCCCAGGGCAGGCTCCGAACATGTCTTCAAGAGTGGCTCCGGGTGGAAGTTGTAGCGCAAGCAGTCTCTGGGCGTCGTCAAGCTTGGCCAGCCGCGCGGCCTCGGTGGGAGGTACAGAAACGAATGGCAGGCCATCGACCAGCATTTCACGATGTTTCGTCGTTCGCGTCCAAATCACGACGCTGTCGCTGGTTGCCCAGCCGTTGCGGGTGGCATTTGCGAGAAACGGTCCCGGGAGATGCGCGACCTCGGGGGACGGAGACGGGTGAGGTACGAAATGAAAGTCCTTGTATGTGACCCGGCCCCCATGATCCGTGAGCATGATGCGGTCGCCTTCCCGTGGCTGACCAAAGCCTGTGCTGCCGGAGAATTTGCTCAGGGCGATGGCAGTTTCCCAGGCCGGCCCTGTCGTGTTGGCGGCAGCGACCAGTTTGCCGTTGAGAAAGTGCTCAACATGGTCTCCGATCGCAACAATGCGAGCCGTGTTCCACTCGCCGGGTGGGTGGAGTGTCTTCTCGGCGATCGGGGGCACCAAGCCATAAATCGCAGCAGTCGACCCCGCGGAGGTGTCCGCTGGACGGCTGTCAATGATCTGATACTCAAGGCCGAGATAGTGATTCCCAAAAAGACTGTTTCCGAAGCGGCGGACACGGTATTTCAAGCCGCTGTTCACGCCTTTTTCGATCCGCCATGTCCAACTGAGCTCAAAGTGGGGGGGCAAGGGGCGTGAAACAATACTTCCGCCCTTGCCGGGGGTGACAAGAGACACCACACCATCTGCAAACTGCCAGCCATCCGAAACAGGCTTGCCATTGGTTGTCTGCCAGAAATCGTGATGTGACCAGTCTTCATCCCCGGAGATCGGAGAAGACACAGTGTCTCCAGGCTCTGCTCCAGCAGCGACATAGAGCAGGAGCACTGGAGAGCAAAAAATTATCAGGGATAGAAGCGTCCGCGAAAAGGCTGTGTTGCCATGCATGGATCTACCTCCGCGTGTTCTGCTTGGGAATCTCACCGTCACTGCGGTCACCAAGTTGGCGAAGTATGGCGGGCGACATGGTGTTGGCAAGCGCTCGAGTCGAGCCATCTGCCATACCGATCATCGACATTCCGGGATGATAGCTGCCGAAGCCGCCCACGAAGAGCGGGTCGGGAGCTGGTTGCTCGGGAGTACGGTTTTGCTGCGGCTCTTCGATCTGTGACGTGTTGCGAAGCGTTGAACGGGTGCCAGAGACCCAACCAAGGTCACGAACTCCGAGAAAGTGCTCCCCGATCAACAGGGTGTTCGAACTGCCATCTTCGATATCGCTGAATGTGATGCTGCTGTTGAGAAAAAGAACTCCATGGTTATTTTCATCGATGGGAGCCTCAGCCTCATGGTGGCAGCCGGCATATGTTGTGTGACCGATGCCACCGATCTCTGAGTCGGGGCGTCCCGGTTCAGGTGATGAAGGACAGATGAGAGACGAAATCCATGCCTCGCGGACAGGACGATTGACCGCACCATACGCTCCCGCTGCCTCATCGAAGTTACGGCTGAGTGCCGTTTGTTCCAGGTAGGGAAGAATTCGGACGATCCAACTCACATGCATTCCCTCCTCAAGGTTCCGAACAGGGCCGTCCGGATCGGTCACGCCTGCGGGGAAGCTTTCCAGGTGAAACTCGTGGTTATGGAGGGCAAGCCCGATCTGTGTCACATTGTTCGCACAACTACAGCGACGAGCGGCCTCTCGAGCCGCCTGGACAGCCGGTAGGAGGAGGCCTACGAGAACCCCGATGATGGCGATCACCACGAGCAATTCAACAAGAGTGAACCCCTGGTGGCGATTAAACGGGTTGCTGATGCGGCCGTGGAATGTCATGACGCAGTCTCCTGAAAATGGTGTCGGGCGGCTTGTCGTTTGGGGTTGGGCGCAGGGAGCAGTACCTCGCGTGTTCGGCGCACGGCATGCGGGCCGTCGATCGGATAATAGACGACAATCCGCACGCGCCAGCGTGATGAACATGATGCCGATGGATTTTCTTCTCCATCTCCGGGTGAGACATCGATCATGATGCGCGCATCGTGACTGCCAGTGATTTCGTCAGCAGGGATCACCAAATTTTCGTCGAGGGAATCGGGGGCGGCGGATGGATCCGCTGCGAGTCGTGCCGCCGTGCGCGTGGCAGCCGCGTCGAGCAGCAATTCTGCCTGTCGCAGATGGTGTTCACTTCGAAATACATGCCGTGTGAGCAAGGCTCCACGGAGCATTGCAAGTGCAACCATTGAAAACGCTGCCAGACAGCCGATCACGATGACGATCGCGATGCCCTGACGAGCGACCATGCGATTCTGCCTACCCATCATGGTGCCCTCTCGGTGGCACGGTTGCTGGGTGGTGATTTTGTTTCCTTAATCTGTGCACCAGTGGTCACGGCTACAATCTCAACGTCGAGTGGCCTAAACGGGTGGCCTCGTGCTGGGTTACGGGTCAAGGTACGGCCGTTGAGGACAATGCATCGATCAGTTGGCGTCACGTTCCACTGCATCGGCGCCGCAAAAAAGTAGTCTTCCCGTGTCGTTCGCCCATTTGCGGTGGCCTGTCGCGTGAGTTGCTGAAGACTTGCTTGGTACCTGACGTTCATCTTTGCGGTGAGGGAAAACTCGACGAGTGTTTCCGGAGAAGCGACTCCATCGTCGTCTCCGGTTAATACGGATACGGTGGTGACGGCTTCTGCCTGTCGCGCATCATGTCGAAACTGACGTGCAAGACGCATCGCTGTACGGTCGCACTCGAGGTCTTGTCGGGAGGTCGATTGCAGCCGCATGGCGGTATGCACCAATCCCGCGGCCACGCTCAGCACCACCCCGAGCGATGCCATCACAGCCAGCAACTCGGCGAGCGAAGCGCCACGCCTCATGCCGGTGTAAGGCATTCTGGCGACGGGTGGCGGTGAGGAAGGCGTGTGCGCCATCAAGGGGACGACTCCCGCGGGGAAAAGGCGGCATCGACGGCGCCCCGGGGTGGTAGCCAGACGGCCAGCAGGAGGGGGTTATTTCGTCGTCCTGTGTCCTGCCAACGAAGTGAAAGTACGACCCGCTGACCGAGTTCGGAGGCCCTTGTTTCGAAGTGGATGGCCGCATCGTTGAGGTGGCGGCGGGCAATCTCAGACGGTGTCAGTGTCTCCAGAAACCGATCCACCTCGTCCGGCTCAAGCGAGAGAAGCCGCTGGGCCTGATTGGCCAGTTCCTCGATCGCAAAGCGCTCCCTGCGGGACTCGGCCAGCAACCGCTGATGCCGAACGAACAGCGGCACGGTTGAAGCCATCGCGGTAAGTACCAATGAGAAGGCGACAAGCATTTCAATACTCGAAATACCACGCCGTACAGGATTGTGCCACAGGACGGTCATGAAAGCGCCTGCACAAGGTCGCGAAGTGGCCCAAGCACCGCAAATGCTTCGATCAAAACGAGAGAGCCCATCAGGGCCACACCCACCGGCACGATCAACTCGGCTGCGAGCGTCCAACGTCGTCGTGTTCGCTCCCGTCGTCGCGCAGCGGCCGTCCGCAAAAGCCAGCCTTGGTCGGCGACAGTCAAAAGCCGCTCCCATTGCTCGAGTTCAACGGGTCGTAGCAACCCACTGCGGGCCATGCCGCTGGCATCTGTGGCGATGGCCTCCAGGCGATGCGTCAACCTCTGATCGCTCTGCTGAGATGCCGCCAGGAGGTGAGCCACTTCTGGGAGCGGCCGGCCGGCGCTGAGGGCGATCCCCAAGAGATCGAGGGCTGCAGCCCGTCTCTCACCAGCCTGAAAGGGTCTGGCAAGCCATCTCCTTAGCCGACGTGAGGCTATGAGCAGAAATCCTCCTAGCATGAGGATCGGTAGGCCTGCCCCGGTGGCGACGATGTACGGTGAGATCGCTTGAGCAACGATCGCGCTGTACGGAACATCCATATCAAAGTCATGAAGAATCTTGGCCCAGAGGGGCATTACTCGCAGTGACAGAAGGCCTGAAACACCCAGAAATATGACGAGAACCACCGCGAGGTATCCAAGTGCTGATCGGTACCGCCAGGATAGCCCGCTGGTAACATTCACGACTGCTGGTATCACCTGTGGCAGTAGGTTGGTTTTGGCAGCAAAACGAGCGGCGATGAGGTGATCATCCCGCATCGCGCTGCCAGAGGCAGCGAGTGCAGCATCCAAGGGAACACCCCGGGTGAGTTCGTCGACGATGGCGTCGATGCGGTTGGCCTGTGCGGCACGCTGGCAGCGGGCCCAAGCGGCAAGCATCGGCGGCATGGCGGTCTGAGCCTGGGCGCAGGCGGCCAGAATTCGCAAAATCGACATCGATTCGGTCCCGCTGCAGGCACGGCTTGGCAAAGCACTCCATGCATTTGTGACGATTGAGAACAACTGCATACGTCGACCCGGCGGGGGTATCACGAGAGTCCGGAAACAAGTCTGAAAAGTGGCATAAACAGTGCAATCATGATCAGGCCCACAAGAAGTCCGACCACGCCAATGGCTACCGGACCGATCAGCCACTGGGTGGACCACAGACTGTTGCGGGCGCGATCCGCATGACAGTCGGCGATCGCTGACAGCAGAATTGCGGATGCTTTCGCTTCATGATGAAGTGCCATGTCGACAATGACCTCAATCGGTCTGTGACGGTTCCCGGGTGCTGCGGCTGCCGGAGGTAATCCGACTGCCGTAGCCGCAAGCGCGATGGCGTCTTGCTGAGGCAGGCCGGCTTCGGCAAGCATTGCCAGGTTGCGCGTGAACCCTTCAGCTATGCCGGGGCCGCGGGGTGATCGGGTAATAAGGATCCAACGGCCCACTGCAATCACGCCCAGCGCCACGAGCAGGGGACCCCAGCCCGTGGCCAGAAACCCCATGAAACCAATCACGGCCCTTGTGGCCGCCGGGAGTTCGAGGCCAAAGTCATTGAACATGTCGGAAAAAACCGGCATGACGAGTACCGAGAGAATGATCATCACTACGATGGAAAATCCGACAATGACCAACGAATAAGCCAGTGCTGCCCAGCCTCCCGAGTTTTGTTGTATCCGTTGGCCAGCCGCCTGCACCAGCCGCGACAGCATCTGCGGGTCATTCTGGCGGCTTGCGATCAGTGGAAGCCAATACTGAGCATGTGGAGCGTCGATCCGTTTTGCCATATCGACATCGTTGGAATCGAGTGCATCTGCGATCGCTTGCCAACGTCGTCCCTGGGCGGCGGGCATGTCCTCAGCAAGTGCCCTGACGAGCCGTGCCGCGGTGCGATGTCGGCCGATGGCTTCCAGCACATATGACGATGGTAAAGATGTCATAGGCCAGGACTCCATGCGGGGGCCGCCGGCATGGCTGCGATCCGACTGAAGAACTGCACCAACGGCAGAAACAGCGCGATGCCGAAGAGCAGCACGGCGAGCCCCGCCACAACACTGGCTCCTGCCGGCAGCAGCGCCCGCCTGGCCATTCTGTCGGCTTCGGCTGTGTGGCGGTAGAGAGTTGCTACTTCACGGAGCGCTGCTGACCGTTCTGCCAACGGAAAGGCCGCGACGGCCAGGGCCAACGGTGGCTGTAACGGACCGGCGAGCGCGGAGCCTTCTACAGCCGCAAGATCAGCCAAAATCTGTTTTCGCCGAGGATGATCGAGCGTTACTTCCGTAAAGATTGCCTCGACTTCACAGGCAACCGCGGCCCTTTGGCGCGCCGCTTTGGCACGGACACCGCTTCGGCTCCACCAGATGAGAACACCGAGGAGTACCCCAACCGCCGACGTCGCTGCCGGCACAGACACGGCCTCCCAGACCGGGTGGGGCACGGGTGCCGACGGCACCTGGGGCAACACGGTTGACTCCGCAAGTGCGTTCAAGGACGGCTCGTTGACCAGCGCAACGAGAGCTATCCCAACGAATGCCGCGAGGCAGACGCCTGTCGGGTAGGCCAAGGCAAGTCTCGTTTCCCAGCGATTCCGCCGATCGCTGGCCACGATCTGGTCGAGTACTGTAAGCAGTCGTCGTACGTCGGCTCCCGCGAGGGCAAGCCGCATGATACCGCGAGCGGGTGCAGGCACCGTGGCAACGAGAGCATCAATCGCGGAAGCTGGGTCATGCCCATCACCTTGACGGAGTGATGACGCGACTGCATCGAGTGCCTCGGCCGACTGTTGCTCCACACCTGACGGGAGGCCTACGCCCAAGCGAAGTGCGGCACTCATCATCAGCGCCGCATTCGCCGCACGAGTGGCAGGTGACGCGTTCGTTGCCATATCATCAGGCATTTCCGATCCCTCCCAGCGATTTGCACATTCGACGGTAACACCTCCGTCCCAGATTCGACACTCTACCGCCACCGGCGGCTGGTGGGCAATGAGCCGCGGGCAATCGTCGCCGCCGGTGTGGCCGTGCATTTACTATTCGCCCTCGCAGCGGGGCCGAGCCCACTGGCGTTTATCCGTCCGATTCACCATGTCCGTCGCGTCGTGAGTGCCGTGCGGGCCGGAGCTCTTTGGAGTGCGAGCGCGGCCGCAGTAGGTCAGCTGTCTGACGTACTCGCTCCCGGGAAGACATTTCGACTTCGTGTTGGTGGGTTGGGGGATGGTATGGGTGGCTGTGCCGACGCTGCTCTTTGCGATGCCACGGATTTCTGATCGCCCCATTGCGCCGCTTGTCTCCTTGTGTGGCGGCATCCTGCTTGCCCTGGCATTGATGTGGGTGCCGTTCCTGCAAGCTCATTACGCAGCTACGGGTCGCATTACCACTTTTATCTACGTGGCTTTGGTGCGGGAATGGTTTCGTCGTGCACCGTTCGCAATGCTCATGGCACTTCTTCTTATTCTCACGGTGCCACTGTACGTACTCAAGATCGTCGTCCCGCCACGTGATGCAGTCTGGTTGTTAACGCCGCTGTTCGTGCTCCTCATCCTGCCAGGGCGATTGGTGGTTGGCTGGGCTGTCTCACGAGCGATGGCACGGCCCGACCAGGCCTCACTCGCTACCCGAGTTATCGTGAGCCTTGGCTGTTGGGCTGCCCTGACGGCTTACCTTGCAATCCTGTTTCTTACGGCAAGGGTAGCGGCATTGGGGGCGCGGATTCTCTTTGATCATCACGCGGTGTTGCTTCCCACGCCGTTCTTGTGACACATGCGATGACCGGTGGAAGCAGGCCGTTTGATTCCCCTCGCCCACGCAATACAACGGCTGCGCGACCGGCCTACGGTCGGAGTGCCGAAAGGTCGAGGGGGTCACCGAGATCGCGTTGCAGTGCCGTGAGCCGGTCGCAGAGATCACGCAACCGCTCGGTGTGCTCCGGCTGCGTGGCCAAATCGATTGTCTCCTGCGGATCCTCGGCGAGGTGGTAGAGCCTCAGAGTTTTGGAGTTCGGGTACACGATCAACTTCCAGCCCGCATGGCTCACCGACCGCTGCAGATTGAGGTAGCCTCCATAGATCGATTCATAGGGGGCGGTTGGAGGCTTCCCTGCACCGCGGGATAGTCGTGGCAGGAGGCTTTGAAAAAAGACATGAACTGGCCGCACTGCTCCGGCCAGTTCAAGCGTGGTCGGCATCACGTCCTGCAGATAGATCGGCGTTGGGTCGGTCACGCCTGCGGCGACCCCAGGACCCACGACCACAAACGGAACCCGAATCGAATGGTCGTATTGGTTCTGTTTGCCCATGAGGCCGTGGTGGCCTACTCCCAGCCCGTGGTCGGCGGTGAAGAAGATCCATGTGTTGTCAGCCCCGCCAGATGCCTCAAGGGCGCGAAGGATGCGACCAATCTGATCATCAAGGTGGGTCACCAGCGCGTAGTATTCCCGTCGATGGATCTTGACGGCCTGTGTGGTACGGGGGAACGGGGCAAGTTTCTCGTCGCGAAGCTCGGGACCGGCGCCCATCGCTTCGGCGTGGGGATACTTTGGAAGAAACGGTTGCGGTGCCGCGATCCGCTCCACAGGGTAGCGGTCGAGATATTCCCGCGGTGACTGTCGGGGATCGTGGGGGGCGTTAAAGGCGATGTAGAAAAATGCTGGCCCGGCGTCGCCATCTGCGTCACCGAGAAAAGCGATTGCATCGTCTGCCGTCACCTCACTCCAGTGGCGGCCCCCTTCCCAGAAACCCCCAAGCCTGACGTCGGTCGGATCCCACGGGTCGGCACCTTCAGCCGGCGGGCGGTTGTACGAGGCGGGCACGGTTTTCGGCATGCCGGGTCGCACGTGTCGGGTGACGTCAAAGCACCGTGCAGCATCTGTTTGGATATGCCACTTGCCTGTCATGAAGGTGCGATAGCCCGCGGCTTGCAGCAGTTGGGGCCAGAGCACGCCGGCCTGTCGCTCTGCATCGGTGGTGGCGTAGATGTTTTTCGCATCCCAGACACTGCGACCAGTGATCAGCATGGTGCGGCTGGCGACACAAACAGCGCCGCTCCACGATCCCATATTGTAGGCATGACTAAACGTCGTGCCCCGCGCGACCAATCGATCAAGGTTTGGCGTATCGATGTCGGTGTGACCAAAGGCACGGATTGCCTCATAAGTCATGTCATCAGCAAAGAGAAACAGGATCGACGGTTTTGAGCCAGCCATAGGTGGCTCAGCCCTGATGATCCTGTCGGCCAAGAATCCTGTGTGCCAGGCAATCAGCAACGCCGTGTGGCCAAACACATGGATGAAGCAAGTTCTGTTCATGGTCATTTTCGAGCCACAACGGTGAATCACGCTACTGGGTAAAAAAGACGATTATGTCAGAATGACAGGTTTTCGGTTGACGCCGCCATGCCAGCCGCGTAAATTTTTCGTTGGTGGGGAAAGAATACCAGTTTCTCATTTTATGGGGCCGAATTCATTTCCCCGTACTCATGCGTGTTTGTCGTCTCCCACTTCTCTTATGGCATGGGGTGTTTTGATGATTCCATCTTTTCGTCCGCGTCGTGCGTTCACGCTTGTTGAACTTCTGGTAGTCATCGCGATCATCGGTGTCTTGATCGGGCTCCTGCTTCCTGCGGTACAGGCTGCTCGTGAAGCAGCCCGTCGTTCTTCGTGCAGCAACAACCTCAAGCAGGTTGGGCTCGGTATCCACTCATACCACGACGCCCAGAAAAAAATTCCTCCTGGTGTCATCGGTGGTGGGGGCTGGGGGGTGCAGTGGCATATTCTGATTCTGCCCTATATGGAGCAGCAGACAATCTATGATCGGCTTGACCTCACTCCCAACACTGGGCTCGGCTGGGGCAATGCGACAAATGAAGGCGTGATGAATCAAACCATGATTGGCACATATCGCTGTGCTTCGACGACGATGCCAAAATTTACCGGCGCCAGCAACGGATCCCAGCAGATGATCAGTTCATACACAGGAATATTGGGGGCCACGGACGCTCTATGGCCAACGGGCTATACCGGCCAGCAAGACAACTCAGCTGGCTGTGGGGGGTGCTGCTGCGGCGGTCATAAGGTGCGGAACGGCTCGCTTGTCCCCAACAATACCGATGACTTCGTCGTTGCGCTTGATGGGACATCCAAGACGATTTGCATCGGTGAACAATCGGGAAGGGTGCTCATTGGGTCGACAAAAACGTATTGGACGTCTACGTCGAGGCATGGGATTTTGATTGGAACAGACAGATCATCTACCAGCTACAACGGATTTAACAATACGCGCACGTTTGGCGTCACAGCTGTTCGCTACAAGATCAACGAAGAGGGGCCGTTCACTGATAATTGTGGGCAGCACGGGGTATGCAATAATGGAGCGACGAATGTTCCGCTGAATTCCTTGCATCCTGGCGGCACGCACGGGATGAAACTAGATGGGTCAATTGCCTTTCTAAACGACTCGACTGACCTGCCTACACTTGGCAAATTGTGCATCAAAGACGATGGCCAGAGCATTTCTGGGCTGTAAGAAAACTTAGAAGGCAGAGCGGCAGCCCTTGCTTGGCAGTGAGGGGTGAGCAGGTGATTGATGTACTTGTTTTGTGCGGGGAGTGGTTATGACGACTGAAATGAGATCTCCGATTGTGGTTATGGCCGCCGTGTCATTGGCGGGTGTACTTCTGGTAGGGTGTGTTAAACCAGGGGAAGTACGAGGGAAAGTGAGTGGCTCAGTCACGCTTGATGGAGAGCCAATGGTTGACGGGGAGGTGGCGTTTGTGCGGCCGGGAAGGGCGGCAACCGTGCTGGAGGTGAGAAATGGAATCTTTGCGGGGGAAGTGCCGGAGGGGTCGTATCGAGTCGAATTCTATTCGTACAAAGAGGTCGAAGTCATTCCCATGAAGGGCGAACCCCCGATCATAGATCGCCAAAACACGCTCCCTCCAATGTACAACGTGGAGAGTAAGGAGACAGCGGAGGTGGATCCAGGCAAGCCAAATACGTTTGAGTTTTCCTTGTCCAAGGGCAGGTAGTTCGTGGGGCCGATGGTTTTGAGCCGACCTTCCCGTCATGTGTGACCCGTGGTCGCTCACAAGCCGTTCATGGTTGGCTGCTGATGGAGGTGGGCTTGCCCACCATGCTCCACAAGTCGATGCCGCCGTTCATGCCTCTCACAGCCGTGGTGTCGTCGCCGAATCAGGCGACCGCGAGCGATCCCCCGTGGCGAGCATGCTGCCATCGGGGCTGAACGCGACCGCGGTGATCCAATCGGTCACCGGAGACCATGTGGGCCTTACCCTGAAACTCGAGGTGTCATTTAACGGCGTAACACCATCCGAGGGCCGCAGGCCGAGGTGTCTGGTCAAGGCGCTCGCCACGGATGCTGCCTGGCCGGCGAGTCGTTCGATCTGGCTTCAGTCCGATCTGACGAGTGCCCGTGCCGACGATCCCTCGATTGTCTATGTGCTGGCGGAGCAGAGCGAGTGGCTCGACGCCGATCCCGCATCGTGGCAGCAGATGACGATGACGCTGCATGCCCCGCCGGTCGTGGGCTCGCTGATGCTCTATTGCGTCATAAGCGATACAACTGACGCTGCCGGAACATCGAAGCGACGCTTCGAGGGGCAGTATGTCGATGGGATCAGGCTCTTGGTGACGCCAAGCGGCGAGTCGCCATGACCTTGCGGGTGGCTTTTTCTTGGATGCGTTATGAATACACCGTGGCTGCAAGCAGCACATGCGATTCCGTTTGAAAGTTTTATGACGGCAACAGTCAAATACATGATGATCAGATAGGTTCGAGATGGCGACGAGCGTAGCCCATGAGTCCACTTGATATTTCACGCTGGCTCGCCAAAGAAGTTGCGGGGCTGACGTTTGCCCCACCAAGCGTGTGCGTTTATAACCCTTTGGTTTATGCCCGGCGTCCGCATGAAGTCTATCTGCGGCGTTACGCCAAGCGGGGGCCGGAGGCGCTCCTTGTGGGGATGAACCCAGGGCCCTGGGGCATGGCGCAGACCGGTGTGCCGTTTGGTGAGGTGAGCCTGGTTCGCGATTTCCTTGAGATCGACGAGCGGGTCGATCAACCGGCGGTGGTTCATCCCCAGCGACCGATCGAAGGATTTTCGTGTACCCGGAGCGAGGTGAGTGGGCGGCGGCTCTGGGGATGGGCCCGGGAGCGCTACCAGACGCCGAAACAGTTCAGTGACCAGTTTTTCATCACCAACTACTGTCCGCTCGTTTTCATGGAGGAGTCAGGTCGCAATCGCACGCCTGACAAACTCCCAGCCGAAGAGCGGGAGCCACTGTTCACCGCGTGCGACGAGGCTCTCCGGCGGCTGGTGGCGTGGCTGGCCCCGAAGCGGGTCATCGGCGTCGGCAGTTTTGCTGCTGGGCGGGCCGCGGTGGCTCTGGGTGATGACGGGCCACCGATCGGAACAATTCTCCACCCGAGCCCAGCGAGCCCGGCCGCCAATCGAGGCTGGATGACACAGGCCGAGAAGCAGTTGCGGGCACTCGGCATTTCGATTCCCGACACCGTTCGCGGTCGGTCTGGTTCCACGAGAAGGCTGTCATGACCAGAACACCCTCACCAGCGGTTTATCAAGAGCGGCGGCCGTTGTGAGTGGTCGTGCTGACGACGCAGAGCTAACCTCTGTGAGGCTGGCTGAACAAGCGGCCTTAGGCGTTGGAGTCGCCACCTGGCCGCCGTCCTCTTCCGAGTCCTGAGCGGCGGGAAGCACAGGCTTCGCGGCTACCGATCTCGTGGCCGAGTCTGAACGCTCTTGTGACGGCGGTCGAGTTTTTCCACTCGCCAGCCATTCGCCTATGAGCCGTTCGTATTTTGCGATCGCCTCTGGGCTAGTTCTACGAGAAGCCAAACGGAGAATCGGTGCTTCACCGATTACCGTTCGCCGATTAAGGACGCTTCTCGAAAGCACTGCCGACCATCGGCAGGGCAGGTAGGTCAGTGAGTCAGGGAAGGTAGGTCAGTGAATCTCGCGAGGGCCTGCTGGTGCTCCTGTTCATTGCGACCAAGCAGGTTTTCTTTTTCCGGCGGGTCTTCCGCCAAATTGTACAACCGAGCAAACTTTCTGTTGCTGGAGACCCACGCGTTGTGCCGCTTGTCGCGAATCACCCGGGACCAAAATCACTGCGGGGCCGAATACCTTGTTCGTCCAACGTTCCTGCCCCAAAAGCACACGTCACATTGACCTGGAACACTCAGGACCCAACAAGCCCATTTCCATTGAGATCGAGATCAAAAAGGAGCTCTTTTTCTTCAACGGTTGAATCCTCTGGCCCATCCTCGCCTACAAACATGCCGTTTTCATCCAGAACCCATGCAAAGTACCCCCACTCACTGAAATCAAGCACACGCAGCCTACCAAACTCATCTCGTGTAGCAGAAAGGAGTGTGGCCGTTCCGCGCGACAATGGAACAGCTCCTTGCCAGTAGTCATCGTTTCGCTGGACTCGAACTAGACTCGCGGTTGCCTCTTGCAGATACGCAATGCCCGTCGCTTCATCAAGGAGAAGGCGCAGTTCGGTTGGCGCTGCCACGGTTCGTAGTACTGGCTCAAGAGTTTGGGGGGCAGGTGCTAATGGTCCGGCTGTATCCGTTGGCACCGAAGGAGAAACGAAACCAAGTGGGGACGTTAATTCTGTGGCGTCGGGAAGCCGCTGCCAGACTGCTGTCACGCCACTGCCAACCTCAAAGTGAGTGCCATCATTAAATGTGACCGTAATCGGATGCTGTCCTGCATTGTGTGCCGAGTAGGTCGTTGTTCCTTCATGCACGAATACGGCTGCAAGAGGATGGTCTGCTCGTATCGCTGACGTGGGGGTGCCGATATTGGCAAGGACGGTCGTCCAGAAGTATGTCTGAGCGGCGCTCTGGCCTTTTTCATCACTGAAATTACCGCCGGCGAGCCGATCTGCTGCACGTTGAGGATCTACAAGTGCTTCGTATTGCAGAATAATGCCCGGCCAGTCATCGATGACTCCGCTACCTAAATCACGAATCTCCTGCAGCAGGGCTGCTGGATCGCGAGCCATTTCAGATAGATAGAGCGATCCTCCATGAAATGGCAAAAAATTGATTCCTTTGATCATCTCGGGTTCGGCAGAAAACCACGTGGCGTGCGAGCCACCGTCACCCCAGACCATACCGAGCGATTCATGGGGAAAATCTACTGGAAATGCGTTCCCGTACTTATTGAACCAATATTCTGAGATGGCTTCTGCCTCAACGCTGTAGAGCATCTGACCAAGGCCGGTCATGCCCGCATCACGCGTTACCTCTCCCCACAGAATCACCGCCGTGGCAAAGTTCATTGCCTCAGAACTTGACTCGTGGTTGTTGCCGCTTCCGAACGCCCCGTGACCGGATGCCCACGAGTGACCCGCCATGGGGCTAAACGTCCTTAGTCGCGGCAGCATATTTCCTGCAGTGTCTGTTCCCGCGACGTCAGCCACAAGAAGGTCGACCATGGTCCGCTGTGACAGTGCCCAGGCTTGATCAAAGCTCCCAACGAGAGCAGCGGCATGAATAAAGTAACCGTAGTGGAAGTGGTGATCATTCAGATCACCAGCTGACCCAAAACTATCAGGATAGCCCTGAATGGTGTCCCACTCAGCGTTGTATGCAAAATGCTTGTCTCCCGGCAGCCCTGTTGCCGTGAACCAGTCATTGAGCTCTTCTTTCAAGGCCGCCAGTATTTCATCACGAAGTTGTGATTGGCCGGTGACATCTGCCAACTGAGCCAACTGTGAAAGCTTAAGCATCGCCTTGCCGGCCCAATATGTGTCTCCATAGCGATTGAGTGTGCCAGCCGGGTCAAGAGCAGCTGGGTCGTTTCTCACAAGCTCGCGAAGCATGTCTTCCTGGGCTGGCGAAAGTACCGCTGGAAGCGTGGGCATCACACCTCGCTTCGGAGCCTCCACTTCCAGTCCAGAGACCGCAAAAAGTTCAAGGCCACCTCGAGGGCTTACATAGGCCGATGTACCCACCTGCGTACCAAGTGCTGCATTGTTTCCAGCAAGACGGGCAAGGTGAGGATAAACCGCCAAGAGTGTTTCGGAGGCAGTTCCCCCCTCAAAAGAGAAGTCGAACCGCATGCGAACGTTGTAGGGGTCAGAGACAGTGTCCCAGGTAAACTGCGTTCCCGTTGGTCGATGGCTGGCAGCATTAAGAAAATGATTTTGGGTTTCGGCGGTTGAGTCAGGGAGTAATCCAATCGCAAGGCCGCCGCGATCAAGACCACGAACAGTAATGGCTCCATCTTGAAGTTCAATGCGTGAACCCTCGGGCGCGAGCAGCAGAGTCATTCGGCCATCAGTCGTTACGAATGCATGGTTATCCTGTATCTCAATCAAACTTCCCGAAATCGTATCTACCCGAAACTTGTTGAAGTCGATTTCTTCTAGCCAGACGACTGGTGATCCTTGGGCAACGGTAGCAGTCGGGCTGGCATCACCTCCCATCCAGCGTCCAGTAACGAGCCAATCGCTGTATTCTTCTAGAGCAAATTCCTGAGAGCTGTTGGCTCCGGTGAGGTGCACGTGAAGATCAAAACGGTGAGGTGCTTTGTATTCGGTTGTCGTAGCTCCGGTATAGGTGACAGTGGTCTGCGTCGGCGCCCCGAATGAAAGCCCTGTTTGGGTCATCTGGACAGTAAGGGGGTGTGCATGCAGGGGTGCCGAAAACGCATTGCCGAAAACCGGCATGACAACAGACGACCACCAGTCCGAGGAGGGCACTGGCTGATCGAAGTTAGGCGATGTCAGTGGCTTGAGCTCCCCACCATTGAAGCCGGCTGGAGTGCGATCCCCAGGCCCAGGCATGCCAAGAATGCTTCCATCACTTATCGCTTCTAAGATCGCTGTCGCAGTGACCATTGAAGGAAGCGGCTGATCTGACGGAATCGGGCGTGGTTCTGGTGTTGGCTCGGGAGCCGGCCCGGGTTGCGGTTGCGGCGCTGGCTCCGGTTCCGGTTCAGGTGTTGGTTCAGGTTGAGGCTCGGGTGCTAAAACAGGTGGAACGACAAGGGCCTCTCCAATTACCGCAAAGGTTGTTTCAGCTACCCTACTGGCTCCACTACGATCGGTTGCAACAACCGTCAGAAGATATTCTCCCGGTGCCGGAGGGTTGAACATCAAGCGCCAATGACCGTCGGAATCAACTACGTTGCCAACATGCCAATCTTTTTCACCGAATGTAAAATCTGGCCCCCAGTAACTCCCGCTCTCATGCCGTAATGCAATCTGTAGACTTGTTGTAGTGGCTGGGTCATCAACAACTCCATGAATCCCTGTTGTGACGCCGGTCTGCATGACGACATCGGGAGTTGGCCAAGCAAGCAGCGAAGGAGTGTTGATTGGAGTATCTTCATCTGGAGCGTCTGGTAGGGGGGGGATAGCACGTGATGGCCGGGCGGGGAGCGGTGGAGAAACAGTAGGATAGCGCGGCACTGGCCCGTAAATTGGTGAACCAGGCAGCCCCGGCTCAGACTGCTCGACACCGGGAAGCACTGGAGCCATCACGATTGGCGCTGGCGTGAATGGTTGTTCAAGTCCCGATGGATTGGTTCTTGCAGCGTTGCCGTCAGTGCCGGCTACGGTTGGCCAACGAAGGCTGTCATTTACTCGTCGCTCAAAACCATCGTAGAGGTTCCCAGCCTGATCATACTCCGGCCATGGAGTGTGAATAAAGTCGGCATGCATACTCCAGCCCGGCGCATAGCCTGGTCGGTCGGCTGTCATTGCATCAGACGAAAGGACGAGCGAAGCATCACGAGGAATGTGGCCGTAATGAATTTGCAGTTGAAGTTCAGGTAGCAGAAATGGATGCGTGCTTGGCCCTCCATCACCGCCTCTGTCATATGCCATATGGTCCTTAAAGTTTGTTCCCGCGAGGCTTTTTCCATCCCAAAACTGTGGAAACATGATCACCGCCTGCAGCGGAAGATCTTGCCACTCATCGCCTTGTGGAATGTGGTCGTATTGTGTTGTCGATCCGATATAGTTCCAAAAAGTAACCGCTGTTGGCTGCCGCTCAGTGGGCATAGCGGAGCCTGCGATCATCGAAAGGCCAGCAGGCATTGCAACAATCTTGCTGGGATCAAGAGGCTTCTGCACCGAGTAGTAGGCGATTGAAGTGTCGCGTGGCGTAACGTGCTGTCCTGTTGCCCGATTGAACAGGCTTGGCACCCAGTAAACAGAAAGATTGTTTGTTGGAGCTGCCTCAGAGATTCCGGCATTCATGAGGCTGTCAACTGTTGATCTCTCATTGATTGATGGGTTCACGAAAAAATCATGCGCATGCCAAAAATCAGGATTGCCCGGAGCAAGAAGTGGGTCAATCGTTGCCCGCCTGACAAAATTGAGACGTGAATGAAATTCCCCAAGTGGCATGCCAGTGATGTCCCACGCTGAAGGCACGCCCGTCTCGACAAGACCTTCACCCCATGTCACTTCCGACACAGGCTCGAGCATGAGTGGACTGATGCGGAGTGCACCTGATGGATTTTCGCCTGCGACGACAAGCAACTCCGCCGACAGCAACGTCGATTCATTAGCCGCAGTCGTGTCTACCGTGCCGATCTGGGCATCTGACGCTTCTGCTGTCAGAAGTTTACGGGGCTCCAGTGGCTCCACGAGTAATAGCAGCTGAGATCGGCCGACGACTTCATTCAGAGGAAACAGAGTCTGCCACCCCAGAACCCCTCGAAACAGTTTTTTTCTCATGGCGGGCTCTCTTTGTTTGGCCCAGCCTTGCCCTACCGAAATCATTTTACGGATATGATGACGAAAAGGTTCGGATAAAACTTTTTTGGCCCACTTGTCTGCAACAACTTGTTCGCAACAAATGACCACCGCGGCGG
>JAYQOK010000010.1:16231-41003 GCA_038144795.1 Candidatus Kuenenia sp. | reverse complement strand
GGTGACGGGTGCCATCGACCGGAAAGCCGTCTTCTCGATCTGAACGCTACTTAACCGCCTCGCGTGCTCGCAAGATCGTTGCGAGCACGTCGTTCGATACATCGCAGTCTGTTTTCGAGTCGTTTGAGTCGCTCGATCGGGATGCCGCGAACGTTCTGGCGTCAATCCCGAAAGGGGGGCTAATTGACTTAACACATATTCACGAACTCCCTGAACCTGTGGCGGCTGCGTTGGCTGCTTACGAAGGCTACCTCGGTCTCCATTCAGTCAAGACGTTGTCGTTGCCGGCCGCCCGCCATCTGGCTCAGCACAAGGGCGGCATCTACCTAGGCGACCTCAAACGAGTGAGTGTCGAAGTGGCCCGTCTGGTGCTTGGGTATCGTGACAGAGATGGTGGCAGGCATTGCCTCCCCAGCGAGCGTCGAAACGAGTTGAGGCTCCAGGTGGCTTGTCATGACACTTGGAAGCAACTGAACCTCGGCCAAAAACTCACGGCCTCAATCGCTGCCCGAATCCGCAGCAGGGATATCGAGCCATTTCAAATCACGGGCTGCTTTCAGTCACTCGACAAAGACGCAGCTGAAATACTTGTTCACAAACTGCCGCCCTTCCGTCGCATTGATCTGAGTGGCTTGTGCAGGCTTTCTGCGAGCACCGCCGCTGTACTGGCCCGATACAGAGGTGATGTGGATCTCAGTGGGCTACGGGCCATTTCCGACAACACTGCTCTGGCACTTGCGGAAAACCTGAATCGAGGTGGCTTGGACGAACAGTTTTTGCTCAACGGCGTGCGGAAATTGCCTGTCACTACCGCAAGAATGCTCGCGCGCTGTCGGGGATGGATTTCACTCAATGGCGTTGAGACGCTTACGGAACAGGCGGCTTACGCACTCATGAATTCTGAATGCTGGTTTAATCTGATGGGGCTGCGGAAACTCACAAACTCAGTCCTCAGCGTTCTTGCACGTGCAGCCGAGGTTAATATTTGGTTGTCTGATGGATGGATGACGAAGGTAAATCAACTTGGGACTCGACGCGGCGGCCGCTGATCTTTGTGGTCAGAGAGCCTTATCAAGTAACGGCTTGTTTCCCGAAATCGTATGAGTCAAATCAGTGCTCGATCCATTTGATCCGTTGACGCATGAGCTGTGTTTTCCGGGAAGCATCACAGGCCAGACGGAGGTGAGCTGTCCGCACTGCAAGGCAGTGCTCACCGTGCTTGTGAACGATCCACTCGGTCAGGAGTCATGCCAGTGTTCCCAGTGTGGCGAGTGGTTCGTGATTGATTGGGAAAATGACGGCAAAACGGGATGACCGTCAAATCGATTCAGGACGGTAGTCCATGTCGGGCAGCTTGATGTTGGGATTTGCCCGCAACGCTTTCATTGCTTCGTCCGAAAGTGTTTCAAGTCCGTCGAGGTAGACCGGCCCCTGATGCTTCGCCAAAATCTGTGCGACCTCAGTCGATAGCGAGGTCACGCCGTCGAGCGACAGACTTCCCTCATGGCGGGCGAGTACCGATGCGGCGTCTGGAGAGATTTCAGAGACGCCGTCGAGCCACAGCGAACCCTTGCAATCTGCCAATGCCTCAGCCACCTCAGCCGACAGAGTCTTGAGCCCGTTGAGAGATAGCAGTTCTCGGGGGTGTCTCGCCAACGCTTGCGCGGCAGCCGGAGAAACGGTGTTGACGCTGTCCAAGGCAAGTCTGCCAGGCAGACTTGCCAGTCTTGCGGCGAGCGACCTGCTCGTAAGCCTCGTGAGGCCAAAAAGCAGCATGGGTCCACGATGCTTGGCCAGAGCCTCAGCGGCGTCATCCGATAGTTCGAAGAGGCCGTTCAGGCTCAGCATATTCCCATGCCCGGCCAACGCCTCAGCAGTCTCTTTGGAAAGCGTTGTCAGGCCGTCAAGCGAGAGGGCACCACCATGTGTTGCCAGGGCTTTTGCCGCTTCTGGATCTAGCTGCGTCAGGCCGTCCAACTCCAGCCGGTCGTGATGATGGGCAACCAACTCATGTGCCTGCTGTTCCGAAAGCGTGCTCAATTGAAGTTTCATGGTGGTCTCTCCTCTCGGTAAGCGTCGGAGGAAACTTGACGTATGTCAAGTTAGAGGGCGGAGTCATGAGGGGCCGGTGACTTCAGCGGCCCCCGGTCGTTTCCGGGGGCGGTGGGATCGGCGGCTGCTGGTCAGCCCCCGAGTAGCTTGAAGAACAGCCACCTTACGACCAATCTCTTTACGAAGCAGCTTAAGATCAAGCGGCGTTAGGTTTATTGGGTAAGGCTTCGAGAGCGCAACCGATCGAGCCTGTTCAGGAAGCCGTGCGACGCGCCCGGAGTCAAGGATAATGTTCATAACGCCCACGCTGGCGTCTCGTAACCGCGCAAGAATTGTGTGGGCTAACTGATTGTACTGAGGATTACGACGACTCACCCGACGCGAGGGACTAGCGCCGCCACTACTCTCGACAACGATACAATCTGCACCATTAATCACATCGATGCTGCACTCCGCATTAATGATTTTGCCGTTCTCATCGCGTAGATATATGCATTGACTCCTTCAGCTAGAAGCGTGAACCTTGTGGCGGCGGCTTGACGGCGGTATTCATCAAAGCGCCGCTGCCATCTGTCATCTAATGAAACTTGACGGTGCGCACTCGCAGGCGCGGGATTTCCAGGCCGCAACCCCGCGGCCGGACAAGCAGCTGATAAACGAGCAACTGACATGCAGTTTCGGAGCCTGCTAGGTAAAGACATACACGGGTACTGGCTCGCTGCCGCGTTGCCTTAAAGTAAGCGGTGTGTTCCGCAGCGCAGTTGCCTGCTGTGCCCAATTAGCGCGGAAATCGTGCGGCACCGCTGTCTGTGGATCAAAGAATCCAACGCCGCTATCGAGGTGTAACTTCACGCGGGCGGCTGGCCATATTAACTCAAGTCGCCGCGCGTGCTCCAAGTCTGCACGCGGGTGAGTAGAGACAGCGCAATGAAATGATACCTCAAAGAGGTTCTCAAGTACATGCTTGAGGGTGTCTGAGGTTTTCCAGTCGTGATTAATGCGGTGCGGCAGACGGATATCGCCGTAAAGGTTCTTGTCCTCGGGCTGCATCGTGATGATCTCAAGTCGCGGTCTCGTCTGGCCACCGAATCGCTGAAGAATGCGATATAGCACCTTCGCATTCAAAGGCGAGTGGAGGTAGCGATCCTGGTAGATGATCTTCTCGGGCACCGATTGAAATATCGACTCAAGTTGCGGTGCGGCCGCTATGATCTGAGCCCAGAACTGACTTGCACAGCTCACAATGGAGCCGCTTATACCCGAGATACCGCAGTAGGCGATAGCAGCCTGTATTTCTTGTTGCGGGGGCGTCACAGCGACGGGTTGCCCCGATAATGTCGGGAGTGGGCCGTTTGAGCGGAATCGAACGAGCGGCAAGTCCCCGAGAGTGCTGCCGGTGCCCCAGTCCTCGTTTGGACACAGCGAACGGGATTCGTGTGCTGCCACGCGAAGACTTCCGCCACCCCACTGGGATTCAAGTAGAACTCGAGCATCTCCGACACGGCAATTCAAGGGATCGACTGCATTTATTGCGGCACCGACGACTTCTGCCTTGGTGGCCCACGAGTGCTGAACATTCCAGGGCATCGCTGAGAAAGCTGATCCATTGACCTGCAGCGTCACGGTAAGTTCCGGATTCCTCGCCTTTGCGGCAAGCAGGGACTGCCAAAGCGGCCACTCGGTAGTGTTCCAATCTTTGTGGTCACCATCGAGGTATAGACGAATCGCTTGTAGATCTGCTCGGCGCAACTCGCGAACGGCCACTGCATCAGCCGTCTGCTCCTCAAACTCAGTGGTTGGCCCAAACGCCTGAAGATGCTGCGGCAATGACATCGCTTGCATGAAGGATTCATCAAGCATTTCCAGGGCCGCAAGCCGGTCAAGAGTCGCAGCCGAGTCCCGCGTGTCAAAGTCCAGCAGGCAGGCATGACAGGACGAGTCACAACCGCGAGGACATTGCAGGATGGACCGAGCCGCGCGGATGAGATCATTAATCCGACTTAACGCCTGTCCGCTGTAGCCAGCACCACCGTCCGCTTTGTCATAAAGATGAATATAGGCATTTGACGCAGTCACTTCGGCGTCCCATCCAATCTCCTCGGGTGACAGTCCCATCTCGGTTGTAAGAGCTCGTCGTAACGCTGCGCCAAACGCTTGTGCCGCATTGTCCTCCCAACGGCGCCCGGGAACCGGATGCCGCACTCGCAGCTCAAAGACATCGGTCCGCAGTTCTCCGCCAAGCCACAGGTTGCGCTGAATAGCCCATGCATGGTCATTGCCGAGGCATCGGGCCGTATTGTCTGCTCTTCTGCCGCTCCTTAACTTAGTGTGCTCCTCGGGCAGCTGGTGAGGGGCGTTGTCGCCAAACCCGATTTCCGCAGCTGATCTGCCACATCGCAGGCAAATCGCATAGCCATGGCGACGGCTGCCGTCGCTGTAGGCGAAGACTGTCCCGTTTGGGTCATGTCGCATTGAACCCAGCGAGGGGCTCGGCAGCGGCTGCCATGCTGTGCGAGCCGAGACCCATGGGGACCGTGACGGGATAAAAACACTCTCGTCAACGTGATTGGTGACTGTCGCACGAATGTCAACGGCGAAGCCAGCGGGATGCAGGTACTTGTGGGCCTTTGGTGCCGCATGGTGACAAGTCGGGCACTGAGCAGGGGGCTCCAGCGAAGTGCCGCAACTTCTACAACGCGGACACTTCCACGCCCAACGAATCGCCTGTGTCTCTGCAACATGGTTCTGGTCATCGGGCGGTATATGCCAATGCAGCGAAATGCCCTCTGAGCGATACACCACCCCGTCCAGGACCACAGAGCTACCGGGCGCATATTCCTGTATCGCGATCGGCAGATCGCGGGAAGGATACTGCTTACGGGTGAACCGGTCCTCATCCTGCGAGTCAGCACCATCGATTGCTGGAACCGCAGCGCCCCGAAACGCCTCGGCAGTCGTGTTGATAAAAGGAATGACGTTTATCGGAAACCCATGTGCTGGCAGGAATCCGTTTGAAGCGAGCTCCTTAAGGAGATACTCGTTTTCGAACCTGAAGAGTTGATGCTGCAGTGCCGCCTTCTCAGCGCATTCTGTTGGGAAGTCCTCTATTTGTGCCCTGAGTGCTTTATTCTCTGCCTGCCAGATGAGTGAGATTGCTCTGATCGCGTCAGCGGCTTGGTCACAAAGAGCTCGCTCCGTCCAATGGGCCAAAGCAGATCGGGCGGTCAAGGCGCGAAGCGACGATTCGACTTGATCCACAAAAGGCCCACTAATGAGCTTGTGGTAAAATTGACCGGCGGTTGATTCGTCGTCGGGAAAATCTTTTTGCGCATCGGCTTGACCAAAAAAATCACTGCACGACATCCGCAGGGCATTCACGCCGTCGAGCGTTCGCAAGAACTCGCCGAGCATGTAAGCCTGCGCGTGCCGTTGGACAATGCGGGGACTATCAAGAGAAACCCGCGGGACATGAATGCGACTCGTGAACGGCCAAAGAGTGTCACGGAATACAGCCTCTCCATGCGGCTGTGCGGTGCATATCGTCTCTGTAACAGCGCGCGAGAGTTTTCGCCGACCGGCGCGCCCCGCGCGCTGGAGCCAGTTGGCTGCTGAAGGGGGCGCGTTGCTCATAACGACCGCGGCGAGCCCACCAATATCGATTCCCATCTCCATCGTTGTTGAGCAGCACAGCACATTCGTACTGTGCCCACGGAACGACTGCTCAAGCGACTGAAGCCGCCCCTTTTTTAGCTGGCCGGAATGCTCTGCAACTGCAAAGAAATCAGTAAATTCCAAAAGCCTCTCAACAACGTCCGGCCACACCGCAGGGGAAAGCCCCCGTGCCCTCACGGCATCACGAGCGGCTCGCCGGGATACGACTTGTCCATCAGCATTGCGACGGAACGGATATGGGGGTTTCGGTGGTTCGTGTGCGACGGCCGCTCCATTCGTCCAGATGGAGCGGTCGGCTTGATAGACCGACACTGCTGTACCAGCAGGGCTTGTCAGTACGGCATCGAGCATCCGCCCGGTTACCGGGCACATCCAGGTGCGGTTCGGCCTTTGAAAGGCTTGAGCGGTCAGCGAGATCTGGTAGCCGGCCGGCAATGGCTGCAGCGCCCCTGATTGGAGCAGTGAGCTCCACGCGCGCCTCAATAGAGTATCTACGCGTACAACAGTACCTGCCTCTTCGAGCGGTAAACCCAGGACATACGAAACGTACCTGCCTAATCGCGGCAGCTGCCCGTTGCGTGCCGACGGCCATCGGAAATGTTTGCGACGATCATATTCCGTCGCCGGCGTATCCGGTTCGACTACATACCGAGTTGCGTAGGAAACGCCCAGCCATCGTCGTATGTTGTTGGGCATCGTCGTCGCAGAACGCGCGCGAACCACGAAGTCTAGACACAGCTTTAGGAATGTTCTCCAGTCAGGCAGTGGCAATGCCCATTCGGCAGGTTGATCTTGTATCTCATTGAGGGCTGGATATACGACCGAGACAAGGCCCAGCGTCTCCAAGCTGTTAGCCCGCCGCGGCCTACGCGCAAACTCCCGATAGAGCAGCAAGTCGGCGTACTCTTCAATCGTGAGATCGACCGGGAACGTTCGTTGTCTAGCCGCACCGCGAATGTGCGACAGATCATTCGTCGCTAGCAGCGATTCTCGGAGCGCTGCCCATGACACGACCGGTGGCTCAACAAGCTCGTTCAGTTGCTCTTCGAGGCCGGCGAGCGCAGGTGCAAGAACGGGATTTGCCACGACCAACGGGCGCATAGCCTCAATCTGAGCAGTGAGAGCGTGGATCTCCGCGTGGTACTGGTCTCTTGGCAATCCACTAAGGTGATGGACAAAAACACTACGGGCCCAGTTGCGCTCCGCGTCGAGTTGGAGGCCGGTCGCGAGTCGTGCGGTGCCCTGTCTCGAGTCCGTGAAGGACAGGAGCTGTCGTCCCTCAAACGGCGTGTGGGTTCCGCGAGCCAGCGGCTGAGGGGCGTACTCGAGGGTGACAGGCAGAGTAACGCGCATCACGAACGGCCGCCCAAGGCGAAGTGGCTGAAACAAGCCATCGTCTTCGTTCTCCTTTCGACGGCATTTTGGACACTGCAATGCACCATCCGCATCTCGCTGAACCCTGCGCACAGTGATCACTTCATCGCCTTCCGTCGCAACAGCTCCGGTGAGTCGATCGTGATGATCAGTTAACCCCAGTGCGTCATTCCACTCAGCTGACTGCATGATGAGTACGCGCGAAAGCGGGGCTATATTTGGTTGAGGGAGATCTTCTTCTTCGTCGCTCTCGTCGCGCAGTCCATCTTCTGCTGCCGTGATTTCTACCTCGTCCGCATCAGCGAAGCAGGAACCCCCATTATGGGGATGGAGCGTGCCATCTTGAGATTCCGACGCCTCGATGTAAGTTTCACCGCACTCGCTACAGCGAAGGACTTGGAGAACAAGACTATTGCAGTCGCTGCACCGTTCCCGGTGCTCGTGGTAGATCGCCCCGTACCCCCAGTCTGCTGCGTTGGCCATCGCTGGCTTCCCTGGGCAGCTTGGGTTCCAACAGCACCAAATCCCGGACAAGGCTCGGAGAAAGAAATTGCCTCGAATCGGCAGTAGAGCCTGCGACGCGCGATCTGTTGGCTCCTCGGAACACGCATCGAGGACGGCAAGGGCGTTGTCAGTGTCGGTGCCAAGATGTGCGGCGACCTGCTGTAGTGTGTGGGGACGTTCCGTCAGAGCTTTTCTCAAGCTTCGTACTGACTCGACCGAAGCAAGCCGATCTTTGCGCGCCGTGTAGTCCAAGTTGGCTAGGGCCGACTGCTCGTCCAGCGTCGGAAGTGGCAGAGCGTCGCTATCGGAGATCGCGGGCACAACACGGCGGCCGCTCACCACATCGACTCGCGCGGGATCTATGCCTGCGAGATCGGCAAGATAGAGCCTGAGCTGTTCGCTTGCTTCCGCCCCCCCGATAGTTGCGGACGTGGCGACGAAACGAACATCTTCAGCCGAAGTATTGAATGCCTGCATCACCCTCCTCAGTAATAGGCTCACCTCCGCGGCCCTCGAACCGAGATAAGTGTGGGCCTCATCAATCACAATCCAGCGAAGAAGGCCTTGCGACTGCTCCACGATCGGCCGATCCTGGGGTCTCACGAGCATGTACTCAAGCATCGTCGCATTGGTAACAAGGATTGGCGGCGGACTTTCCCGTAAACGCCTTCGGTCCTTGACCTCCTCGGGAAACAACGTGCGCTGGTTTTGCGGCAGGCTGTCGGGAGTTGCACCGTTGTAGAGGCAGAATCGGACGCGGCCACCGAACCCTGCCGTCCATGCTGCAAGCCGTTCCCGCTGCGAGTTGATGAGCGCGTTTAACGGGTATAGAAAGAGCGCCCGGACACCAATAAGCGGCTCCCCGGCTTGGTTCGCCGACTCACGAACGAGGGCGTCAAGAATTGGTAGCAGGAAACACTCGGTCTTTCCGCTAGCGGTCCCGGAGCTGACGATTACCGAACGCGCCGGAGTGCAGCGGAGCTTCTGCCAAGCTTCAACCTGATGGCTGTACGGCACGCTTGATCGGGGGAATGCCCGCGAAGCGTGTGTATGCGGCGGGCTATCCATTTGCTGGATTAACTGCTCGTCAAAGTATCCAAGCTGTTCGAGTGTGCAGCCGTGCGGCTGGTACTCGAATAAAGACTCAAACACCGGTTCGCCGACAATTGCGCCAGGTGCACCAGGCGGGCCCTGAAAACAGCGGCAAAGGTGCTCTTGAAGGGCCGCGTTGCTGATGCGCAGCGTGGACAGTGCCGCAGCGCCTATTCGATGCCGCAATTCCGCGAGGTAGGAACCAAAGTAAGGCGACATAGACTCATCCCTCCTGGACACCTTCAGTACAAGGCTGGCTGGCAAGTGTTGTGAGCAGATCATTCTCGGCGGCGAGCCGGCGGCTCAGCAGATAATAAACGGCGACGCTCTGCATCTCGTCGTACCAGTCGCGGTCGAATGCCCGATAACGGATCATGTCGCGGACGGTAGCTTTATCGATATCGATGGCGTGTCCGTAAGCAACCCGCGCGGCTGCAAAGAGTGGTGCGCATATGACCGCCCGTCGGTAGCCAACGCCGGCGCCGAGAAAGCCGTGTTGGATCCCGAAGGCCTCGAGTAAATGACCGACGTGCTCGTTATTCAGCCACGCGTGCTGCCCAGTAGGCCAAGTGTTGTTGGCGGATTCGTCGACCAGCCGTGACGCCAATGGCTGCACCACGTTATTTTGCAAGAAACCTGGTGGGAGCTGGGCGGTCACGTTTTCGGGATGTGGTCGATCGTCGAGATTGATGTACGACGCTTCAGGCAAGAGGTCGTTGCAGCGTGCCAGACAATCCAGGATTGGCCGCATGCAGTGCTGACCGCTACGCAAGGTGCAGGAAACGAATTTCTGGACAGTGGGTGTCCAAAGATCAATGGTCGGGGAAATTCCACGCACGTATGTCGCGTGTCGATGAACAGCCTGTATCCACGAGGATAGGGGCACGAGAGACCAAAGAAACGACAACCGCTCCATGAATTTCCAGAACAGCAGCGGTGTTTGATTTCGGACAACGCAGGCGGCAGCTGCTTGAGGCAGTGTCGAGAGGGCCTCGACCACATTGTACGTCGTCTCAGGCAGCGTTGTGGCATGTGCCAGAAGCGCGATCAGGTTCTCCCAATCGGAGTGCGCGGGATCGAGCGACATATCGCGCAAGAGCCCTCGCCACGTCACAAACCTTTCGGCTTCGCTCTGCATCTGGACAATGTCATTGAATACCAGCGGCTTATTTGTGAGCTGCACCGCCGGTATCTGCGGAACCGAGGAGGGAACAAATACAGGAGTGAGGCATACATCACTTAGCCCGCGGGCGGTCGCGAGCACTCCTTCGGATGGGAGTGCATGGCTCGCGATTTGCCAGGAATGGGTATTCAGCTGTCGGCAAAGGCTATCTGATAAAGGAACATCGAGCTGGGTGAGTCGTGAAAGCTCAAGTCGAATATCGCCTTGCAACCACGGTTGCTGGCGTGCGTTTTCAGGAACCTCGATGAGGCATTCCCCATCGGGAGCCTGCTTGAAGAGCAGCCGCCCCGCCGTACGGGAGATGCGAAACAACACCTGACCGGCCGCGACCGCGGCACTTTTGCGGACGCGGAGCACGACAACGCCGTCGTTCGAGTCCTGCGTCGCCAGTAGGCCTCTTGCCCGCTCCGCAATAGTAGACAATGGTAGGGTATACGATGCTCCGTCGGGGGAGTCAGGGTATAGTTCAGCCCACTTGAGCCCGTCGGCATCGACAATTACTGGTGAGCACGGGGTTGGGTAGGCGGCCCGCAGATAGAGCCCATCGAGCAACTGAACAGGGATTGGCCCGGGGAGGTGTGACCGCCTGCCGGCGGTGTCACAGATCGAGACGTCTGACACCGGTGTTGCAATATCAACTTCGGCGGAACGGCTCTCCGGCCATGAGAATCTGCAACGGAACGTCGGCGGTACTTCACGTCCAGCTACGGATGTTACGGTGAGCAACGCCGTACTATGTGTGCAGTCAACGCTGACCTCTACGGCATCATCGACCTGCGACGGTGTTATCTGGGGGGCCGGTGGGTGCAGGCCACGAAGTCGCACCGTTGCGGTCCTTGGTTGCGTTGTGCCGCGTAAATGGATCTCACACTCTTGCGGCAGAACGACCATCTCCTGCCGGTATAGAACCGCCTCGTCCTCGGCGTAGCGGATTTGGATGCGGCCGAGGCAGAAATCCCGGTTCTGCACGCGGGCCCAACCTTTTGCCCCAGTCGGGCGCCATTCAAGTTCCGCCAGGGGAATCTCCCGCATGAGCGTGCCAGAGCCATCGATCTCACACAGTGTGGGCAGTCCACACCACACAAAGGTGCCACCGAATCCAAGTGTCATTGACTTGCCGCGAAGTGTGAACCATGTCGATGCTTGCGGGCCAACAGCATTCGTCCGAAGGCGTGCGATCCCACCGGCATCCGGAAGAAAGAGATCGATGTCTCCAGAGAGACGATAGACAGTCCTTGACGGTTCACAGCCCCGCACTGAGCCGACCGCTTCGCAACTCCCCTGCCCATCGAAGTCCAGCGATTGCTGCGTGGGAAGTGCGAACAAGAGTGTTGGATGCTGGGTCGTGCAAGAACCACTTCCCACGAACCGCCACTGCGCCCCGTCGTCTTGTTGCACGAATACCCAGAGGCCTTCAGGCAATGCGTTGCTGCCTGGAAGGGAAGAGGATGTGAACAGCGGCTGAGATCCACGGCGAGAGACAAGTTTGATTTGGCGACAAGCATGTGTGCCACAGATGCCACGAGAAGACAGAGGAACAACCCTGAAGTCATTTTCACCTGATGAGCGAACCACTTTCGCAGTGTCATGCTCGGATGTTCCCGCAGCGAGGATCCACCACTGCTGCGGTGGCACGCTGGCTGCGTCTATTTCGGCTAACTGTAGCAGCGACTGCGTAGATATACGAGCCGGTGTCTGCAGTGTCCGCCGTAACTCAAACACACTTTGCTGTAAGGTTTCGAGAACCGTACTGATCTGGATCAACGCGGTCGCTGTACGAGGACGCTGGCGTATTAGGCCCAACAGCAGCGCGATTACCTCTGAATTGCCATCGTTGATGGCGAACGGCCACCTCGAGAACCATGACGGGTCGTTTGCTGACAACCACTGCAGCGGGTCGTGCGCCCCACCACCGGCCGTGAGGAGATCGCGAACTTTGGTGGCCTCTCGCACTACTTCTCGAGTGAGATCGCGAACCAGTCCGTTACGCAGGGTATCTGGAAGACGATGGTCTTCTTCTTCTATCACTGCGTCGAGATCGCGAGTGGGATACTCGGTGTGAACACGTAGCACTTCGTGAAAAAACGTGCGAACCGCGTTATAGTCGCGCTGTATGAGGTTGAGCGGCCCCGCACCTTCGCACCATAGCGTGGTCAGCCATCGTGTGCCTGCAGCAACGCGGATCGGTGTCCTGCCCCACCATCCCATACCGGCATCTGTATATGCACGGAACGTATTCCCATTCATCGCTGCATCTGGCATGTATCCCAAACCCGCACGAACAAGAGCCGGCCAAGTGAGAGCGTCGGCGTTAAGGATCGGAACGCCTCTTTTGGCGAGCACCAAGCAAAACCCAGCGCTTTCCGTGCGATCCAGTGGGTGATCGCCGCTAAGCCGCAATTGCAGCAGTCCCGCCAGATTCGCAGTCGCTTCATCTGAAACGTCATAGCGGTAAAGCGGCCGCCCATCAGGTCGCTGCAGATTGTTGCCCTCGAGGCATTTCCGCAAAATGTCGTGGGCTCGCATAAAGTCGTACTCCCTTAGACGCGTTAGGTCTAATCAGGTGGAATGTCCTCGTCGTTCAAACATGCGTAGATCAATTGCCGCGCGATTCTTATACGCGTCCCAGTCATACTCCGCTTCCTCTTCCAACACCGTTAAATCGTCCGATAGGTCGCAGCCGCTTCCGACTGCCTTCCGAAGCCTCGACTTGCCTTCGTGCGTCATTAACGAGCCAGTGACATTTAATTTGTGCAGTCGGCCGCATGCAGCTAAATGATTTACTGCGGCATCGGTGATCTGCGTAAACAACAGATTGAGCACTACCAAATGTGGAAGCGTACTGCAAACTAATGCGACATTGTCATCGACTGGATTATGGGATACATCGAGTACTTGGAGGGTGTGGTGCCCGTTAAGGCACTCAATACCAGTACTCGTCAGATTCGCATCGCTCACAATGAAATGGGTGAGAGCCGCTAACTCGCAGACAACGACGGCAGCCGCATCTCCGTGATGGCCGCCGGAGATGTCGATGTGTTGCAGTCGTGATAGTGCTTTTAGGTACTGCCACCCGCCTTGGCAGTTCTTGGGGGGTAAAGTACCGCATTGACCAGCCTCGTCAAGGCTGGTGGAGGCGGTGCTTCTCGCGTGTCCCGGGTTGGTCCTCCCTATCCTGATTCCACACTACGGTGATATCCGCTGGTAGGCTTTGCGGTGGCGGAAGCCAACTGCCTCGCGGCGGCGTGTAGCCGTGAAAGGATGGGGTTTGCACCCCTGCCGAAGCGCTTCGGCTCGGCAGCCGTATAGCAATGGTCTACCCAGGCCGAATCCCGGCCGCTTTCCGGAACTCTCATGATCACATTCATCCACACCGCCGACTGGCAACTCGGAAAACCGTTTTCACGCGTCGCCGACGACGCGAAGCGGACGATCCTCCGCGAGGAGAGATTTGCGGGGATCCGACGGATCGGCGATATCGCCCGAGCGTCGAATGCCGCCTTTGTCGTCGTCGCGGGTGACCTGTTCGACTCGAATAGCCCGTCCAATGAGACCGTGTCGTCGGCCTGCGATGCCATCGGTTCGATCGGAGTTCCCGTCTATGTGATCCCCGGCAACCACGACCATGCCGGCCCCGGCAGTGTCTGGGGGCAGTCGTTCTTTGTTGCCGAAAGCCGGGACCGCGCTCCAAATCTCCGGGTGCTGCTTGAGTCGAGCCCTGTCGAAGAGGCCGCGTACGTGCTCCTGCCGTGCCCGCTCAGCAGGCGGCAGGGGAGTGATGACCCGACAACATGGATCCGTGGACTCGACTGGACAGCGCTCGGCGACCGGCCCCGCATCGTCATCGCCCACGGCAGCACGCTGAACTTCCGGCAGGAGGGAGACGAGGAGGACGGCGGTCGCCAGGCAAACCTCATCGAACTCGACCGGCTGCCGATGACCGAACTCGATTACGTCGCGCTCGGCGACTGGCACGGGATGGTCGAGGGCGGCGATAAGGCGTGGTACTCCGGGAGCCACGAGACCGACCGTTTTCCCAAGGCAGGCCAGACGACCGGCCACGTGATCGTCGTCCAGGCCCGCCGTGGGGGTGCTCCGACAACGCGACCCGAACCAACCGGCCACACCCGGTGGCTCGTGCACTCGGAGACCTTCGCAACGGACGCAGGACCGGCCGCCCTCAAGGATGCCCTCAATTCGCTCGTCGGCGCCGCTCAACGCCGCCTCGCGCTTCTGAAGCTCTCGCTGGCAGGCAGTCTCGGGCTCGCGGGCCATCAAGAACTGGGGACGGTTCTCGAAAGCTGTCGGGCTGGATTTCTCGACCTGCGGCTCGACAAGAACGTGGCCGTGGCGCCAACCGCCGACGAGATCGATGCCCTCAGGAACACTACGACGAACACGCTGATCGCGAAGGTTGCCGGGGAGCTGCAGCGGCAAATCGATGCGGGCGAAGACGCCGAGATTGCCGGAACGGCTATCGCGCTGCTCCATGAGTTCGTTTACGCGGGAGAGACGAGATGAGGATTCTTTCCGTCCGGGTCAAAAACTTCCGGATGCATGAGGACAGGACGGTGACGTTTGACCGCGAGCGGACCGTCGTGGCCGGCCCAAACGAGGCAGGCAAGAGCACGCTCGTGGATGCGATCGAGCGGGTGCTCTGCTACCCGCACCGGTCCACAGCCGGCGATCTCGAAGGCTGCCAACCCCGCGGGAGCGGCGCGCCGCCCGAGGTCATTCTCCAGTTCGAGCAGAACGGCGGCACATACGTGATTCACAAAATCTTCAAGGGCGCCCAGTCGGTGGCGACGCTCACTGATGACGCCGGCAACGAGTTTCGTGGCGACGAGGCCGAGGAGCGCCTGCGGGCCCTGCTCGGATTTGGCAGCAATGCGCTGAAAACCCCATTCTTCGGCTGGTCGCACCTCTGGGCCCGGCAAGGCGAGGCCGGCAACGATCCAACAGATGCAGACGCCCTTGGGCCGGCCGCGAAAGATCTCGATTCGCGGCTCAAGAGCATGACCGGGACGACGCTTACCGAGTCACGGACGGACACCGCCACGTACGACCGGATTGCCGACGAATACGCAGCGACGTTTAAGCGAGGCGAGGCGGCGAGGACCGGATCGCAGCTCGCAATCGTGACGGCCGAACTGGAGACGGCGCGGGAGGCCGCGACGCAGGCAAGTGCACAGTTGGCAGCGTACGAAGCGGCAGCCGACACCATTGTCCGTGAGGAATCCCTGATTCTCGAATGCCGCAACGCGATCACGCAAACCGAGCACGAACTCACCGAGTTACAGGAAACACTGGAGCGGATTGACGCGATCGAGCAGACCTTGGCGACTCAGCGCACCGCGTTGAGCGAAGCCGACGAGGCGCACACGAAGCTCGAGCAAGGTGATACGGAGATCACCCAACTAACGACCGATATTGTTGACCGCACGAGTGCGATTGCGCCCCGAGAAAAGGAGATTGCACGACTGCGGGTGCATGAAAAGCGCCTGCAAGCAGACGTGGGACAATGCCTCGACGCGATCAATCAAACCAACCAGTCGCAGCGATCGGTCACTACAAAAGAAAACCTGCTCAAATCCATCGAAATAGTTTTCGAGCTCGAGGCCACCCGCGTCAAGCTCACGGCAATCCTTGAGCAGATCGAGGCGCATCAAGCGGCCATAGACGCGATCGACGCGCGGCTCCGCGAGCTTCCTGAACTGGATAAGGCCACCGTCGAGACACTCGAGGGACTCGACAGGCAACTGGCGGTCGCCCAGGGAAAATTGGAGGCGAGCGCCACGCGGGTCGAGGTGCTCACAGCCGACATGGCCGTCACCGTGGGTGGCCAGTCGCTCACCGCCGGCGTGCCGAAGACCCTCACGAACCCCGCCGAGATCGCGATCGGCGTGGGAACCCGGATCCAAGTCACGCCGGGAGGCGACGCCTCTCTGATCGATTTACGTGCGCGAGTCACTCAACTTGATGAGGATCTCAAGACAAAGCTTGTGGATCTTGGCTTGAAAACCTTGGCCGAGGCCCGGACGACGCTCGAGGAGCGACTCGCGGAACAGGCAAAACGCGACCAGCTGCAGCAGGCACTCGACGCGCTCGATGGCGACGCCGTTCAGACGCAACTGAACGACACAGATGCTGAAATCCAAAAGATCAACGCGGAGATCACGAGGAAGCAGCCGGAGGGTTTCGAGCGGCCAACCGATGCGGCCGCGGTCGGGGCTGCGCTCGACGGGTTGGCCGAGCGCCGAAAAGATGCCGACGCCGCCGCGGAAGAGGCTCACACGAAGTTCAATAATGCCACAAGGGATCTCAACCAAACCCGGGAGACCCGCGAGACGCTGGAGACCGAGCTGACGACGGAACGCGAGGCCTTGCGGGGGCTCGACGTACAAAAAGCTGCGCTCGAACAAGTGCATGGGACGGATCGGCAAACACGGCTCCAAGGGTTGGCCGATGACCAGGCCGAGAAGCAGGAGGTTGTCGCAGGAACCCAACGTAGGTTGGCTGCGCTCAATCCCGACACGGTGCGGGCCGACAAGGAGCGGCTGGAAAATGCCGTCGCCGGGCACGGCGAACAGATCACTCAAGCCGGTATTCGCAAGGCGACTGCCGAGGGCCAGTTGTTGAATGTTGGCACAAACGACCTCCATGGCATGAAGGCCGCAGCCGACGCGCGGCTCGATGTCGCCCGTCGTCGCTACGCGGAAGTCAATAACCGGGCCCAGGCGGTCCGCCGCCTGCGTGAACTCTTCGACGGGCAGCGGAAAACCTTCGCCGATCTCGTGGCAGCTCCGCTTCGCGCCAAGGTCGCGGAATACCTTGACCAGCTCTACGGCTCCGGCAACCGCATCGCCGTCACGAAGTCCGGGGACACATTCAAAAATTTCGCGGTGTCGAGGCAGTCCGCTGGGAACCAGCCGTTCAGGTTCGACGACCTCAGCGGGGGTACGAAGGAACAGGTGGCCGCGGCGTGTCGGCTGGCGATGGCGGAGGTGCTCGCGGGGAGCACGAATGAGGCTGGTGAGGCGGTGGCGGGATGCCTGCCGATGGTGTTCGACGACGCATTCGTGAACTCTGACCCAGAGCGGATCAAGGCGGTGCAACGGGTGCTGTACCTCGGGGCTCGTCGCGGACTGCAGATCATCGTGCTCTCCTGCAACCCGAAGGATTACGACCAGTTTGCCGCGTCACGAGTCGATCTTCCGCCACCGAAGATGCCGGAGGCGTCGTTCCCAAATACCGCTTCCGCTGGGGCGACCGACGAATATCCTGCGGCGCCTGATGACAATGGCGATGCTGCCGAGGCGTCTGCCGATCCAGGCCGGGTTCCTGCCGGTGATGATGCGACGCTTGCAGCAGAATTCGTTACAGCGCTCGCCGCCCGGTCAGATCGTAAATCGGGAAACAAGTCCCTGCGGGAGCAGCACCTTGGCTGGGATGAGGCGACCTACGAGCGGATCAAGGAACAGCTGATCGCAAGTGGAAAGATTCAAGCCGGTCGCGGGCGGGGCGGAAGCGTGCAACTTCTCGGCGATGGCTGAATTGAGCGAGCGGAATGCATTGGCGATGATGGCAGTTCCCATCCTAAGTGCTGTTTAAGGCCTCGCTGTAACCACTGGCTAAAAGTGTTTCAGCGTGGCCGCCAGCGTAAAGCAGCGGGGGCCATCCAGCGGCGCCCCCGGCTGGTTCCTCCGCTGAAGACCGATTGCCGCAAAAGGGTACGGGCGTATATTTCCCTGCGCTGGCGGTGACGCCCGGTCGATTGCAAGACAGTCGATCAATCGAGAGACGCGGAATCATGCCCGATTCTGGATTCAATCCTACGGAAATGACGCCAACGCGGTGTTTGCCGAACTCTGTGAACTCGTAGAAGAGGCGATCGAAACACTTGAGGCGGCTGGCAAGCCGTTGCCGCAGCCGCTCTCTCGGCATGGGCTTGGCAGTGTTTTGCAGTGAACCGCATGAGCGGCAAGGAAGCGCCTGGCTGGCTGATGCGTAGGGAATGGTGTTGGCGGCAGCACGCCTGCCCATGCCCACCGCTCGATCGGCTACGATTTGCTTTATGCCACTTTCCATCCGCTATGTCCGCTCGCTCGATGAGGTCATTGATCCGGCCGTGGAGTTTTTCTCCCGACCGACTGATCTCTTCACGCGACAGCGAATTGTGGTGCCTACCGCGGGGGCGAAGGCCTGGCTGGCGGCCAAGCTCGCCGAGCGGTTGGGCGCATCCATGGGCCCCGACGGCATCATAGCGAACGTCGAGTTTTCCTATCCGGGGACAATCTCCTCGCTGATTTCAGAAGGAGTGCGTTCCGACGCTGATCCGTGGGAAGTCGATCAACTCACCTTCACGATTCTCGAAACGCTTCTGGGTGATGATTCGTTTAAGCAGGTCATCAAACAGGCGGGCGGCCCATTGCTTGCCGCCCGCCGGATTGCTGACCGCTTTGACCACTACCACTTTCGCCGGCCCGGCATGATCCTGGAGTGGGAGCAGGGCGAAAAGGTGCTGAGCCCCGAGGCAGGCGCCTCAGGCAACATCCGAGAAAGACAACTATCTCCTCGCGACCACTGGCAGTTTGACCTCTGGCGGAAGGTGCGAGCCACGATCGGTGAGCCAAGCCCCCCGGCCCGTGAACGGGAGGCCGAAGGCCCGGCTCCTGAGGCAGTGCTCGTCGCGGGTCTCCAAGGGCTGTCGCTCCATCAGATCGCCCTCCTTGAGCGGCTGGCAACGATGCCCACGAAGGCTGGATCTGGATCGCCTTGCAAGGTCGATGTGCTGCTCGTCCATCCATCGCCCCCGCTCCGCGAAGTCTGGGCCGAGAAGGCCCCGCCGGTCTCGAAAGACACCGCGCCGGCCCGCGGGGAGCCGGAGCCGGCGAGCGAAGCCGATCCGCTCGTCGATGCCTGGCTGCGAGGCACGCGGGAGTTCCAGTGGCTCCTCGCATCGCAGGTGCACGACGCGGTGCATGATTCTGCGTCAGCGGAGCCCGCGGCCTTGTCGGATCGCTCGCTGCTGGCCCGGCTCAAGCACACCGTGGCCAGCGGCCTGCAGCCCGATGCCGACCCGGGCACGGCCGCATTCAGCCCCGCCGATCATTCAGTGCGGATCCACCGCTGCCATGACCTCGGCCGACAGGCAGAGGTGCTGCACGACGCGATTCTCCACGCCTTCCGCGAGATCCCGGGCCTCGCCCCCCACGAGGTCGTCATCCTCAGCCCACAGATCGCAGACCTCGCTCCACACCTCGAGGCGGTGTTCAATCGCGACGTGATAGGTGACGTGACAGGCGGGGATTCAGGTGACAAGCCAGCCAAGCTGCACCTGCCGCTGCTGGTGGCCGACCGCGGTATCCGCGAGGTGAGCCGCGGGGCCGAACTGCTCTCGGCAATGATTGAGCTGGTCGGCTCTCGTTGCTCGGTCGATGGCATGCTCGCGGTCGCCACGCATCCTCTCGTGCTTGACCACTTCGGCCTCGAAGACAAAGACGTTAAGGTTTGGCAGCGATGCATCGAGCGGACGAAGATTCGCTGGGGCATCGACGCCGCCCGCCGCGGTCGTGGCGGGCTCAACCGCAGCGACCTGCCGGCCCACACGTGGCGGCTTGGACTCGAGCGAATGCTCCTCGGGGCGGTCGTGCCCGACGGCAAGCCAGAGCCCGTACTCGGCGGCGTTGTGCCGCTGCAACATGTCGATGCTGCCGACGTCTCGTCACTCGCACCCCTGGTGACAATCTTCGGGATCATCGACGAGCTCGATCAGGGAGTCACCGAAGCCCGGCCCGTCGGAGCGTGGTGCGACCTGCTCGAAAAGGCGGTCGGCGAGTTGGCCGGCGTGGACAGCGACGAACTGGCCGTGCCGATGCGGGAGCTCGACACGCTACGGCGGTCGGCCGCCGCCGCCAAGGGTAGTTCGCCGGCTGAAGTGGACGTGCCCTGGCACGACCTCAAGACGATTCTCGCCGCCACGCTGACGGCCCCGGTGGGCCGGCAGCCCCTGCGGACCGGCGTGATCACGGCGACGTCGCTGATCCCGCTACGGGGCGTGCCGTTTCGCGTGGTCTGCCTCGCTGGTTACGACGACGAGGCCGTCGCGCCGCGAGAAGGTGATAGCGAGGATCTCTCCGAACGCCAGCAACTGCTCGGCGATCGGGATCGAAGCCTCGAGGTCCGCCGCGAGCTGCTCGACTGCCTCTTGGCGGCGGGGGATCGCCTCGTCATCACCTGCACTGGGATGGACGTCAGGAACAACAAGCTGCTGCCGCTGGTGACGCCGCTGGCCGAGTTCACGGACTTTGTCGCGCGGCACGGCGTGCCGAGGGTCAAACGCGACGGGGAAGAGTTGAGCGGAATCGAGATCATTCACCCCCGCCATGCCTGCAGCCGTGGCAACTTCCTGGCCGGCGACGACGGCCTGCTCAAGACCGACGCGCCGTGGAGCCACGACGCCGCCGCCCTGGCCGCGGCGAAGGCGCTCGGCCAGGAGCCAAAGCGGCAGGCAGTGGCTGCCGTCTCAGCCGAGCCTGAGCTCCAAGCCGCGCCGGAGGTGATCCAACTTGAGTGGCTTGCAGAGTTCATGAACGACCCGCTCTGGCCCTACGTCCGCAAGACGCTCGGCATCAATACCTGGCGGGACGATGACCTTTCGGTCCCGGCCACGCTGCCGCTGGAACTGGAGTATCTGGAGAAACGAAACCTCCGTGATGACTACATCGAGAAACTGATCACAGCAGCCGATGCCGGCGCGTACGCCAAGGCCTGGGCAGCTGATGTCACGACCAACGGCGACGTGCCCGTACTCGGCTACGGCGACGACGCGTTAGCGGAAATCATGCAGTTCTCGGCGGACCTCCTACGGCTCGCGGTCGAGAATGAGACGCCCCTTAACAAAAAGCACCCCAAGCCGATCACGTTGCACCTCGACGGCGTCACACTCGCCGGTGAGATCGAACGGTGCTATCCGGATGCTGAAAGCGTGAGCACGATCGTGCTCGTGCGACCGGATGCCGGTAACAGTCAGGGCAATCCGTTTGGGAAAACCAAGGCCCTTGCGGCGGTTCAACTCTTGGCGGCCCGCGCAGAAAACCTCCCGAGTGAGCGGGCACTCGTCTTTGTGCAGCGAGACGACTGGTACCCAGGCAAACTGAAAACGAACGGCCGGGACCTCGAGAAACCGGCCCAAGTCCGGATCGTGAAACTTGCCGACACGATCGACTCCGCTGCGGCGCGGCAGACGCTCAAGGAACTCTGCCGTCTTTACCGGTTGGCCGCCAGCGAGCCTCATGGCCTGTTCGGTGAAGCCGCCGACCACCTTGTCGAGGATGTGGACAAGGCTTTGGACGGCTTCACGGCCTTCACGACGAAAGATCGTTATCCCCAGACCAACGAGGCCGTCGTGTTCGGTGGCCAACCGGACTTTGACTTGGTCTTCTGCACTGCTGAACCGCAGCGATTTCAAGCTGTGATCGACTTCACCCGCAGATTCAAACAGCTCGACGACGTGCCGTACGACAAATCAGCCAAGGCCTACATCTATGCCCCCGACGGCACTTGAATTACCCACTGACGACTTCCCTCACGGTCTCGTCATCGAGGCGAGCGCCGGCACGGGTAAGACCTATTCGGTCGCGGCGATCGTCACGATCGAGCTCGCCGAGCAGGAGGACCTCCGGATCGGAAAGATCCTGATCACCACGTTCACGCGAAACGCCGCGGCCGAGCTCCGTGATCGGGTGCGGAGGCGGCTCGCCGAGACGGCCGACGCGTTGCGGCAGAAGGCCGACGCTGGCGACGACGAGGTCGTCACCCGCCTGCTTGTGGGCTCGGACGCCGACATCGCTGCCCGGATTCGCCGGCTGGAGCGGGCCCTTGTGGAGTTTGACACCGCGACAATCACCACGATCCATGGGGTCTGCAGCCGCGTCCTGCGGCTGGCGGGCATAGAGGCGGGCGCGATCACCGATACCGACGAGACGGCCCGAGCCGTCGATGAGGCAGTGAACGATCTCGTGGTTGCCCACTCCACCGCAGACCATCGCTGGCAGGAGAACAAGATTCGGCCGATCATCGAAGCTATGCGGCAGAATCCGGGGGTCAAGCCTGCGATTGGCGGCGAGCTCTCAGACCGCGAATGCGGTCTCCTCGCGGAGTTCCTGCCGCACCTCGAAAAGGCCGTCGAGCGGATACAGGCGACGATGACCGCCGCTCGGAGCTACAACGACCTGCTCCGCATCGCCGGCGAGCTGATCCGCGAGCGGGCCGACCTTTTAGCAGCCCTGAAGGACCGTTTCACGCTGGCGATCGTGGACGAGGCCCAAGATACCGACCAGCAGCAGTGGGAGTTTTTCGACCGGCTATTTCCCGGCGGTGACGGCCGGCGGCTGATCAGCGTTGGCGATCCCAAGCAGGCGATCTACGGGTTTCGCGGGGCCGATGTGCGGGCGTATGTGAAGCATGTTCAGAAGCCGGAAACCGTCCACCGTTCGCTTGTTGTCAACTTCCGTTCCGACCAGCCCGTGCTCGACAGCCTGAATGACGCTTTCGAGGGCAGGGAGTTTGGGGCGGGGATCGAGTATCAACGTGTCGATGCCCCGAAGTTGCACCAAGCGGCTCTGATTCAAGGCATGACCGGCAGCGTCGAGTTCGTCGATCTCGGCATCGCTACCAATCAAAGCGCCCTCGCCAAGCCCGTTCTCGGCAAGGTGCTTGAGTTGCTCGACGGCGCTCGGCTGGCCGACAAGGCAAGCCCGGACGCCCCCGGCAGTCCGCTCGCCCCCAAAGACATTTGCATCCTTGTTCGCTCCGGCGGCGTCGGCCAGTTCATTCAGCAGACACTTGTTCGGGCCAAAATCCCGTCTGTCACGGCTGGTACGGTCAGCGTGATGGCCAGCAGCATGGCGTTTGACATCCGCTCGCTGCTCGAGGCGATGGAGCGGCCGTCGGATCTGGGCCGGGTACGGCGGGCCGCCGCCACTGTCTTCTTCGGCCACTCGCTCGCCGAGGTGGGTGAGCTCTCCGACGAGAACAGTCGCGAAATCGAACTCGTCCAGGACAAGCTGCTTGAGTTGTCGGTGATCCTTGTGAAAAAAGGTATCGCCGCCCTCGGCGCGACGATCGAGGCCGACGGGGCGGTGATGACCCGGATCGCCCAGGGTCAGCACGGGGAGCGAAATGTCACCGACTTCCTGCACGTGATCGAGTTGATGGACTCATCCGGCCCCGGCAAGGGCTGCTCGGCCGAGCGGGCCCTGTCGATTTTCAGCCGACTGGCCACCACGGACCCGAAGCACGAGCTCGTCGCTCGGCGGGTGGAGAGCGACGCCGACGCCGTCAAGATCTACACGATCCACGCAGCCAAGGGGCTCGAGTTTCCCTGCGTGATCGTGGCCGATCTCTGGAAGGAGCGAGATGACAGCGGAGGAAAGCAACTGGCCGTGTTCTACGACAAAGACGGTCAGCGGAAGCTCGATCTCAGCTTTGCACTCGGGAAAGAGTGGGCCGATGCCAGACAGCAGAAGAGAGAGGCCGAGATCGAGGAAGCGAAGCGGCTGATCTACGTGGCTGCCACACGGGCTCAGCACTATCTCGCTGTCTTGGTCGCTCAAGCAGCGCCCAACAAAAAAACAAAAATCACTTCAGAGTCGATCCTTCAACAGACGCTGACACTTCCCGAGATGTCCTCGCCGAACGGCCGGACGCAGCTGAAGCGGATACTCACAGAAGATCACTCCTCTGCCACGCCTCTCACCCTTGCCCCGCCCCCGAAGGTCGAGCGGACCTTCAAGCGGATGTCATTCACGGGCATCACGTCAGGGCGAGGGCATGGCCGCGATCATCACTTCGACCCGGAGGGCGGCGGCTACGACGAGGTGGAATCAACTGCCAGCCCGTCGCTGCCCGCTCTGCCAGAGCCGGCCGCCGTGAGTCGCGACGTGGTGGATCTCCCTGCCGGCGTGGCCGTAGGCCGGGTGGTCCACGAGATCTTCGAGCACGTCGATCCGACGAAGCAACCACTGGCAGATGAGGTGCGGCGCGTGGTGGAAGAGCGGGCCACATCCGGCCTGCTCAAGGAGCGGCATTCCGAGCTCATCGCGGTCGTGACTCAAACCCTTGAGACACCCCTTGGCGGTCCGTTCGGCGAGCTCAGGTTTGGATCGATCAAGTCTGAGGATCGCCTCTCAGAACTCACCTTCGACATGGGGCTGGCCTCACTCGCCGAGGGCGTGAAGGCCAAGGCGATCGGCGAACTGCTTCAGGCCGAGCTGCCGAAGTCTGACATCCTTCATGACTATGCAGGAATGCTCAGTGGGCGAGTCTTCGACGTGCCCGTGGGCGGCCTGCTCACTGGCTCGATCGACGCCCTGCTGCGGCTGCCGGGAAGCGCGACCGACAAGCCGCGGCTCCTCATTGCCGACTACAAGAGCAACAAGCTGCACAAGAACGACATGCCCGATCCGCTGCGGGCCTATGCCCCAGACAGGCTCGTCGCGGCAATGGCCGAGCACCACTATCCGCTCCAGGCCCTGCTCTACGGCACGGCCGTTTACCGGATGCTCCGCTGGCGACTGCCCGAAGCGGATCCTGACAAATGCATCGCTGGCGTTGCCTACGCGTTCATCCGCGGGATGCAGGGCCCGGCGACCCCTGCGGATGACAAGGGCCACCGCTACGGCGTCTTCGCCTGGCAGGCCCCGCCGGGCCTTTGGAAGAAACTCAGCGACCTCCTGGTGACGCCACAGCTGGCAGGAGCGAGCCGATGAAGCATCCCGATTTTCTGCACGACTACCGCACGGCGGGCGTCATCGGTCGCGACGACGTCACGGCGGCGGGCCTGCTCGTCGAGATGGCCCGCCGCGGCGGGGCCGCCGAGCCAGAGCGGCTCGC
>JAYQOK010000010.1:0-16221 GCA_038144795.1 Candidatus Kuenenia sp. | reverse complement strand
CGCCGCTATTCCCCTCCGTTTTTTCCCCCCCGCCGCCCCGCGGGGGTGGCTCTGCGGCGCCGCGCGCGCCCGGGGGGGGGCCGTGGGGGGCGCCCCCCCCCCCCGCGACGGGGCCGCCGAGCCAGAGCGGCTCGCCTGGCTGGGGATGTGCCTGGCCCTGCGGACGGTTCGAGACGGCCACACCTGCGTGGATTTCGACCAGATCAAGACGTGGGCCGGGGAAATCGAACTTGAATCCGAGACGCATCTCCATTGGCCAACCGATGCAGAGCCTTGGATCGCTGCCCTCAAGGCCGCCACGGCCCTCGTCGGCCAGCCCGGCGACCGCAAGCCCTTCATCCTCGATGGCCGCCGGCTCTATCTGGCCAGGTCGCATACCGAAGAAGTCACGATCGCCACTGCGATCCTCGCTCGGGCGGCAGCGGGCACGATCAGCATCCTGCTTGGCGGCCCGGGCACGGGGAAGACCACCAAAGTGGCGCAGGATCTGGTCAAGCGTTTCCAAGAGGACGAAGCGAGCGGCAAGACTACGGCTGTGGCCTTGGCCGCCCCGACAGGAAAGGCGGCGGCCCGGATGGGCGAGGCGCTGCGGAACGCCTGCACGAAAGGCAGCGTCGATGCCTCCGCCGAGGCCAAAGAGCGCATCCTGCAGTTCAAGCCGACTACCGTCCACAAGCTCCTCGGCTCCAATCCCAGCCGCAGCAATCGCTTCGAATACCGTGCCGACAATCGCCTGCCCTATGACCTCGTGATCGTAGACGAGGCCTCGATGCTCTCGAGCAGCCTGATGCACCACCTGCTTGCAGCGGTGAGGGACGACGCCATGATCATGCTCGTAGGCGATCCCGACCAACTCGCGAGCGTCGATGCCGGTACGGCCCTCGGCGACATCGCCGTCTTTGGACGTGACGAACACGCAGGGACAGCCCTGTACGCCTGCATCGAGACTCTCAGGGAATGCCATCGCACCGAGTCCCCGGAAATCCTAAAGCTGGCCGAGGCGATTCGAAGCGAGAACACCACGAGAGCCAAAGAGCTCCTGAGCTCCGGTGGTGCCCCGGTTGCCTGGGTCGATCCCGCTCATACGAAGAGCCTCGACGGGCTCACAAAAGATGTTGTCGAACACGCAAGAAATCTCCGCAAACTGGCCTACGGCTCTGACTCGACGGCGGTGCTTCAGAAGCAGGGCGAACTGCAAGTGCTTTGCGGTCATCGCGAGGGTCCGATGAGCGTGGCGGCATGGAACGCGCGGGTCGAGAAAAAGCTTGATCTCCGCCCCGGGTTTGCCTGGTACACCGGCCGGCCGGTAATGGTGACGCGAAACAGCCCGTCGCTACGGCTTGCCAACGGCGACGTGGGTGTGGTGATGTCCGGCGGCGAGACCCGCACGGCGGTGTTCGGCATCCTTGATGCCGACGGGCAGCCCATTCAGCTCCCCGTCTCCCGCCTCGAAGACATCGAGACAGTCCACGCCCTTACAATCCACAAGAGCCAGGGCTCGGAATATGGGTACGTCATCGTTGTGTTGCCCGAGCGGGTCAGTCGAATTGTCACCCGGGAACTGCTTTACACCGGTGTGACACGGGCCCGCACGAAAGTGACAATCGTGGGTCCGTGGGAGGTGATCGAAGCGGCCATCAAGACGCCGATCCGTCGGGCTACCGGCTTGATGAGCCGATTGAGCTAACCTGCTCAGCAGTTTGATGCCTCCCTGCGGCGGGCGCGGAAAAACCATGAGTGCTGGCTCGAGGCCATCCCGCGGCTCTATTCTGGCAAAGGTGCGACCTGCCAGGTAGCCCTCGGCGATGCCCTGCGGTTTGGGGCTCTGGAGCATCGGGGGCGGGTGTTTCTCGGCGGTGTGCAGCAACTCTCAACCGCTGCCGCCAGCGTGCTGCTCTCGAGCCCGCAGGTTCACCTCGTCGCCCACCCCCATTGCCTGTGAGCAGGACGGCTACGCCCGCTGCACCGACAGGACGTCTGCCGAGCCACCGAACTGGGCCATGACGATCTGCTTCGCCTGCCCGGCCGAGTTGGCGTTGACGGTGACATACGAGATGGCGCCATTCACACGAATCTTCACAGAATAGGAGGTCATTGAAACAAGCCTTTCGAGGAATATGACGTGGCACCCAGCCGATGCCGAGAATCATCCACGACTTTGAAATGTTGTACGCGGGAGGCCAGTGGAGCGCTTCGGTACGGAGGAAGCGGTGTTGTCGGGCCTTCCCGGTGTACGCTGGGGGTGCGGGAAGCGCCGGGCCACAGGCGACGTAGTGCTGTGTGGTCGGTAGCGCCACAGCCCGCCAGGAGCCTTTTTTATGTTTACCACTGTGTTTGCCGGATGGATGTCCAACAACCGAACCGCATTCATCCTCGCCCCGCTCGTGGCGGGCCTCGTGTTCGTCGCCTCGGGCCAGGCTCCCGCCCAGTCCCGCGACGTCGTCGCCATCGTCCACACGTATGAGGTGCGGATCCGGCTCGATGGCCGGGTGAGCACCGTGCGGGTGCAGGCCAAAGATGGCGGCCATGCTAAGAAACTGGTGAAGGCTCAATATGGCGAGAAGGTGACCGTGCTCAGCGCGAAACGGGTCGACTGAGCAAGCATGAAAGTCGTTACAGGTATTTCACCAGCAGCATGCCGGCGACGATCATCGCGGCGCCCAGCGCGCGGCCTGCGGTGAGCGACTGCTGCGGCACGCCCATCGCCCCGAAGTGGTCGAGCCCCAGTGAGCAGACCACCTGGCCGGCCACCACCGCGGCGATGAAGGCCGCCGCCCCGAGCCGCGGCGTGAGCACCGCGCCGGCCAGCACGATCGACGCTCCCAGCGGCCCGCCGATCCAGTTCCACCACGGTGCCGCCCGCATGGCCGTCGCCGCGGGGAAAGGGGGGCGGATTGCAAGCATCGCCACCGCCGCCGTGACCATCGTGCCGCAGATGGAGAAGAAGGCGGCGTAGCGGGCGTCGCCGAGATTGGTGCGGAGCGAACCATTGGCCGCCGCCTGCAGCGCGATCGCGGCCCCGGCCGTCGCGGCGAGCGTGATCCAGATAAAGGGCATGCGTGCCTTTCCAAAACAAGGGGAGAAGGGTGAGCGATCAGGAGGCGTCGAGGGCGGTCTTCACGATCAGCCCGACGACGACGAGGATAAACACGAGGCGAATCAATCGTGATCCGTGCCGCAGCGCCAGCCTCGTGCCCAGATGGCTCCCCATGATATTGGCTACCGCCAAGGGAAGCACCAATGGCCACCAGACATTGCCGGTAGCCGCAAAAATCGCCAGTGAGGCGAGGTTGGTGGTCATGTTGAGCACCTTCGCGCTGGCCACGGCGTGGAGAAAATCAAAGCCCAGCAGTCGCACCAGCAAAAAGATGAAGAAGCTGCCGGTGCCAGGGCCGAAAAAACCGTCGTAGAAGCCGAGTCCACCGGCGATGAGTGAGGCGATCAGTGCCTCGGCCCGTGGGCCGTGCCGCGGTGCATGCACCTGCCCGATATCACGGCTTACGATCGTGTAGACGAGCACGACTGCCAGCATCACGGGCACCAGCCGCCGCAGCCACTCGGGTGACACGAGCGTGACGCACCACGCCCCGAGCAGGCCGCCGCATGTGGCGGCGGCGATGGCCGGCACGAGTGTCGGCCAGGGGAGCCTGACGTGGCGGGCGAAGGAGCCGGCTGACCAGGCCGTGCCCCACACCATCGCCCCCTTGTTGGTGCCGAAGAGCGTGGCCGGCGGGGCCGCCGGAAAGATCGCAAACAGGATCGGCAGCGAGACGAGCCCTCCTCCGCCGGCGATGGCATTTACAAACCCCGCCAGCAACGAGCCAAGCGTGGCGGCGGCAAGTTCGAAGGGGGGCATGCGGGCGTGAGGCGGGCGGTGGTGAGACGGCGGCCGGCAGCGGCCGAACCGCGATCATACGCTCTGCCGGGGTTATGCCACCGGCATGGATTGCCCGGCTCGCCCATTTACGCGTGTTACCGGTCGCGTAAGCCAGACGGGTAGGACTCTGTTGGTGGCCTGGGTTGGGGCGGTTTGACTCCGCGTGTCAGTGAATCTGGATTGGCACTTCGAGCCTTTGGTAGCACCTGATCAATGAAAAGGCCGAATGGATCTCGTGAGGAACCACAAGAGGAGGGGCCGATGCGTGCGTTGCTTTCCATTCTGCTGATGATGATCGGGGCACTCTCCGTGGCCGATGTGGCTTCAGCGTGGCCATTCGGTCGCGTTTGGGAGAAGCGCAAGGCAGATCTCTATTCTCAGTTGTCACGAGATGTTTCTCGGCGAGTCCACTCCCGTGTCGACTTGGCAAAACAGGAACTCCAGGGGTCACTCGATCAGCAGTTTGAGCTTGAAGCCGAGACGCTTCGGGAAAAACTCGAGGCCGGCTCGCAGGAGCTCAATGAAAAGTTTGGTGCCGAGGTGCAGTCTCTGAATCAGGCATTTGCGGACGAGTCGCGGGCACTGCGAACCCGATTCGAATCACAGTTCCAGGACTTGCAAAAGAAGATCGATATCGAACTTGCCGCAGCGAGTGAACGGGCAGCCTCAGCCGCGGTGGCCGAATCAAAGAAGGCAGTCGCAAAAGCTGACGCCATGAGCCAGGACATTCACCAAAAGACCGCCGCGGAACTCGGAAAAATCAAACAGCAAACGGTGGCTGAACTCGACAAGGTGGTTGCGGCGGCGGAGCAGAAGGTGGAGGGTGAGGTGGCGAAGATGCGGGCCGGACTCGAGGAACGGGTGGCCGCTATCTCAAAGCGGCTGCAGGATGAGCAAGCTGTCGCGATGAAAGCCGCTAGCGAGAAGACAGTTGCTGCTGAGAAGGCAGCCGCCGTCGCTACTGCAGCCGCTGCCGCCGCCGAGAAAGCTACTGCGGCACAGGCAGCTCGGGTTGCTACCGCGCCGGCGGCCGTCGCTGAAGAAACCGAAGCCCAGAATCTGGAGTAAGACCGCACCGCGTTCGTTCTGGCTCGGCCAACGGAAGTGAGTGACAAAATTCGCTCCCGTCCCTACTTTCCGGTGATGAAGACGTCCCGCTTTGGGAAGGCGTCGAAGGTGGCGGCCGGCTTGCCGAAGTTTACGGCCAACACGTCGGCGGGCTGCCCGGCGATCCACTGCGAGACGTCTACGGTCTCGTAGGCGCCTGAGTTGAAGACGATCAGGATTCGGGCCGGCTCCGAACCGACATTTTCGAGTGAGTGGCCATAGCCCTGCGGAATGTAGCCGACGTCGCCGACGTTGAGCGTTGCCTCGCGGTAGCGTCCGCGGGAGCCGAAGAGCGTGCCGCGAATCGTGCCGGCAAGCAGGTATTGCCACTCATCGGCATTCGGATGCCAATGCAGCTCGCGGAGCGCGCCGGGGTCCATCTCCAGGATCACGCCTGTCATCGTGGACGAGATCGGAAAATCCTTGGCCTCGGCCCGCCACTCGCGGCCGCCCTTGAAGGTCTCGAGTGGCTCCTGCGAATGAAGCGAATGCTTGTGGGGCAGGGGGGGAGGATTGACGCCGGCCAGCGGTGCGGCCGCCGGCTCGGGCGGCACCGGCCCCTTGGCGAAGTAGACCTCCTCCTTGGGGAAGCCAGCGAACGTGGTGACGGGCACGCCCAGATTTTTCGCCAAGAGTGCCGGGGGTACGTGGCCGAGCCAATCGGTCAGGCTAAACGTGCCAAACTCGGAGAAGTAGCCATTGTCGAACACGAGGATGAAGTGGCAGGGTTCGTTGCCGAGGCATTGCAGCATGTGGCCATGGCCACGGGGAAAATACCAGATATCACCCGGTCCGAAGTCGTCGATGCCGGTGCGTCCTTGCGGATCGACCACGGTGGTCCGCACCCGGCCGGTCACCACATAGGCCCATTCGGCCGCCGTGGCATGCCAATGCAGTTCCCGCATCACTCCCGGCTCGAGCCGCATCGACACGCCGGCGATGCCCTTCGAGATCGGCAGCTGCTTGACCGTCGCCTCCTTGCCGTAGCTCCCTCCCTGCACGCGGCCCTGTGACTTTTCGAGCGTGAAGGTGAACTCCGGCAGTGCATCCTCGGCAAGCAGCGGATCGGGCACGTTGTTCATGAACGAGGTGTCGCCGGCCACAGCCCTTTCGGTTGCCCCAAAGAGGCCGGCGGCGCCGGCCAGGGCGGTCATGCCGGCGAGGAAGTCGCGGCGATCGGAACCAGACGCTGGGGCTGAGCGGTCACGTGGATCCATTAGAGAACAGCCTTTCGAGAGAAGGAGCGAGACCGACATAATGTGGCTGCTGGCAACGCTCTCCGGCAAATCGATTTCTTCAAACTCTGTAGGCCTCCCCATGATGATCCCTTCGATGCACCGGCGGCAGTTTCTGGCGTCCGCACCCACCGCTCTGGCCGTTGCCGGACTGGCCGGCCCGACGAGCGCTGTTGAGCCGGCCGCGATTCGACCGGATGACCCGACCGGTTTTCTGGGGCGGCGATCCCCCGTTTTCGCGCGGCGCTGCCTGGCTTCATCGAGTTCACCCCTGGCGACGCGGGTGGGCCTGCGGGTGCTCGAAGAGGGAGGCAATGCCTTCGACGCGGCCGTCGCCATGGCGGGCATGATGGCCGTCCTCGAGCCGATGATGAGCGGGCTTGGCGGCGATACGATGATCTTGGCCTGGTCGGCGAAGGACAGGAAAGTGGTTGGTCTCAACGGCAGCGGCGTGGCGCCGTCGGGAGCCAACCTCGATCGCGTTGCCAACCGCGCGATGATGCCGGAGACGGGGGCGGTGTCGGTGACCATCCCCGGGGCGGTGGACGGATGGTGCCAGTTGCTTGAGCGGTTGGGGAGCCGCTCGCTTGCCAGCCTGTGGGAGCCGGCCGTCGCGGCTGCGCGGGAAGGCTATCCGGTGGGGGAGTCGATCGCCGGGATGTGGGCGATCGCCGCCCCACGGTTGCCAACCTATGCCACGCCCCCCCTCCTAAAACTGCTGCTGCCCGGCGGCAAGCCACCGGCACCGGGCCAACTTGTTCGGTTCCCGCAACTGGCCGACACACTCGAGCAGGTGGCCAAGGGGGGCCGCGAGGCGTTTTACAGCGGAGCGATCGCCCGCGCGATCGCCGATACGGTGTCGGCAGGAGGCACGGCGCTGACGCTTGCCAACATCGCCGCGCAGAAAGCGGCATGGGTGGAGCCGCTTTCGGTCGGCTACCGCGGCCGCGACGTGCTCGGGCTGCCTCCCAACTCCCAGAGCGTGGTCGCCCTGATCGCGCTGGGCATTCTCGAGGGCTACGACCTCGCCGGCATGGGCGAAGCGGATCGGCTCCACCATGAGATCGAGGCGGTGCGACTGGGGTTTGAGTTTGCCATCAACGAGGTAGGAGAGCCGACCGAGCCGATGATGCAAAGCATCCGTCGGGCGATCTCGAAAGAGGGGCTGGCCGCCTCGCGGCAGCGGATCACCGACCGGGCGACGGCAGTGGTGCATCCGCAGGGGGGCAACACCGCCGACACCACCTACATCTGCACGATCGATCCCGAGGGCAATGCGGTGTCGCTGATGTCGAGCATCTGCGGGGCGTTTGGGTCGGGCCTGCTGGCCGGTGAGACCGGCGTGATCCTCAACAATCGTGCCAGCCAGTTTTCCACGCGGCGGGGCCACCCCAACGCGCTGGCGGCCGGGCATCGGCCGCGGCATACGATCCTCCCCGGCATGGTGTTGCGGGATGGTGTGCCGGAGTTTCTGCTTGGCTGCATCGGGCTCAACAACCATCCGCAGGGGCAGGTGCAGACGCTCGTCAACGTGCTCGATCTCGGCATGAATCCCCAGCAGGCCTGTGATGCGGCGCGGTTTCGGGTTGTGATGACCACCGAAGAAGTCGAACTCGACCCAGCCTTCCCCGAGCAGATCGGTGCGGAACTTGTCGCCCGGGGCCATCGGCTTGGCGATCCGTTTGCCTTCAAAGGTGCCGCCCAGATGGTACGGGTCCATCGGGGCGAGGCCGGCATCGGCCCGTGCCTGGAATCGGGCGTGGATCACCGGCTCGATGGCGTGGCCCTCGGCTGGTGAACGCGGAGCGGGGCCGCGCTTCGAAGTCGTCTGAACTTGAGGGCTCGCCGATGACCGGGCTATCCTTCATGCATGAACGATCCCGCCAGCCGCCTCCAGCCCGTCGACTCGCTCACCATCGACGTCATCACTGACGACGTCAGCGATGCATATGTGAGCAAAACCATTTTTGCCGTCTCCGAGTTTGCCAATGTGGTGAAGGGCGGTGCGAAGGTGATTGCAGGGGAAACGCTGCTGCTGGGCAATCTCGGCCTCGGCCTTCGGCTCACGGTCACCTACGGCGGCCGGACGCGTCGGTTTCTCTTCGATACCGGCCCCGAGGGCGGCGTGTTTCTGCGGAACTGCCGCAATCTCGGCATCTGCCTCGGCGACATCGAATACATCACCGTCACGCATGGCCACTGGGATCACATGGGAGCCCTGCTCGATGCGATCAGGGCGATCAAGCAGGCCAGCAGCGATGTCACGGTGCTCGTCAATCCCGACATGTTCAATCCGCGGGCCGTGCGGATGCCCGATGGCCGAATCGTGCCGGTGGCAATCGTGCCGGGGGTGGCGGAGATCGAAGCCGCCGGAGCCGAGGTGATCAACGATCTCGGGCCGCAACTGCTCTTCGACGACCATGTCTACTACAGCGGTGAGATTCCCCGCGTGACGCCCTTCGAGAAGGGCCGGCAGGATCATCTCTGCAAGAAGTCTCCTACCGGCCCATGGGAGCCCGACCCGCTCCTCATGGACGAGCGGATGCTGGTCATTCACGTTCGCGGGCTCGGGATGGTGGTGTTCAGCGCCTGCTCGCACGCAGGCATCGTCAACGTCTGCCTCGAGACGAGACGGCTCTTCCCTGACACGCCGATCTACTGTGCGATGGGCGGGCTCCATCTCGGAGGCGTGATGGAGAAGATCATTCCGCAGACGGTGGAAGGGCTGCGGCCGTTTGGCATCAAGCAGCTGATCGTCGGTCACTGCACCGGCTGGCGGGCCTTGCATGCGCTGGCCAACGCCTATGGCGACGTGGTCAGCCAGTCGGCGATCGGCACGACCTACACGCTGTCTGAAGAGTCGGTGAAGGCCTCGCCGCAGTGAGCACCACGGTCGCGGGAGGATCACCGCCCATGAGTGAGTCGCGGATCCTCGTCACCATCATCACCGGTTTTCTCGGCAGCGGGAAAACGACGCTGCTCAACCATATCCTGACCGCACCTCATGGCCGCCGGATCGCGGTGCTAATCAACGAGTTTGGCGACGTCGACATCGACGGTAGCCTCGTGGTGTCAGCCGACCGCGACATGCTGGAGCTGAGCAACGGCTGCATCTGCTGCTCGATGAACGACGGGCTGATCGCGGCGCTGGAGCGGCTGCTCGCGCGGGAGGTGCCATTCGACTCGATCGTGATCGAGACGACCGGCATCGCCGATCCGGTGCCGGTGGCCGCCACCTTCGTGCGTCCGGAGTTTGCGACGCGAATGCGGGTCGATGCGATCCTTGCCGTTGCCGACGCGGAGCACTTTGCCCTGGAGCGGTTTGAGGATCCTGCGGCCCGCAACCAGATCCGGTATGCCGATGTCGTGCTGCTCAACAAGGCCGATCTCGTCGATGCCGCGCGGCTTGGCGCGGTGGAGGCGATGGTTCGCGAGGTGAATCCGGCTGCAAGAATCCTGCCGACGGAGCGATCGCGGGTCGCCATCCCGTTGGTGCTAGGCATCGGTGGCACGCACGCCGCGGAGGTCGAGGATGGCTCGGCGCCGGCAGAGCTCGGCCACCGGCATGCCTTCCGGAGTATCTCGTTTTCGAGTGATGTGCCGCTTGATCCGGAGCGGTTTCAGGCGGTGCTCGAGGGGCTGCCGGAGGGGGTGTTTCGGGCCAAGGGCTTTCTGCAACTTGCCGGTGTGGGGCCGATACACATCTTTCACCTGGTAGGCCGCCGCTTCACGCTCGAGGAGGCGGCCGATGCCGACCGTCGCACCCGATTGGTGTTCATCGGCACCGACTTCGACCGCGACGCGCTCCTGGGCCAGTTGCGGGGCTGCGAGGAACCGCGGTTGGTCATTCCAACGGTCTGATGCGGGCGGCGAGCCACAGGCTTGCGATCGTCGCGGCTGCGGCGAGGATGCCGACCGTGCCGAAATTCTGCAGCGGCTCGCCCGCACCCCCGGCGACGATCATCCCGCCGAGAGTGGCCCCCACGCCGCTGGCGACATGCTGCACCGCCGAGTTGGCCGACATGTAGCTGCCGCGGCGCCGCGGCTCGATGCTCGACATGATCAACGACATCGCCGTCACCATCCGGCCCGAGTTGGTCGCCATCAACAGGGCGGTCACCGGAGCCGCGACAACGATCCCCACCGCAGGCAGATGCGTGAGCACCAGCATCATCGCGGCCGACATGGGAACGACGCCGCGAAACACCGGCAAGGCACCAAAGCAATCGACAAGCCGGCCGGTGAGCGGCGTGCTCACGAGCGTAAGCAGCCCGCCGGCGATGAATACGGCCGGGAGTTGTTGCTCGGTCACGCCCACGTTGGCCACGAAGGCGGTGCTGATGAACGGGATCACGGCAAATGCGCCCACCATTAGCAGCGCGATCAGGGCGAAGCCGCGGCGATGAGCGGGAACCGTGAAGGTATCGACGAGTTGGGCCATGGGGTGCTGCCGAGTGCCGTCTCCATGCGCGGCCAGGGGCGGCAGCGACCACGCGGCCAGTCCGACCAGCGGCAGCCCGACCGCTGTGAGCGCGAAGAAGGGCGCCTGCCAGCCAAGCTGCGTGCCGAGCACGATGCCCAGCGGCACCCCGGCTATCGAGGCCACCGCAAACGCCAGCATCAGCATGGCCGTGGCGTATCCTCGCCGCTCCGCCGGAAACACGTCGGCCACGATCGCCAGGGCCAGTCCGCCAAGGACGCCGCCAAAGCCGCCTGTCACGCACCGCGCGGCGAGCAGAAGCGGATATGTTGAAGCGAGCCCGCACGCCGCCGTGCCCGCAAGCAGGCCGACCGAAAACACAAGGTAGGCCATCTTCCGCGGCACGCGATCAAGCCACGGCGCCGCCAGGAATCCGGCGACACCGGCGGCGAGCGTGTAGGCCGACACCACCCAACTGAACGCGCGGGCGTCGATGCCGAGATCGGCCAGCAGTTGCGGCCCCAGCGGCATCACGATCATGAAATCGACCAGGCTAATGAACTGAATCGCCGCCAGCGTGAAAAGGATGAGCCAGTCGCGGCCGGCCGTGCCGGGCGGGCGATCCACGGTGGACGACTCGGCGGATGATTCGACAGGGGACATGGCTACCACGGTGGTGCGGGCTCTCCTCGGGGCCGTCCTCTCCTTGTGGCAGCGACGATGGCTGCACTATACCTGAGCCTACCGGGGGCTCCGCGCGAGGTTGCCGGCGAAGGGGCTGAGGCGAAGACTCCCGGAGCGGCCAAAGAAAGGGCGGCGGGGAACAGGTGTCCCCCGCCGCCGCACACGCTCAATCGACTGCCTGTCAGCGACTACTTGCTGCAGCAGCCGGAACCGCAGCAGTCCGCTTGCTCGCCTGTGGCGTTGACGGTCGGGCACTCATCAACGCAGCACTCGCACAGGCACGCTGCACACTTGCAAGTGCCCGTCTCGCAGCACCCGCAGCAGTCACAGATGGGGCAGCCAAACTTTTGGCTACCATCGATCGTGGCGATGAAGGGCACAAGGCCCAGCGTCGCCCAGAGAAAGAAACTGTTCATGGGAAAACCCTCTTTGCATGATGAAACTGAATCGATCACTCCACGTCACAACGTGTGAGCGTGGGAAAGCCGGGTGGCAATCGATTCAATTCCGCCAGACGCCAAAGAGGATCCGCACAGGGCGGATCGGTATGGCTTGCGAGAGGGCCTCGTATTCACGGCTGAGGCCGGGGAAAGGGGACGCAGCTCTTTTCCCACCGCAGAAAAGGCCGCAGGAAAGAGCTGCGTCCCCTTTTCTTTCGTCTCGCGAGACCGCGAGCGGCTGCTCCTGCCGGGCATCGAGCTGGCAGTTGCAGGGTTGTTCTTCGGTCTCGGCCGGCAGAAGGCCAGCATGCGACGCACAGAGTGGACAGCCGCCAGTCGATTCTGGGTTGACCGCCGTCGCGTGAGGCCCAATCCCGCTGTTTGGGACCGTACAACAGGGGTGATCACAGGCAAAGCAGGCCGCTGTTGGCGTCGCCTGTGCCGCAATCGCCGCACACGCGGCCATCACCCACACAAGGTGTTTTCTGCTTCGGATCACGGCCCTCACTCCCTTCCCTGCTTCACTATACGGAGTATACGTAGTCAGGTTCAACACGGTTTTGAGACGAAACGCGCAGGGCCACCGAGCCGACTTCCTACTGGGCTTTTTTGCTCGCCCACGGCCCGGAACGCACCAGCGGCGATTCGCAGCAAGCCTGGGCGGTCGGGGCAGGCGACAGTCTGGCGTTTTGCGTGACCCACTTACATCAATCCTTCGTGTCGGAGCCTGGCCTCGACAACGTCTGCCATCTCGCGGGCCTCTTCTTCGAGTTCTTCGAGGCGTTCCTCGTCGCCATCGGCGTCGGCCCGGCGGGCGAGTGAGAGGAGATACTGCGCCTCGTTTCGCCAAGCCTTCAGCCAGTCGGGCCGCGTCGAGACGGGCCGGTAGATCAGTCCCTCAAGCCGGTAGAATTCGTCGCCAGATAAACTCATGGTGTGGCCTGCAACCGGGCCAGCACCCGCAGCGGGCCGCCGCTCCCACCGGCGATCTTCATCGGGAGGGCTGCGATGAAGGCACCCTCTGTCGGCAGTCGCTCCAAGCCATCGAGATTCTCAAAGATCGGCACGTTCGCACGGCAGAGCGCCACATGTGCCCCGAAGAGTGTCGAGGGACCATGGTCGATGCTTGCCGTGTCGATGCCCACGGCCTTCACTCGCCGCTGCTCCACGAGCCACTTCGCTCCCTCCGGTGCCAGCCCGGGAAAGCGAAGCAGCGGTACCGCCTCGGGCCCCTTCGCATCGGTGCCGAGATACGCCACCCGATCGCCCCACTTTTCCGACCAGCCGGTCCGCAGGAGCACGATCACGTCGACGATCTGCCGGCCGTGCTCCCGCTCCCAGGCCACGAGGTCGTCTGGAGTGACCTCATACACGGGATTCGCAGCGCACTGCAGGCGGACGTCGATCACCGCCGCCTCGCCTACCAGACGCTCCAACTCGATCTCATCGGTTGTGTGCCGGCCCTCGGCGAAGTGCCGGGGAGCGTCGAGGTGCGTGCCACCGTGCTCCGCGGTTGCGAACCGGTTAGCGGCGTAATAGTAGCCCTTGGGAGTCAGTCCGTTCTTACCCGGCTGAAACTGAAAGCCATTCTCCGTAGGCCAGTAGATGGTCGCTGCGTCAAAGGCGTGCGTGAGGTCGACCCAGGTGCCCTGCGCGAACCATGCCGCACTGGGCTCGGCTGCCATGGCCGCCACCGCGACACTCATGGCAACGGCGATGAGCACTGGCAGCTTCATGGGGCGAGGAAAAAAGATGCGGCCTGTTTGTCAGTCGCTGTTAGATCCGCTGACGGTTGATCGCACGCAGGCCCGCGATCAGCACGATCGCGCCGACCGTGGCCGTCACGAGGCTGCCGAGCGCACCATCGGCAGAGAGTCCGAGCAGGCCAAACAAAAACCCGCCCAGGATCGATCCGATCACCCCCATGATCAGATCGGTGACGAGACCCGATCCGCCCCCCTTCATGATCTGGCTCGCGAGCCACCCGGATGCCACACCGATCAAGAGAAACCACAGCAGATTGTCCATAGATGCAAGACTCCAGGAAACGAGGCCAACGATGACCATCCTACCTTGGGGACCGCAGGAAACCATGAGGGTTCGGCGGGCTCCAAGGGGCTACACTCGGCGATCATGGAGATCTTCCGGCTGCTCCTCTTCACGACGCTCTGGGTCATGCCGGCTGTGGCCCTCGCGAGCCTGCGGGGTGAGAAAGGACTGTGGCCCCCGTCGCTTACTTTCCGTTGACCAGCACCTCCCAGAACTCTTCTTCGCCCGACACGGAGTTGTGGTCGGTGCCGGCGATGACTCGCAGCGTCGCGACGTCCCGCGGGAAGGCCGCGACCACCACCACCTCAGGCAGGTCCAGTTGGCCGCCTTTTGGCATGGCAGGTTTCACGGCCTTGCCGACGGCGGTGGTGAGGCGGTGGGTGGGGTCATAGGCCTTCACTGACCGCCGTTGATTGATCGCGTCAAACGTGTCTATGTAAACTGCATTCCTCACGCCAGGGAGCGAATCCGATGCCGTTGTACGAATATTCCTGTGAGAAGTGCAGCCGAAAAGTCGAGCTGCTCATTCGCGGCGACGAAAAGCCTGCATGCCCGCACTGCCAGAGCACCAAGCTCACCAAGCTTTTGAGCGTGGTCAGCGGCCACGTCGCTGACGGAGGCGGGGATTCTGCCGCCGATGGCGGGTGCGGCCGTCCGCAGTGTGGCATGGGCGGCTGTGCGGGGCTCGGATGACCGACGTTCCGTGGATGGAGTGGTATCAGAGCCTGGCCAAGCCGTCGTGGACGCCCACGCCGCGAACGATCGGCCTCATCTGGCAGATCCTCTATCCCGTCATCATCGTCACGTTCGGCTATGTGTTCGTGCAGGCCGGACGTGGCCGGCTGCCGCTGCTCGTCGCCCTGCCGTTTGCCATCAACCTCGTGGCGAATCTGATCTTCACCCCGATCCAGTTCGGCATGCGGAATCTGCCGCTGGCGGCGGCTGACATCCTCGTCGTTTGGGCCACGATCGTGTGGATGATGCTGGGCATCTGGCCACACTATCGCTGGGTGGCCGCGGCCCAGGTGCCCTACTTCGTCTGGGTCTCCATCGCCACGGTGCTGCAGTTCTCGATCACGTGGATGAATCGGGGTTAAACAGCACCAGGAGGCATACCCATGTCCGAGATCCGCCCGGGCCGCTACCGGCACTACAAGGGAAATGAGTACACGGTGCTCGGGGTTGCCCGGCATAGCGAGACGCTCGAGGAACTCGTCGTTTATCGCCAGGAATATGGGGAGCGAGGCCTCTGGGTCCGGCCGGCGGCGATGTTCGCTGAGACGGTCATGGTGGACGGCAAGCCCGTGCCGCGGTTTGCCGCCCTTGGTGACGAGACCTCGGGTTGCGGATGAGCGGCTCTCACGCGTCCTGCAGTAAGTTGGCCACCAGCTTGGGAACGCCGTTGCAGGCACTCTCTGCGATGCATTCGCAGAGGTCGTCTGAGACCATGTCGGGAATCTCAGGATTCACGACGATCCGCCGGCCGCGACGGGGCGTCGCGAAAATCAGCGAGTTGGCCGGGTAGACCTGTAGCGACGTGCCGATGCAAAGAAAGATGTCGGCGGTGGAGACGATGCGGGCCGCCTCATCCATCGCCGGCACCATCTCCCCAAACCACACGATGTGGGGCCGCAGCTGGCTGCCGAGCGGGCAGGTGTCGCCGATCATGATGTCGGCTGCGCCAAGATGCCGGGTGTAGCCGGAATCCTGTGTGCTGCGGGCATAGAGCACCTCGCCATGCAGGTGGAGCACATTTTGTGAGCCGGCCCGCTCGTGCAGATCGTCAACGTTTTGCGTGATGATCCGTACGTCATAGCCCTGCTCGAGATCGACGAGTGCCTTGTGGGCGGCATTGGGCTGGGCCGCCCGCACCTGCTGCCGCCGCTGGTTGTAGAACTCGAGCACGAGGGCCGGATTTCTGGCCCACGCCTCGGGCGTCGCCACATCCTCCACGCGGTGGCCTTCCCAGAGACCGCCGTCGCCGCGAAACGTCTTAAGCCCGCTCTCGGCGCTGATCCCGGCGCCGGTAAACACGACAACCTTTTTCATGGAGACCTCAGGAGCGGGGCGGGATTCCGGGATGAATTGGTCGGTGGAGTCGTCACCCGATCGAACCAGATGCTGCTTCCAGCCGGAAGAATACGCTCGGCCGCGTGAAAAGTTTCCGGCGAAATTTTTTGTGAAACGGACCAAGGTTGTCCCTCGCGTTCCGATACTCCCGCCACGGTGAAAGAAGGGCCTATCCGCAAGGCCGCTTCACCCTCAGGCCCAACGGGAGAAGACTCATGCACGAGAAACAGATTGATCCGCCCACCAGAAGCCGGCTCGACGACGCCATGGCTCTGCTCGATCCTCGGTCGCGGCATGTCATGGAGCTGTGGCTGGAGGGGGAGAGCCATCAGGAGATCG
>JAYQOK010000009.1:0-41406 GCA_038144795.1 Candidatus Kuenenia sp. | reverse complement strand
TGATCATCCGCGGCCCTACGAGACGGCAGAATCATGGCAACGGAATGCCGCGATCCGTGCCGTCACCTACGGTGAAGGAGCCGTCGGGACGCCCCATGGCATCGTTCATGAGATTGGCCAAATGCCCACGCCACTACGGTTCGCGGCATAGCGGGGTGCGAATGGCGGTAGCCTGCAGGATAGGTGGGGCCAATGGCACTTCGGCAAGCGGGGCGATGCCGCATCAGGTGGGCATGACCACTGCCAGAAGCGATGTGCTTGTGGAAGTGCCATTGAACGGACCAGCCTTCTCACTTCCAGTCGGCCACCGGAACGCAGTTGCAGAAGAGATTGCGGTCGCCATGCACGTTATCGACCCGCCCTACCGGGGGCCAATACTTCCGCCGCCGCAGGGACGCCAACGGATACGCAGCCTGCTCTCGAGAGTAGGCCCGCGTCCATGCGTCCGCCGTCACGCTCTCGGCGGTGTGCGGCGCCCGCACGAGCGGATTGTCGTCTCGCGGCCACTCTCCCTGCTCGATCCGGCGGATCTCCTCGCGGATCGCGATCATCGCCTCGATGAAGCGGTCGAGTTCGGCCAGATCCTCGCTCTCGGTCGGCTCCACCATTAGCGTGCCAGGCACAGGAAACGAGAGCGTCGGCGCGTGGAATCCATAGTCGACGAGCCGCTTCGCCACGTCCTCCGCCGAAACGCCACTGGTCTCCTTCAACGGCCGGAGATCGAGAATGCACTCGTGGGCCACACGGCCCTCCGCGCCGGTGTAGAGCGTCGGGTAGTGATCGCGAAGCCGCACACTCACATAGTTGGCCGCCAGAATCGCCGTCTCGGTGGCCTGTCGCAAACCGGCTGCTCCCATCATGCGGATATACATCCAGCTGATCGGCAACACCGAGGCGTTGCCCAGCGGCGCCGCCGACACCGCCCCGACGCCTCCAGCCGTCGCCACGCCACCGGTGGCATGCCCCGGTAGAAACGGCACGAGGTCTTCGACCACGCACACCGGACCCACGCCCGGGCCGCCGCCGCCGTGCGGAATGCAAAACGTCTTGTGCAGGTTGAGATGGCTCACATCACCGCCGAAGCGGCCCGGAGCCGCCACACCGACCAGCGCGTTCATGTTCGCCCCGTCCACATACACCCGCCCGCCGTGGCGATGCACGATCTCGCAGAGCTGTGTGATCTCCGCTTCAAATACGCCGTGGGTGCTCGGATAGGTGATCATCACGGCCGCCAGCCGGTCGGTGTGTTCCTGACACTTCGCCTCGAGCTCTGCGAGATCGACGTTGCCCTGTTCGTCGCAGCCGGTCACCACCACCTGCAAGCCGGCCATCTGGGCGCTCGCGGGATTCGTGCCGTGGGCCGAGGCGGGAATCAGGCAGATATCGCGGTGGCCTTGACCGCGGGCCCGTTGCCAGCCGCGGATCACGAGGAGGCCGGCATATTCCCCCTGACTTCCGGCATTCGGCTGCAGGCTGATGCCGGCGTAGCCGGTCGCCTCGCCGAGCCATTCCCGCAGCTGTCGATCCAGGATCGCATAACCCTCCTGCTGGTCGGCCGGCGCGAAGGGATGCATGTGGGCAAACTCCGGCCAGCTGATCGGAATCATCTCGCTGGTGGCATTGAGCTTCATCGTGCAGCTGCCGAGCGGAATCATCGTGCGGTCGAGGGCGAGGTCGCGGTCGGCCAGCTCCCGCAGGTAACGCAGCATCTGCGTCTCGCTCCGATGCATATGAAACACTGGATGCGTGAGGAACGGGCTCTCGCGACGCAGCAGTTCAGGCAGCAGCGATGCTGCCTCCCGCTCGCAGTCGGCAAACTCGGGTACCGGATGGCCGTCGATGGCGAAGGCCTCCCAGAGCCGCACCACATCGGCCTGGGTCGTCGTCTCGTCGAGCGTGATGCCGAGCGTGGCCGCGTCGATCAGCCGCAGGTTCATGCCGAGGTCGCGGGCTCGGTCGGCAAAGGCCGTCGTCTGCGGCCCAGTGTCGAGACAGAGCGTGTCGAAGGCCTGTCGATTCCGCACCATGATTCCCAGCCGCTCGAGGCCATTCGCGAGCGAGGCCGTGAGATCGGCCACGCGTTGGGCGATCCGCCGCAGCCCATCGGGCCCGTGGTAGACGGCATACATCGAGGCGATCACGGCAGGCAGCACCTGCGCGGTGCAGATATTGGAGGTCGCCTTCTCGCGGCGGATGTGCTGCTCGCGGGTCTGAAGCGCGAGCCGGTAGGCGGGCTTACCAGAGGCATCGATGCTCACGCCCACCAGCCGCCCCGGCAGCGATCGCTTGAACTCGTCGCGGCAGGCGAGAAACGCCGCATGCGGCCCGCCACAGCCCATCGGCAGGCCAAACCGCTGCGTCGAGCCGACGACGATGTCGGCCCCCCATTCCCCCGGCGGCGCAAGCAGCGTCAGCGCGAGCGGATCGGTGGCCACGCACACCACAGCACCTTTCGTATGTACCCGTTCGGCAAGCTGCCGCCAATCGGGCACATCGCCATCGGTGGTCGGATACTGCACGAGCACCCCGAAGCAGGATCCCTCATCGAGCAGATCGCTCACGTCGCCGATCACCAGATCGATGCCGAGCGGTTCGGCCCGCGTGGCGAGCACTTCGAGGGTCTGCGGGTGGCAGCGATGATCGACCAGAAACACCGTCTCTTGCGACTTCGCCACCCGGTGGGCGAGCGTCATCGCCTCGGCGGCGGCGGTCGCCTCGTCGAGCAGCGAGGCGTTCGCGATCGGCATCCCGGCGAGGTCGCAGACCATCGTCTGGAAATTCACGATCGCTTCCATCCGGCCCTGGCTGATCTCGGCCTGGTAGGGCGTGTAGGCGGTGTACCAGGCCGGGTTCTCGAGAATGTTGCGCTGGATCACGGCCGGCGTGTGCGTGGCGTGATAGCCCTGCCCGATGAAGCTCTTGAGCAGCTTGTTTCGCGAGGCGATCGCCTTGAGTTCGTCGAGGGCCGCCGTCTCCGAGAGTGGCAGGGGGAGCCGCATCGTGTCGTGGCGGGCGATGCTCGGCGGCACGATCTGCTCGATCAGCGCCGCACGAGAGGCGGCGCCGACCACATCGAGCATCTGGGACTCGTCGGCCGGGCTGATGCCGATATGCCGCGCGGCAAACTCACTGCAGCCGGTGGCGACAGGGCGGGGCGATTCGGCAGCGACGCGAGGCTCTGCGACTGCCGCGGATGAGCAAGGAGAAGGCGAGGAAGGAGAGATGGTCGCTGACATACGCGGGCTCCGTGCGTGAGGCTGTCGGCCCGAAGCGGGCGACGACGGAAACCCTGTTGTCCTGGTACCTGAGAGATTCGCCAGCGGGCTTCGGCCCGGGGCTTGCCCCTTCGGTGGGTGCAGCCATCACAGCCACACCGCTCTCCAACAGTTCTGTATGGTCAGTTCTTTTGCCTGAGCGTTCAGCCTTCGGCGGTCTTGCGACTCTCTCCTGACCGGTGTGAAGTGTATGCCGATACTCATAATCTGACAACGCCACACCGTCACTGGGAACGGGAAGACTCTCCGTGTCGAGCCACTGTCCCAACCGGCAGGGGGACACCGCTCCCGGCCACGGTCCAGAATCTAGCGCTGGTACGCCGGCAGGTAATGCATGTAGACCTCGAGGGCCATTGTCGCCATCGCCGTCGAGTAACACTTTGCTCTGCCGTTGATCTTTTCTTCGTGCCAACCCGGCCACGAACCATCCGCGTTCTGAGATTCGAGCAGCAGCGACCTGACCCGCGGGTGCCAAGCAGCCCATTGTTCTTCTCCCGCCTGAAAGTGGGCCTGCATAGCGTAGTAATTCATGTAATGAAAATATTGGTCCATGCCATGCTCATACTTCTTACCTTGCAGACTTGTCAGCGCTTTGGCAACGGCAGGGTCGTCATGATGGCCCAAGAGTTGCAGGCAGAGGGCACCAGCCGCTGACTGCGCATTCTTGACGCCCTGTCCGGGCTGGTACGCGAAGCCTCCCTCGGGTTTTGCACACCGTTTGACATACTCCACTGCCCGATCAAGTGTTTCGGTTGGCACATTGAGCCGCGCGTTGAGCGCCGCCCGCAAGGCCACCACCTGCATCACAGTCACACTTAGGTCGGCGTCGTTGGGCTGCGGCTGATACCGCCAGCCCCCCTCCTTGTTCTGAGCTTGCACAATCAGGTCGATCGCCTGTTGGCAGGCCGCGCGGACCTCTGGTTCAAGAAGCCAACCGGAGGCTTCGATCAGCCCAAGTGTGGCGAGAGCGTGCTCATACATCGGCCCATGCGAATTGCCACCGGGCAGCACAACAAGGCCATTCTCTTGGCGAGATTTCAGCAGGAAGTTGATGGTCCGGCCGACCGTTTCCCGGTACGGCCCCCGCTCAGGCGCATGACCTCGGCCCATGAAGGCCAACAGACACAACGCCGAGACACCGGTGTTGGGCTTGCCGGAGACTCCAGTAGGAAATGATCCGTCGGACTCTTGATGACCGGCAAGGTATTCCAGCCCCCGATCCACCGCTGCCTCCACACGGCCAAGCTGTCGCTGCTCATCCGAGAGATCCTGCGCGGCCAAAGGCCAGGCAGGAATCAAGAATGCCATAAGTCCCGCTATCCAACGCTTTCTACCTGTCATGAAAGACCTCTTGCCATCAGGCCGAACCCGACAGGCGTCGGATACCGATGTCAACGCAATACATACCCACCAGAAGTACGAGCACGGGCCATGTGTCCCAGACGTCATCTTCGAGCGTACGGCTGGTCTCTACAGTCGCTTCCGTCAGCCGGTAAGGCAGCGTAGAGAATGCGTGAGGCTCAAGGACGGCACCCCTCGTGAGATCGGCGAGTGTTCGCAGCGCGCCACGATCCACTGCCGTGCGCGCCAGTTCACGACTCGATGCCGCCACCATCAGATCAGCCGCCAACTGTCCAGCGGCGGACGATGCCGCCAATCCATGACGACCGACGCTTTCCGGTGTGTATGCACCACGGTACAGGCCAGGACGTTCCGCTGCCGCCAGTTCGATCGCGGCACTTTCGCCGTTGGCCAACAGGGTGATCGGCTGTGACCCCGCCTCAACCGGGCGTTTGTCATCATCCACAAGATTCAGTTCGACAATGACAGTCGACCCAGGCTCACACTGCGCAGGTTCGACCATCAGCCAAGACGTATCCCACGGCTTGTCATCCCGCCGTCCAGTCGACCGCAGGGCCTGCCCCCAAAATCGCCAGAACACCGGATCACCGACGTTGCGGCGCCAACGGAACGTCTCGTCGGTACCGATCCAGAAAGTTCTTCCGCGGCCGAAAGGAGCCTCGATAACAAGCGGTATCGTCCCGCGGCCGCGCGGGTCGGCAATCTCGGCCAGCACCGTACTCGAGGGCTTCGGGCGGACCACTGCGGCTGCGCGGAAGAAAGACGGCATCGTGCTCCAAAACTCGCGATTGCCAACCGCATCGCCCGACATGGCGAACGCCGAATGCATCGCGCCACGGGCAGTTACGACCATCGAGAGTGGCTCAAAATCTGGGGCTTCGATAACACCCGCCTTTGCCCCGGCCGGGGGCTCAATCTCAACCGGAAAAAGCGCTGCCAGCGGCTTCCCCCGATAATCATGGGGGAGATGCGACCCGCCGGGCTGAAACACCACGCCCACACCCCGCTTCTCGACAGCCTCGACAAGTGTGCGCTGACAATCCTCGGTGAGCAGCCTCGCTGGCGCGTCACCAAGCAGCACGAGATCGTAGGCGGCCCAGCCCTCAACCGTTGCTGGTATCGCATCGTTTTTGTCGACAGCTGAGGCGAGCACGAACGTCGTCTCGAAACCCTTGTCGCGACGGATCGCGTGATCGAGAAACCGTGTGTCCCAACGAGCCGCATTATCAACGACGAGTGTTTTCAGAGTTCGAGTGGTCACGAGCACCGTCATGTCACGGGTGTTGTTCACGGCGGTGGCTTCGCCATCCTGGGATGGCACGGCCACCGTGAGCCCGGCCCGTCCCACCGCGGTGGCCTTCCATGAGAAGGCAACCTGCTGCCGACCGTCGGCGAGGTCGAGTGGCCTGGATTCGAGTACGTTCCCGTCAGCATCACGGAGTTCGACGACGGTTTTCCGGCCAGAGAGTCCGACAGACCGAATTGCGGCGGTGATCGCGACCGTGTCATCAAGGGTGACCTCGGCCGGCACGAGCAAATCAACCACGGCCACGTCGGCAGGTGGCACAACACTGCCAATCGGTACGGCGAAGACCGGCGCCCGCGGTTCTCCCCCGTTGACTTCAGCCGCCCGACGAAGAACCGCAATCGGGTCCACACCAACTGTCGATACGCCGTCGCTGACAAGCACAACGGCTGCCAGACCACGCCCTGAGGCATCATCTATGGCAAGCTCAATCGCCGCGCCAAGGGCCGTATCCGACGGATCGAGACCGACAGCCTGAGTCGGTTGAATGCCGGCCGCTGACATGCCACTATCAGTCGAAGTCTCTCCCAGGCCAGTATCAGTTGCGGTGGCAATACCGCCATGCTCTTGCAGGCGTACCGGTCGACGCCCCACCTCATATGCACGGACCTCAAACGCGTCGCTCAGCTGCCGGAGTGTGGTCTCCGCCTGGGCGGCGAACAACTGGTCGACAAGTTCCCGTCGGGTCCAGTCGGCCAAACGGTCACCAATCGCGGTGACCGAAGCGGCATCGTCGGGTGGGGGCTGGTCAAGACCGACAGCACCAGCAACACCGGCGACCGCGTCAGGAGGCAACTGGCCAACTGGGATCTCCATGCTTGCTGAGTTGTCGCAGATCACCGCCACCACCGGCCGCTCCTCGATCGTTTCTTCGAGTCGCACAAATGGTGCTGCCAAGACGAACACCAGCAGCGCGAGCACACCAATCCTGCAGAACGTCAGCGTCCGCCGCCTCCCGCGGGAAAGCCACGGCATCCGTGCCGCGTGCCGACGTGCGATCCAGATGCCCAGCGGCACGAGCAGGGCGAGCCCGATCCACAGCACAGCCGGTCGCGCCCAATGCCACTCGACACGGTCGATGCGTGTGGCCAGTTCGTGGCCGATTCCCGCGTTACGGGCAAGCCAACTGGCAAGCTCCCTCATCGCGGAATCTCCTTCCCGAGGCGCTTGAAGTAGGCCTCGATCACCTTGCGATAGGCCTCTGGCCCCTGTTGTCGCATACCCTCCAAGAGCGGCTCTCGAACATGCGGAGGCAGCTTTTCGATCGCAGCCCGCATCGCAGGGTCAAGGCCACGGCGGTCGGCATCGGCAATGCCCACGGGAGTTGTCCGCGGCTGGTCGCTGTCATTCGGTCCACGGCCCGCCGGACCCTGTGGCTCCTCCATGCCGGCCTGCTGCCCGGATTGTTCTCCCGGCTCCTCACCCGGATGTCCAGGCTGCTCACCCTGGCCCGGCTGTTGATTGGCAGCAGCCAACTCGGCCGCGGCCCGCATTGCAGCGAGCGCCCTAGCACGCTCGGCCATCGCGAGTGCCGATTGCACAGGCTCACCAGTGAGCGTCTCCGCAAGTGCGGCAGCTGCCAGAGATGCCTCTTCGTCACTCTGCGATTGAGCTGCTGCCGCTGCCTGCTCCGCAAGTTCAGCCGCAAGCTCAGCTACCATCGCCGCAGCCTGCCGCGCATCGCCAACACCGGCAGCCAGTGAATCAAGCATTGGCTGGAACGCCTCAGGATCGCCCGTCATAGTTCCTGCTGAAACCTCACCGGGGGCCTCTCCAAAAGCAGGCTCATTCCCATCTATTGGTAGCACCGCCTCACCCGTTGGCTGACCTGTTGTTGGAACGTCATACGAGGCGTTCTCACCCACTGATTCCAGACTTGTTTCCCCAGAGGCAGTTGGTTCGGTTCCCAAAATTCTTTCGAGTTCACCAAGTTCCTGGCGCGTAGACTCGGCAAGCGCACTGGACTCGACCGTTTGCTCTGCTGCTGCGTCTGAAGCCTGCTGCGCCGTTTCCGTCACTTCCTCGCCCAACGGTTTAGCAGCAGGCATCGCTGTGTCTTCGGTCATTGCTTCTGCAATCTTACCGGCGTCACTTGCGAGTGATTCGAGTGATGCAGCTCGGTTTGAAAGGTCCTCAGTAAGCGTAGTGAGACGCTGAATTGCTCCGACGGCATCAATCGCTTCAACAATCTGTTCTACTGCTTCACCAATCGCCTCCGCCTCACGGGCAACTTCATCCGATGTTGGTGCTGAAGCAATTCGCTCAACCTTTGCCGCTTCACCGACAAACGTTTCATCCTTCTGGAGCGACTCTTCAAGCTGAGCGGCTCGTTCGGCAAGTTCGGCAAGTGCTTCTGCCTGCGGTTCAGGCACGAGCGGACTATTCTTCGCTTGTTCGGCTGCCTTGGTAATAGCCTCAGCGAGCCGGGCCGCATCGGCTCGTTGAGCCTCAAGGCTGGTCTCTGCTGCACTGAGGGACTGCTTTGCGGGATCTTGGAATGCCGCTACGGATTGGTCGATGGCGGCCTGCGCATTTTCTACCTTGGTGGCAGCCTGTTGCTGCGCCTCATCGCGAGCCTTTTCGGCTGCCTGCTTGGTCTCGTCATTGCCGTCCGGTGGTTGTTGTGCAGCCATCCGTTCAGCCTGCTCCGCAACATCGGCAGCAGCCTGAGCTTCTTCAATCTGGGCGAGCGGATTTTCACCAACCGCTTTGAGTACCTCTTGACGCTGCTCTTCAAGGGAAGGCTTGCGTTGCTTGGCCTGCTCAACTGCCCTGCGAGCCTCACGGGAAGCCTCTCGTGCTGCCGGCACTTGCGAGTCAGCGAGCGCATGCTCTGGCGGGCGCGTTACGGTGATCTTCCGAACGGGACCATCGGTGATCTGTCCTTTTGTGTCCCGAACGTAGAGCCGCCACGCAACCGTTTTGCCAGCAGCCAAGCCAATCACATCACTACGAATCACATGCCGCAGATCACGACGCACTTCCGGCGGTCGATCGGCAAGTTCGAGCCCCGCGAGAGGAATACGGGGGCCAAGATGCTCGGCATCTGGCCCGCTTTGGATGCCAATTTCATCGAGTCCCCAATCGTCAAAAACATCTGCTGCTACAGACACGTCCACTGGCGACTCAAGCGTAAGCGTGTCTGGCGGCTCGTGAACGATCAGCGATGGAGGCCTGTCCACTGTGGGCACAATTTCAACCGCGGGTCGGGGTAGGCTTGGATAGCCCTGGGAGCTGTGGAACTCGATGGCTGCCAAACGCGGCGCATCAACTCTGACGCTTGTTAGCCAGCATCCGTCTTCGAGATGGATGGCCGCTATGGTTCCCACGAGCGTATCGATCGGCTCCTCGATTGATTGGCTTCCCCGAACAAGCCAACCGGGGCGATCAACCAAAAGTCTTCCGCGATCGAGGCGAAGCGAGAGCCCTTCGACAGCGCGGCCTGCAATCTCGCGCACAGCCCCGGCCAATGGCATCTCGAGTCGTGTCCATTCGTTCGACGATGGCAGCGGTCCGGCAACAATGCGCTTGACACCCACTTCGGGAATCACGGACGCATCTCCCCACACAACCTCGATCCGCCGATCACCGGCCTCCCACTCGATCGCAAGTGCTCGCGGTGGATCGGTAGCATCTGGCTTCACGTGTACGAAGATTGCCTTGGAATCCAGACTATCCTTCGGCAGAAGCAACGGATTCAGTCGCGTTTTCATCGCCATGGGGACTCCACCATCGAGCATAAATGCCCGCAACCCACCGGCGGCCGATGCTGTCGTCCAGCGCCAAATATCGGGCGATACCGCATCCCGTGGCAGATCGTCTTCGAACCAGATTTGTTCATCCACCCGCTCCACGATCCTTTGCTCAACCGATCGCTCCAGAAGTTTTACGCCACCATCCACCACGTCACCGGAGAGGGTTGCACAAAAGTCCACATTGGATTCGTACGGAGCCTCGACCTTGACGGCGTCAGCCGCAACCGCGAGCGGTTCGTCAATCCGCATATAGCTCGGGAGTCGGATGCTGGTTGCCACCTCTTCGATGACCGGTCGGCGAAGAACCATGATCGGATACGTCTTCGTCCACGTGTTGCCCCCTTCCAGTCGGTATGTGCTACTGGCATCAAGGCCGTCCAGCGTCAAAGCAAAACGGCCCGTGGCAATCGTTCGTAGCGGATACTTTATTGGCAAACCGTCAACCGGAGTGAGCACGAGCGATACGTTGGCGACCTCACCCCGCGCGACATCACAGCCGATTTCGAATGACTCCCCCTCGAGTACCTCCAGAGGCCCCGGGCTCGTCAACTGCAGCCAGGTGGCCGGTGGAATGTCGGCCGTGGGGTTGATCAACCGAGAGAGCGTGATTGAAAAACGGTTGCCCAAGAAGATCGCCATCCAGACCAACGCGGCAGCAGCCACGATGACCAGCGCCACGTTGCGGGCCAATGCTCGTCCCTTGATCACCCGCCCTGATCGATACCCGTCGAGCCGACCGGCTGTCTGGGTGACCAGTCGCTCAAACATTCCCCGGCTATCCACAGTTTTGTCGACGGGATCACTCCGTCTACCACGCACGACATCCATCACCGTCAGCAGTCGGTTATGCATGCCACCAAGGGTCTGCTCAATTAAAATAGCTACGGTATCGAGAGATGGACGACGAATCGCCGGCACCAGCAGAAAGGCGATAACCGCTGCGATTACACAACTCCACCAGCCTGCGAAGACAATCACCCTGCCCCCCACCGGCAGCGGCGCCGCGAGATCGAGCACGATCCCCCCAACCACCCAGCCAAGGGCAGCCGCCACCGCCAGACAAAAGCCCGCCGCCAGCACTGTGGCTACCAAGCCGGCGCGGGTGCGAGAAACGACGCGAATCAGCGCCGCAGAGCGATCGAAGGAACTAGCGCTACTCATTGGAATGACTCCCGAAAGTGTCGATGGATTGTCATCCGGCGTTTCATGTCACGGGCTCCACATTGCCAACGGCGCGGCCGAGCGTGATCGCGAGCCGCTCTCGCCAGCCACCTGGTGTCTGTCCATCAGACGTGGATCGCACTGGCGCCAGTGTTGAGAGCAGAAACTCGACCAGCATGAAAGAGATCGCCACCGCAATCAGCCATCGCCAAATTTCGCGGCTGCCACCAAGTTGCTCAGCGAGAACCGGATCGCCCGCGGTGCCTGTCAAATACTCAAGCGGCCGGCCGCCGAAGGTTGCACGCACGTCGGCCTCATCAAGCCGCGCGAATGCCGCTGACTCGATCTCGGGATTGACCGCCATGCCAAGGCGGATTGGCCTCAGGTCGCCATTCGGTGGCGGCTGAAAATCAAATTCGTATATTCCCGTTTGCCTCGTATCCTTCAGCGCTCCAATGAGGTGCGTGTCGCCGGGCACCGTCTCGATTGGTCGTGTCTCACCATCGGGCAGCCTGGCCTGGACCATGCCGCGCTTCCACTCGATGTCAAGTCGTACTGGAGCGGGCTCATACGGGCGGACGCTCTCAGCGATCGCCACATGACGACTGGGGCGGACATGCTGAATACAGCGTAGTACGATCGGCACAAACACCGGATGCACCGGCAAATTAGACCAGTCGGGGGTCGCGGCCAAGCCCGAAATGACGATTCGGCCGCGGCCCAGCCTGGTTTCCGCGACCACCGGTGTGCTGTCGCCGAGTGTGGCAATCACGTCCACCGGCGGACGCTGGTCATCGACGTTGTCTGTGGCTCTGTCGGCAATCATGAGCGGCGCATGGCGGAACACGATAAGCGTTTCCAACAGATCATCAGCAGCGCTGGCATCGCCGACCGGCCGATCATCTACCAAGGCGGCGAAGACGGGATGAGAGCGATCCGCCGTTTCAATCCTCTTCACTGCTGTTTCGTCGTCAGGGTCACCGACCGGTTCGCCGAGGGTCACGACGGGCTGCCGCAGCCGCTCAAGTCGTTCTTTTTCCGCCTGTCGTGCCTCGTTGTTCTCCGGCTTGCGGGCCGATGGCAATGGCTCGATCCTGACGAGATCTGCCACGGCACGGCGGTCGACCCGTTCACCCGCAAACACCACGGCTCCGGCCCCCTCCTCGATTCGACTGCGAATCCAGCGCAGCCGGTCTCCTGCGGGACAGGCATCGGCGAGCACGATCACGTCGGCCTCGTTCACCTGCTGTTGTTGGAGGACGTCAGCCCGGGTAACAGTGACATCGAGGCTGCGGGCAAGCAACCGTTCCGCGTCGCCATCAGTTTTTTCTGCCCCTGAACGCCCGTCTGCCAATGCTTCCAACGGCGCGGAGAGCGCGGCCTCCACAAAGAGCGCCGCATCCTCGAGCGGCTGCACCCGCGGCGACGCGATCACAAGGACCCCCACGCGGGGCTCCACATTGAGCACAAACTCGTACACATCATCTCCCGGAAAGGCATCGGCCGGAATCTCGAGCCGGCCGTGAAGCACACCCGCCCGCGGTGGCACGACGGCAAGGTGCTTCGTCGTCGGTCCACCTGGTTGAGGTGTGATGGGAACGCAGGCCACGAGCTCGTCATCGAGCCACACCGAGACGGGCACATCGTGGTTGGTTTCATCGGCCGTCGCATCGATTCGAACCGTGAGGTCGACTGGCAGGCCAACCACAGGCTTCTGCGCCCGGGGCGCGTCGCCGAGAACCGCCCGGTTTGCGACCTCGCGACGCTCACCACCGTCTACGACCACCAGGGTAACGTCGGGCGGGATCGAGCGACTGACTGGATGGTCGGCAAACCGGTTCCAGCCACAAGCACCGTTGTCACTGAAAATCCAGAGTGTTCGCGGACCGCGTGGCGGGCCTGCGAGAGCCTCGGTCACAGCCGCAGCGAGATCAACCGTACCCGGATCGGGCACAATCGCATCGAGTTCGGCAGACAGTCGCCTGCCATCGCCTTTCCGCGCCCGATAGACTACTCGCGGCTCCATGCCGGCCCGCACCAGCGTCACGAAATCTCCTGCGACAAGTCGATCGGTTGCCACACGAGCAGCCTCGCGCAGACGATGCAGCCCGGAGACACCGTCACTAACCAGGCCGGTGGTCATCCCTGCATCGACGATCAAGATCACGTCCTTGGAGCGGCCGCCCGCAAACAATCCGCCATACCGCTCCACCACTGGTCGTGCCAGTGCGAAAAGCACTGCCGCCACGACTGCCGTCCGCAACATCATCAGCAGCCACTCCAGCAGTCTGATTCGCCGGCGTTGCTGCACATAGCTCTCCATCAGAAATCGGAATGTCGGCAGGTCGATCGTCCGCAGACGAAAGAGATTCAACAGATGCAGCAGCACCGGAATCGCGATGAGGGGAACAAGCCAGAGGAGAGCGGGGTTGAGCATGGCAGGGAATCGTCAGCCGGTCAGGCGGACCCGGCGGGCAAGGTAGGCGGCTAAAACTTGGTCGTAGGGCTGTGATGTGTCGATGCACTCATAGCCAATTCGGCGCTCGAAACAGGCCGACTGGAGCGTTGCACGGAAGGCGGCGAAGCGTTCGAGATAGGCGGCCCGCACCGCGCGCGGGTTGGCAACAAGTCGCCCTTCGCCTTCCGTATCGCGAAACTGCGTCGTCTTCTCCCAGGGAAAATCGCGTTCAGCCGGATCGATCAGATGAAACACCACCAGATCGTGCCGTTGGTGCTTGAGCAGGGCGAGCGCCGTGCCGATTGCGCCAGGATCATCCAGCAGGTCACTGACGAGTACGACGATGCCTCGCTTCGGAACCCGCCCCGCGAGTTCGCGAAGCGCGGTTCCGACCTGCGTCTCCGGCCCAGGCGCTGCGGAGTCGAGGGCCGCAAGAACGTTTCTAAAGTGCCTGGGGATTGAGCGTGGAGGCACATAGGCCCGCATCTGCGAGTCGAATGTGGCCAGGCCTGCAGCGTCGTTCTGCTTGAGGGCGAGATGGCAGAGTCCCGCTGCCAGAAATCGCCCGTAGTCAAGTTTCGTGATCCCTCCGTCGGTTCCTGCAAAATCCATCGACTTGGAGGTGTCCAGAATCACGGTGATCCGAGTGTTGGTCTGGTCCTCAAAAAGCTTCACGTACAATTTGTCAGTCTTGGCGAGTTGCTTCCAGTCAACATTTCGCAGTTCATCCGACTGCGTGTAGGGGCGGTGATCGGCATATTCGACACTCGAGCCAAAAAATGGACTCGGATGCAGCCCCGACAGGAGCCCCTCCACGGCCGTGCGGGCGACCAACTCGAGCCGCGCGATGCGGGCCAGACCAGGCGGATCAACAAACCGCATGTTGGGAGGCATCGGAGAGGAGGGCGACGTGACCATGAAGACGATATCCAGAGAGAGCCGTCAGGTCAGAGGCAGACGACTCGTACCGCCGCGATCATTCGAGTTCGGGAAGTTCCGTGAGGATTCGATCGATCACCGTGTCGGTCGAGACACCCTCGCTCTCAGCGGTGAAACTTGCCACGAGGCGGTGCCGCAGCACCGGTTTAGCCATCTCACGAATGTCTGCAAAAGACACGTTCGGACGGCCATCAAGCAGGGCCCGAGCCTTCGCCCCAAGGAGGAGTGACTGACAGGCTCGGGGCCCCGCCCCCCATGTCAGCCAGCGACGGGTGTCGGCTGAAGACGCCTCGTCGGCAGGCCGCGTCGCCCGCGCCAACCGCACCGCGTACGCCGCTACCGGCTCCGCCACGATCACGTCGCGAACGATTCCCTGAACCCGAAGGATATCGGCCTCACCCATCACCGGAGTGAGATCGATCTTCTGCCGGCCCGTGGTCGTCGTGGCAATTCGCAACTCGTCATCGAACGACGGGTAGTCCACCGTCACCTTGAACATGAACCGATCCAACTGAGCCTCGGGCAGCGGATAGGTCCCCTCGTTTTCGATTGGGTTTTGGGTGCCGAGTACGAAGAACGGGCGGGGCAGTTCAAAGGTTCGTCCTGCGACAGAGACATGGTATTCCTGCATCGCCTGCAAGAGGGCAGCCTGGGTTTTTGGCGGCGTCCGATTCACTTCATCGGCCAAGACAAGATTGGCGAAGATCGGTCCCTGAACAAATTTTAGTTCGCGATGGCCGGTCGATTTATCCTCCTGAAGGATCTCCGTGCCGGTGATGTCGGCGGGCATCAGGTCGGGCGTAAACTGAATACGGTTGAACTTGAGCGACAAGAGGCGTGCAAGCGTCGATATCATCAGCGTCTTAGCGAGGCCGGGAACTCCTTCGAGGATGCAGTGCCCCTGGCAAAACAACGCCGTGAGCATGAGTTCGAGTGGTTCCTCCTGCCCAACGATCACCTTGGCGAGCGACTCCCGCATCCGCCGATAGGCATCCGCAACCACCTCGGCCTCGGCGGCGACCGCTCCGCTCCGCCCAGCCGACACGTCAACAGTAGCCGAGTCCATACTTTCGTCTCCCGTAGGTTGGCGCCCGTAAAACAACACCGTGAACGCAAGCCACGCGTCGATAGTTTGAGCCCCGTGTCAGACCGGAGTCAAACCCCCCCGAGCCCCGCAACCGGCGTCACCTGGATCGATAATCCCGAATCAATCCTTTATAGTGGCAGGGAAATCGTTGTTTCGGCTTCCTGCCCGATGGTGTAACGGTAGCACAAGGGATTTTGGTTCCCTTTGTCTAGGTTCGAATCCTAGTCGGGCAATTCTCGTGCTGTACTTCGACTGCAACGCCACCGTGCCGCTCCATCCTGCCGCTCGGCGGGCCTGGCTCGACGTGACCGATCGGGTTTGGCACAACCCATCGAGCCTCTATGCGGCGGCCACGGCAGCCCGCGACCTTCTCGATGACTGTCGAGAACGGCTCGCTGATCTGCTCGTCTGCGATCCCGCTCGGATCATCTTCACCGCGGGCGCCACGGCTGCGGTCAACATGCTGGCGCGTCACCTTGGCATGTCTGCACCAGCCCACGGGGAGGCGATCATCTCCGCCATCGAGCATCCATGCGTGCGCGAGTCGTTCTTGGCGGCGATGCCGGGACGGGTACGGGAAATTCCGGTCAATGGTCAAGGCGTCGTGGCGATTGAAGCGGTTGCCGATCTTCTCGATGCAGCCCCGTTCCCTCCCGGGGTCGTGTCGATCATGGCGGCAAGCAACGAGGTTGGCACGATGCAGCCGTGGCGCGACGTGGCACAGCTCTGCCATGCGCGAAACATCGCCTTTCATACCGACGCCGCCCAATGGCTGGGCAAACTGCCGGCCCGCGGGCTTGGTGAGTGCGACTGGGTGAGTGGCAGCGGTCACAAGTACGGCGGCCCGAAGGGTGTCGGTTTTTTGGTCGTCCCGATCGATGGCTCGGCGTTTCGGGGTGATCGCGGTGGCCCGCAGGAAGACGGTCGGCACGCCGGCACCGAAGACGTCGCTGCGATCGCGGCCATGCTGGCCGCGCTCGAGGCCCGCGAACAGGAGATCGCCACCGGGATTGACACGCGAGTGGCAGCCCGCGATGCCGCTGAACGTCATCTTCAGGAACGATTGCCGGTTGCAGTCATAGTGGGACAGCAGACGGAACGGTTGTGGAATACCTCGGCACTGATCATCCCGGGAGCTGATGGCAGGAAGCTCGTCAGTCGACTCGAACGGGCCGGGGTGGCGGCCTCAACCGGATCTGCCTGCAGTGCCGGCAGCGACTCGACGTCACGTATCACCACCGCGATCGGAGCCGACGCCTTGGGTATCACCGCAACAGATCTCCGCGGCATGGTCCGGCTGTCAGCCGGCTGGGACACTCCAGCCGCGGCCTGGATGAAGGCGGCGGACGCAATCGTCGAGGCAGTGCGGGGAGATGGTGAACATCTGCCTCGGGTATCGCTCACGGAGATGCGCTGATCGCTGCGGCCCGCTCGAGCGCCGCAACAGTGAAGACGACAGGATAGAGATCCTCGGCGTACCAGAGCTTGGCGAAGTAGAGTCCGATCGGAGCCGTAGGAAAGGTTCGACCTCCCGCGGTTCGGGACAGGAGCCAGTGGATGCCCTGCTCAACAGCTCCGGCAGCCTGCCGTCGAAGCTCGGCCGTTCCGTCTTCTCCACAGAGAAAACCGGCCAACGCCTCGACCGTTACCGCCGTCTCTTCGATCGACGGAGCCAGTCCCGGCCCCCCTCCCACGCCACCATCATCCGCCATCGCCCGCACAAGCCAGGCGACACCGCGCACGTCGCCGGTGGCCAACACCACCTTCGCCGTTCCATAGACTGGATTTTCCTGCGTCGAATGATGTTCGTTTCCAAACCACAGCGGCACCCATGAGCCGTCTTGACGCTGGGTCGACGCGAGATAGCGACGAGCTTTGGCGACCGCCCGATTGGCAGCGACGTCGCCATTACAGACACGCGACCACATGGCCAAAGCCCGCAGAAAATGGGCCGTGATGTCCGGGCATGACGTATCGAACGGCAGTCGTCCCCAGCCTCGGCAAAACGTGGGCATGCCACCATCCCGGTTGGCAAGATTCTCCAACCATCGCAGACCAGCGGCAGCTGCCTCACGAACAGTGGCTGGTATCGCCCGTGATTCATGGCGTTCCAGATGTGCTAGCGTCAGCACCACCCCGCTCGTGTCATCGGCATCCGGCACTCCCCCCGGCAGATCTGTCCACGCCCAGCCCCCGGGAGCCGCTCCCGTGTAGGGATGCACGTCGCGCCACTGCTGGCCAAGCAGCCACTCTCGGATCGACTCACGCGCGGGCGCGTCAAGGTGAGCCGGCAGGGATCCGCCTGCCGCCAGGGCGTTCACGGAAAGAGTCGTGCCCCAGGTGGCCAGATTTGTGTCGATCGGCCAACTGCCATCATCTCGTTGCGAGTGAACAAGAAAGGTGACGCCACGGCGGGCCACCGCATGATCGGCCCGGCCCATACCGGCGAGGCTCATGGTGACGAATGATGTCAGCGGCGTGGCCTCCAGGAAGCCGCCATTGGGCGGCTGAATGGCCGCGAGGGTGCCGAGCGTCTGGTCCACTGCGAGGGAGCGGACGAAGGTGACCGGTCCGCGGCGAGCCGCATGGGCATGCCGCACCTGTCCGATCGCGATCAGTGCCGGCAGGGCGTAGCTCACGACCTGCATGTTCACAAGGCGGAACCATGACTGCGGGAGTGCCGCCAGTTCGAAGGGAAGCTGCGGCACCGTGGCCCAAACGGCAGGGTCCCGGGGATCACCAAACCGTCCACAGAGCACGATAAGCGTCAGGATCGGCACGCTGAAGGTGCGGTCTTTCCCGTAGATCTCTGCCAAGGCTGCAGCGATGCGGGCCGCCTTGAGGTCACCGGTGCGCTCGGAGATCCAGACGGCGGCCCGTGCGATCGAATCGCTGATGTCAGATCCCCCTGAATCGTTTTCAGTCAATTCGTCAGCAACGGCACCGAGCGTCGCCCAGCACAACAGCGTCGTCGAAAGATTCCCCAAGCTCGCCGGGGTGTCGCCCCAACCACCTTCGGGCAGTTGCGTGTTGATTAGCCACGCCACCCCGCGACGGATCGCGTTGCGATGGACGTGACGATCAACCAGCCGCAGGGCGGTGACGGCCGTCGCCGTGGCCAAGGCACTCGACGACAGCTGCCCGCTCCAGTGGCCAGAGATTTCGCGCGCCGCCAAGAGCGTGTCGACAGCCCGTTGGCGGCAGGCGGTGAACTCAGCAGACTCCAGCACATTGAGGCCGTTCATGGCTTGATTCACGTGGTTTGTCAGACGCTTGCGTGACCGAGGGCCACAAGCCCGTAGAACGTGTATTCGGCATCCGCATGATCGTCGGCCCACGACCCGTAGAAGGCTCCCTCGGCCGACCACAGCGAGTCAAGGAAGTCGAGCGTGCGGTCGCGGGAATCGCGCCATGGGGCATCAATTGCATCAAGCGCGTGCAATGCCACTGCCGTCGAGAGGAGATCGGGCATCGGCACGTCGACAGACACCCGAAACCCGCCAGCCGGATGACGCTGGGCGAGGAGGAACTCCGCCGCCCCCTCCGGCACCGGTATTTCCAGCGACACGAGCGTGGCTATCGCCGCCGCCGTGGCCGTTGTGGAGCCGATTGGCTGCCCAGCCGTGTTGGCCCAGCCACCATCGCCACTCCGCAGCGTTTCGAGACAGTGCGCAACACTCTTGCGGTCTGCTGGAGGCATCATGGGCTCGCCAAGATCCGCAGCGGCATTGACCGCAAGGAAACACCCATAGGCGGTACCGGATGGCTGATCGGGCACTGCAGCATAGCCGCCATCGGCTGCCCGATGACTTGCGATGCGCTCTGCTAGGGCAGCGCGGTGATCATGCCGAAAGACGGCCGCCGGCTGTGCAGCCCATGCCCGGGCAAGGCAGCAGCTATGGACAAAGTCAAGCGCTGCACCAGCGCCGAACCCATCGAGCCACCGCCGGGTGCGGCCGGCCGCCACAGAATCCGTTTCGTCGGTCGGCAGGGCATCGAGCGCGAGGAGGGCGTCGAGGGCAAACGGTGTGTAGTACAGATCGGCTCGACCGTCCCGGTTCGCATAGCCACCATCGGGGAGGGCAAGCCCACGAAGAAAAGTGGCCACCAACTCTGTCGATTCACCCAGCGACCGTTTGGCCAACCGGGCCACTTGGATCATCTGGAGTCGCCGGCTCATGCCGAAGCCATGGGCGAGGCCGCCCCGTCGCCGGCTGCCCGCGCCGCCTCGCGGTTTCGTGCCTTCGTTTCCTGCTCCCGGCAGTAGCCTTCAAACGAGAGTTCGTTGAATATGCGGGCGACGATCCGCCGCAGGAGGCCTTTCAGTGTCGGATCGGCCAATCCGTCGAGGGCCCGCACCGCCTGCTCTTTGTATCCTTCCAGCAAGAGCGCCGCCTTTTCGTCAGCCTTGGCGAGTTGGATTGCCCCCCGCAAGCGCTCCGCGGTGATCGCGGTCTCGGGCCGACCGGCTGCCAGCCCCCCCAACAACACGCGGTCGTCGCCCCGCGCCCGCTCGGCGGCGAGAGCGATAACGACGCTGGGGCGTGCTGCTGCATCGCGAAGAAGTCCGGCATCGTCGAGGAGGTCCTCAAGGTCATCCTTGATCTGGTAGGCGACACCAACCGCGTCACTGTACGCCCGCAAGGCGGCGGCAAACTCCTCAACGCGACCGGCAGCGATGGCGCCGAGTTGCAGAGCGACATCGAAGGCTGGCGCCGTTTTCAGACGAAAAATCTCCAGCACCTGGCGACTCGACAACGCCGACGGATCACGACTCCAAGCCAGTTCCGCGCCCTGCCCCCGGCACAGCAGCCGCTGGGCAGTTGATGCCTCCCAGACGGCGGCGCGCACGCGATCACCGTCAAGGCCCGACTCAGCAAGGAGCCGGTAGCCCTCGCCGATCAGCGCGTCACCAACATTGAGGGCGATCGGCACGCCGTATTCACCACACAGCGTCTGCTCACCGTAGCGTTCCAGATCGCCATCCTCGATGTCATCGTGCGCGAGGGAGGCCTTATGAAAGCACTCGACGGCCACCGCGATTCGCTGGATAAGCTGCTGCCCGCCGCCCTGGTCCGGCTGCAACGCCGCGTACACCGAAGCCGCGAGGAACGGCCGCCACCGACGTCCACCCACGGCAAGCCAATTGCGGGCCACTTCCTCGGCATGTCCCTGCGGCGGCCCCATCAGTTCGTCGAGCACGGGCCGGTCAAACCAGGTCTTCACGCGATCGTGCAGGCTGCCCAGATCAAGCCGCCGTGAGCGATCAGCCGCCTCGAGATGGATGTAATCCCACACCCAATCAACGTCGACCGTCGTGTCGATGCAGTCGTCCTGCAACAGGGGAACAGCCACCGCCGGCACCGCCGCTGCCTGCACGTGCGGAAAGGTTTTTTCCAGCACCGGCAGGCAGCTGACCCCAACGATCGCCTCGATCTGCCCGGTCTGGATCATTGCCATCACGAGGGCCGACCCCTCGGCAACCAGCACGGCGTAGCCGAGCCGCTCGGCCTCATGCTGAAAATCCTGGATCGAGCAGAGACCACACTGCTTGCAGAGAAGGCCGAATTCGTCGAACGGAGCCGGACAGCGATTCTCCTCGCGGAGGCACTTGGGCATGAGGAGCAGCCGTTTTTCAAAGGGCACAGCCGCCAGAGCATCGCGCCACGACTCGTTTTTTAAAAGCACGACGGCTTAGTGTAGATACACCTCGGCCAGCCGGGTCTAAGCGTGTGCCGACGGGGCCCGACTGTGAAGCTCGTCCATGCTCAGCGGCGGCACGGCCCGGACGTGGGCCATGCCGCGTCGAATGGCCTCCAGCAGTGCATCGCGGTTGGGCTTTGTCTGTGGAATTGAAGGGTGCGGCGGTCGGGAGCGAATCAGCGCGGGCGGCACGGGCGCCGGCAGGATCGCCAACGGAATCGATGACGGATCGGCAGTTGACATCGAACAACCTCCAAAGCCCTAGGCTCTGTCTGAAAACCCAGTACCGAGCTTTGAGCGTCTCATTTGCCCTCTGGCTGCTTCGCCGTTCTTGCCAAAGAACAGAGCAGCCCGCTCTCCAGCCCACGGTAGTCTTTTCAGACAGAACCTAGTATGCCCTCTTAACCAGGCTGATGTCAGGTGGCTGCCTCTGCGGCCGCTTTGGCGGCCGCAGCACGGGCAGACGCCTCCTCCGCCCGTCGCTGAATTTCCTCGGGACTCGGCAGGGCGTCGAGCACCTCACGAGGAATGGAGGCCGCTTCAGCGAGTTTGGTCAGGCAGCGACGCCGCTCGGCCAGGGCCTGATCGGCCGACCGCTCGCGTGAAAATCGCTTCTGGGCCTCGGCGCTCCGTTCGCGCAACTTGGCGTAAATGTCTCCGCCGAGCAGCGCCGAGATGTCAACCTTCATTTTTTCACGAGTGACGTCGGCCTCCGACACCGGGCCACCGTCGATGGGACCGGCATGATACTTCGGAAACATGATCGCGACGTCGGGGCAGACGCGTGAGCAGGCCGGACAGTTCACCTTGCAGTTCGCCGGTTTTTCCACTCGCAACTGGTGGTTCTCCGACACGCCGTACACGTCGAACAGGCAAAAGCTCAGGCACTGCATGCAGTTGGTGCACCGTGCCGGATCGACAACGGGAAACCACGGCTTCCACGCCTCGAGGCCAGCATGCTGACCAACGTCCACCGCCCCGTCGGGACGATTCATCCGCCGATCACCACGCGCCACCTCCACAGCCTGCACCGCCTCGTCAACAGACGCGCCGGTGATGTCACAGACCACGACCGTTACGCCCGCCACGTCTGGTGGACCACCGCCAAACCGCCCAATCACCACGAAGGCCCCATCGGGCGCCGCTGTGGCGGCACTCGCACCGGCAAGCGTCACGGCATAACCACGATCGAGCAAGGAGGCAACAAGCCGGCCCCGATCAGCGGGAGGCAGAGGATCGGCACCGTTCCCTTCGTAGACGACGACTCTCGGCGGCAGAATCGCGACGCTCATGGCGTGGCCTCCCGGGCGGTAACTCCCCGCGCAAGGCCGTCGAGCACAGCAGCAGCCGAGTCGGTTCGCATATTGAGAATTTCGACACCCTCGTCGGGAAGCGGGGCATCGGCTAATGCAAACAGCCCGCGGACAGCCCGCGGCCAACAGGCGGCGATCTTCAGATGGGGGGCTCCGCGAACGAGGTCCTGAAGATGCGGATCGCGGCGGGCGGCCATCTCACATAGATCGGGCACGGCTTCAAAGGAAACTCCCGATGTGGCGAGGCCCTCGAGCACGGCAGCCTTGACCTCGGCCGGCACCACCTGCGCGTAGGCGCACCGACAGTAGAGGATTCGCGGCGCGGCATCGTCTTTCACACTCATCGTTGCGCGATCTCCTCCGCGGCGCGGTAGACACCAAAATCATTGAACCAATATCGTTTGGCGAAGCGGTACATCCAATGCTTTTCGGGAATTTCACGACCCGGAAGATCCTGGCTCGATCGGGGCGTCATCGCAAGCAACTCCTCCCGCGCCGTTCCCCGCTGGGTCGTATCACGAGCCCCATGTCGATCGGCGATCTCGAGAACAAGGCGTGGGTTTTCGAGGACCACGCAGCCCCGGCTGTGACCGGCGGCTGCCTGCCGCATGTCGGCCAGAAAGGCCGACTGCGTGACCTTGTCGTAAAACGAACCTCCACCGACGTTTTCGACCGCCAGTTGGATTATCGGACAGGGCTCAATGCCACCCGATGGGCCCACGTGGTGCGTGAGGCCTGTCGCCATCGGGCACAACGCCGATCCCTCACCATCGTAGTAGGCGTCGACGATCACAATCGGCTGCTTTGCCCGCTGCTCCACCACGAACCGCCGCACGCGCACCAATTCATCGGGCGAGAGCGCGAGCTCCGGCGTGGCATCGGGGCCCACCGGGCGATACCCATGAAACCACGCGTAATGAACCCCCAGGTCGATCAGTCGCCGAAGCCAATCTTCCGTAAGTAGGGTATCGAGGTTGGAGCGACACAGGCTGGAAGCCACACCCGTCACGAGCCCCGCATCGAGGCAGGCATGGAGGCCACGCAACGACCGGTCGAGCACGTTTCGCGATCCACGTCGCACGTCACTCACCGACGCATCCCCCTCGATGCTGACCAGGGGCGTCGCGTTGGCGAGCCCCCGCAACCGCTGGGCGATTTCCGGCGTGATCAACTGGCCGTTGGTAAAAATCTGGAAATAACAGTCGCGATGCGCAGCAAGCAGGTCGAGCAGCTGGGGGTGGAGGAATGGTTCGCCGCCAAGCAGGCCAAAAAATGCATTGCCATGGGCTTTGGCGTCACGCACGATCGCGTCGAGTTCGTGCAACGGCACCATCTCCCGCGGTGCCGCCACGTCGACCCAACAGCCCTGACACCGCAGATTGCAGGAATTGATCACCGAAAGATGGAGAAATGGCGGAAAGACGATCCCCTGTCTGGCTCGGGCCTTAAACCGCTCCACCGACAGCATCCCCTTCACCCCGAAGTTCCAGGCAAACTTCCAGAGGCATCGCGGCGCTACGGTGGTGGTCATCCGATAAGCGATTTGGGGCAGCACCATGGCAGCAGTCCATCCGGAGCGAATGAAGGCAGTTTAAAGCCGAGCAGTGAGGCGGTGCGTCGGCACCGGGCGGCCCGGGCGAAAGTGCTCGATGTGCAGGATCGTGCACGGAAGGCGGGCGGCAATAGCATCGAGCGTCAACCGCACCGCCGACTCGAGATCCTCAGGCGCAGCCTCAGCGCGGAGGTTGAGCAGCAGGCGACCAATGTCGACCGTCTCAGCAAGACGATGCGACACAGCCGGTTCTTCCTCAGTCCGCACGAGGTTCGCGGCCGCCAGTTCGAACGGATCCCCTTCAACAGAGAGCGTGCCCTTCATGTGGGCAACTTCATGCCCCGACCGGGCAAGCGTCTCACGAACCCGCGACAGGATTTCGACGAGCAGACCCGTACCGTCGAACTCGGCGGCGTCGGCAGCGCCAATGCGCACCTCGGCATTGAGCCATCCCAGGAGGGATTCTCCGTAGGCATATTCGTCATAGTCGATCTCTGCAATCGCGGATGCCTGTGACACGCCTGCCTGCAGCGTCTCAAACCAGGTGTCGAGCCCTGTGCCATCGCGGGCCGAGCAGGCATGAATCACTGCCTGGGGTGCGACCGCCGCGATGGCTTGCCGCAGTCGGCCCAGTCGTGGCGGATCAACGAGATCACTCTTATTGATCACAATGATCTCCGCCTCCTCCAGCTGCTTCCGATAGATGTAGCAGACATGCTCTGAGAGGCTGGCCGGTGCGAGCCCGAGCACCCGCTCAGCCCGCAAAGGATCAACCACTGCGGTCACCGGAGCAACTGTGAACCGATCGCCGTAGATCTGCTCAAGAGGCAGACTCACCGTGGCCACGAGGTCGGTGCAGCTTCCTACCGGCTCGGCGATGAGTACATCGGGGGCTGTGTCACGCATCAGGGAGTCGGCCGCTTCGACGAGCGAGTTGAAGCGGCAGCAGAAACAGCCCCCCACGATTTCCTCCACGGGCATTCGCTTGGCCGAGACAAGCGCCGTGTCGACCAGCCCCCCACCTTGGTCATTGGTGATGAGACCAACTCGCAAACCACGGGCCGTTAGCCACTCAGCGAATTTCAGGATCGACGTCGTCTTTCCCGCGCCAAGAAAGCCGCCAATCATCACGTAGCGAGCCTTTGCATGGTCTTCCGCGAGTTGCATTGTCGCGCTCCTTGTCATTCGCCCATCACGGCTATCGAGAATGGTGGGCGAGTTCCGGGACATCAGCCGTCGTGGTGCGGATCATTATCATACCGTGAATACTGAAGCCGATCGATGGTTTTATTGAGCAACGCGATGTAGCCGTGAACGTCGAGTGTGCCCGGTTCTGGCACGCCCTCGACCGTATACAACCACCCGGCAACGTACGGATCCGAGTGGGTCAGGCACGCGTCGGCTGTCAGTGCCGGATTCGCCTCCTGAAAAACCCCGTCTACAACGCAGAACAGATCACTCACGGCCTTGAAGCCCTCGACCGTGCCGAGCCGCTGCCCGGAATGCACGCGGTCTCCAGGCTGCACGGCAAGCGCCATCTCGACCAACTCACCGAGCATGCGCGTGGCGAACTTGGTAAATCCCACCCGCCACAGGCAGCGGAGACTGGCGACGCCGGCGTCACTCGCCGCGCTCGCGGTGGCCGGGTGAATCCAAAAGTGTGACGGAGCGTAGCGGTAGGCGACGGGGAACCGTGCTGAGAAGTTCGCATGCCGAAAGCGGACGGTTTCCATGATCAGGCATCGTCCCGCAGCAAGGTGTAGACAACCACTCCCCCAAGCGCCCCCATCACAGGAGCAACGAGGTAAAGCCACACGGCCCCAAGTTGGAGGGTTACCAGAGCCGGTGCCAGCGAGCGGGCGGGGTTCATCGAGGCGCCGCTGATCGGCCCGGCAAACAGCGCCTCGAGGCCGATCAGGCCACCGACGGTGATTCCGGCCAGCAGCCCGCGTTCCTTTGATCCACTCGACACGCGGAGGATCACCACCATCAACATCATTGTGCAGACCACCTCCAGGATGAAGGATTGCCACACCGGTCCGGAGGGCAGTGTGGCCCCCAGCGTGGCATGCTGCGGAAACAGGCCGCGCACGAGCAGGCTGGCAGCCACGCCACCAACCATCTGGCTGGCGATGTACGGCATCACAGCCGTCGCCGGCAGCCGCCCCGCCGTCCACATGCCAAGCGTGACGGCTGGGTTCAGGTGGGCACCAGAGATGTCGCCCACCGTGTGGATCATCGCCATGACGATGAGTCCAAAGACGATCGCGATCCCGGCATGCGTGATCGAACCTCCCAACATGTCATTGACAACAATGGCACCGGTTCCGGCAAACACCAGACAAAACGTTCCGAAGACCTCGGCGAAAGCGCGGTTCGGCATGAGACCTCTGTAGGAAAAGCACCAACCGGCCTACCGTCGCAAGCGGGTAATGAGGGAGGCGATATCGGCAGGAATCCGGCTTTCAAAGTGTAACGCGTCGCCAGTCCGTGGATGCACAAATCCAAGTTCGGCGGCATGCAGCGTCACACGGGCCGCACCAGAGCGATCCGTCGCCTTCGCGCCCCGCGGCGCGGAGTAAACTCGCTCGCCGCAGAGCGGATGACCACTCTCGGCGAGGTGAATGCGGATCTGATGCGTGCGGCCGGTTTCGAGTTGGCATTCGACAAGGGTGTAAGCGTCGCCGAAGTGTTCGACCGGCTTGACGTGCGTCACGGCCCGTTTGCCTTCGGTCGGATCGTCGGCATCTGCCGGGTTCTTGGAGCCGCGACGCCCGTCGCCCCGATCGCGGACAAGATTGGAAATGATCGTGCCCTCGCCAACGCGGCCCACGGCGACCGCGAGGTAGCGGCGCTGGGTAGTGTGCAGCCGGAATTGCTCGGCGAGGATTCGCCCTGCCGGCACCGTTCGGGCAAACACAATGAGGCCACTCGTCTCACGGTCGATGCGGTGCACCGGATAAACCGGCCCGGATCGTGTTGACTTCTTTGGCTCCACAGGTCGGCCACCTGGCTTGGCACCAGGCGACTGCCACGAACCGCGGCTGGCCAGGGCGCGACTGATGATGCCGGGCAGCATCTCGTCGAGCGTGGGCTGCACTTGCTTCCGCCGGGCGGGCCACGAGGCCTCTTCGTGGTGCCGCGTGGTGGTGATGCCGGAGGGCTTGTCGACCACGACCACATCGTCGTCGATGTAGACGATTCGTACGTCGGCCGGCTTCGGCGGCGGGGCGGCAGCCGCCTCGAGCACCTTCACCACCTCGCCATCCTTGAGCCGCCGCGCCTCGTCGGTGCAGACGTTGCCGTGGATCATGACATGCCGCGACCGCACGAGCTTCTGCACCCGCGACCACGGCACGCCACCGAGCTTCGCCCGCAGAAACGCCGCCAGCGTCTTCCCCCGCTCCGCATCCGTGACGTGATACACCTGGCCCGAAGTCTGTTTCATATCATTACGGTATCACGTGCATCGCGACGTCTATGCCACCTCATATTTCGGCAAGCCGGGGATCGGGTGAGGTTGCGCTGAGTATGCGTATCCTCGCATCCCGAAGGCGAGGCCTTGCCCGATCCCCGGCGGTTTGGGCGCATAGACTTCTGCCATTCCGGCTGCAATGGACGCAATGAGCACATACCCTGCTCGACGCGGCGAGCCCCACCCTTGACCCATTTTTCCGGCCATTTACACTCTGTGGGGAGGCCTCACCACGGCTGCCTCCGGCTGCCTCTTTTCGGCCAGTCCGCTTCTCTCCGTGAGGATCCACCGTGCCCGGAACGTGCGTCATCGGTCTGCAATGGGGTGACGAGGCCAAGGGCAAACTTGTCGACGTCTTCACCGAGCAGCACGACATCGTCGTCCGCTATGCCGGTGGAGCCAATGCGGGCCATACGGTCGTTTCGGGTGGCCAGACCTGGAAGTTGTCTCTCATTCCCAGCGGGATTCTCCGCGACGGCGTGGCGTGTGTCGTGACCGGCGGCGTCGTGCTCGATCCGGCCGCCGTGATCAAGGAGATCGACGGCCTCGAATCACGGGGCGTGACGGTGACCGGCAAGCTGCAGATCAGCGACCGGGCGCATGTTGTGTTTCCGTGGCACATCGCCGAAGACAAGGTGCTCAACGAGAGCCTCTCTGGTGGTGAGTCGATCGGCACCACCGGCCGTGGCATCGGCCCCTGTTATCGCGACAAGGTGGGGCGGTCGCTGGCCGTTCGCCTCGGCGACATGTACCGCGACGATTTTTCTGCCAAGCTCGCCCACATCGTGGCGGTGAAGAAGCGGCTCCTCGGCGCGGGTCAGGCCGATGATCTCGATGCCGATGCGATTCTGAAGCAATATGAGGTGTACGCCGAGCGACTGCGGCCCTATGTGGCCGACACCACCGCCTTCCTGCTCGACGCGGTCGAGGCGGGCAAGCGGGTGCTGTTCGAGGGGGCGCAAGGGGCGTTGCTCGACATCGACCATGGCACGTTTCCGTTTGTCACGAGCAGCAATTCCTCCGGCGTCGGCGTGGCGAGCGGGTCGGGCGTGCCGGGGCGGTGGGTTGAGCGGGTGATCGGCGTACTCAAGGCTTATTCGACGCGTGTCGGCGGCGGTCCAATGCCGACCGAGCAAGACAACGCGACGGGGCAGTATCTCCGCGACCGCGGCAATGAATATGGCACGGTCACCCGGCGGCCACGACGCTGCGGCTGGTTTGATGCCGTGGCGGCCCGCTACACCGCGCGGCTCTCCGGCGTCGATGAACTCGCCGTGATGCTGCTCGATGTGCTCGGTGGCCTCGACGAACTCAAGATCTGCACGGCCTACGAGATCGACGGCAAGCAGACATCGCAGTTTCCCAGCCATGCCGACGATCTGAAGAAGGCCGTGCCCGTGTATGAGTCGCTGCCGGGCTGGCAGGAGGATATTTCCACGGCACGGAAGGAATCCGATCTGCCCGCCGCCGCGAAGCGGTATCTGGCACGGATCGGCGAACTGCTCGGCCGGCCGGTGACGATCGTTTCCGTCGGCCCGGATCGCGATCAGACCATTACCTGTCCTCCCTCCGCCCCAGCCGCAGCATCATGGCCATCTCCTCCCCAGCCAACTCCGGCGAACGCATGACGGCGACGGCCGCGGAGCAGCCGGCGGCCATCGATCCCGATCGTTTGCCCCGCCACATCGCCATCATCATGGATGGCAATGGCCGCTGGGCGCAGCAGCGGGGCCTGCCGCGGATCGAAGGCCATCGCCACGGTGTGAAGAGCGTGCGACGGATCACCGAAGAGTGTGCACGGCTCGGTGTCGAGCAGCTCACGCTTTACTGCCTCTCGAGCGAAAACTGGCGGCGGCCGCAGGCCGAGCTCTCGTTTTTGATGCACCTGCTCGAGCAATACATGATCGAGGAGCGGGCCCTGCTCATGCGGGAGCGGATTCGCGTCGGCATGATTGGCAGGCGGGAGGGCATCCCCAACTCGACGCTGGCCGAGTTTGATCGCACCGTCGCGATGTGTGGCGACAACGACGGGCTCCGGCTGTGTCTCGCGGTCAACTACGGCGCCCGTGCCGAGATCGTGGAGGCCGCCCGGCGGCTGGCCGAAGACACACAGGCCGGCCGGCTGGATTCTGCCGCTATCGACGAGGAAACCTTTGCCGCCCGGCTCGATACGGCCGGCATGCCCGACCCCGATCTGCTGATTCGCACCGCGGGCGAGATGCGAGTGAGCAATTTTCTGCTCTGGCAGATCAGCTATGCAGAGCTGTGGGTGACCGACGCCGCCTGGCCCGACTTCGACGAGTCGCATCTGGCTGCCGCCATCGCCTCGTATGCCGCCCGCGACCGCCGCTTTGGAGGGCTCTCGCCGAAATGACACCTTCCTCGTCGTTCTTCAATCGCGTGGTTATCTCCACCGGGCTGATCGCATCGTTTACGGCGCTGGCCTGGGCCGATGCCACAGCCTTCATGGGAGTGCCGCCGGCGTGGTGGCTGCTGCCGATCCTCGTGCTCTTTGCCGTGGGGGGAGTCAACGAATTGGTGCACCTCTTCAATGCCCACGATCTTCTGATGCCAGCGTGGACGCTCCGCGGAGGGGTCTTCACCATGTTTCTATCCGTCGCCTTCGGCACCCAGTGGTTTGTGATGAAGACTGGCAGCGCGGCACCGGTGGCGGCGCTGAGCTGGGCGCTGGCCGCGTTCACCGTGGCGGCCGGCTGCCTGTTCGTGCTGGAAGTGATCGGCTATCGGCCGCAGGGGCGGTCGCTCGAGCGGCTGGCGGGGGGCTTCTTCATCCTCGCCTATCTGGGCATCCCGATGGCATTCATGGTAAGCCTCCGTCTGCTGTGCGTGGAGAATCTCGGCGTGGAGCAGCGGGGCCCCGATTACCTCGGGATCCTGCCGCTGGTGAGCATGGTGGCCGTTGTGAAGGCGGGCGACATTGCCGCGTATCTGATTGGATCGCTGGTGGGTGCAACGAAGATGGCGCCCGTGCTCAGCCCCGGGAAAACCTGGGAGGGAGCGGCCGCGTCACTGGCTGGCTCAGCGGCCGCGGCGTGGCTCGTGCTCGAGAGGCTGGGGACGGCCGTGCCGGGCCTGGTAGTACCTGCTCAGCCCTGGGGTGGCTGGCTCGCCTTCGGCCTGCTCGTGGGCGGTGCGGGGATGCTCGGCGACCTTGCCGAATCGCTCATCAAGCGGGAGGCCGGCGCGAAAGACTCCGGCCATTCGCTCGGCGGCCTGGGCGGCGTACTCGACCTCGTTGACTCACTCCTCTTCGCCGCCCCCGTCGCCTGGGCCCTGTGGTCCGCGGGTCTGGCCACTTCGTAAGCAACTGCCTTCAGCGACCGCGCACCCCAAGGGGTGCCTGAAATTCTGGGGCGATGCCAGGCATCAGTTTGGGGCCAACGCCGCCGTGAGCTATACTCGGAAATGGAGTCGCCCATCAACCCGAGAGACCAACGGCCCCAGCGGTCGCCGCTGGATCCGATGCCCCGCACCACCATCGCGGAAGTCGATTCGAAACGCCTCGTGACCGTTTTCGGTCCGCGGGATCAACACCTTCGCCGTATCCGGGCCGCACTGGGGGTGGGTGTTTCGGCCCGTGACGACTCAATTCATATCGAAGGCGAAGAATCCGCGGTGGCTCAGGCCGCGGAAGTCTTTGAACAACTCGACAAGATTGCTCGTGACCGTGGGTTCATCGAGACTGATGACGTGACGCAATTGCTTGCCGTTGCCGTCGGCGAAGAACCCGCGCTGACGCGCGCACCGATTGAAGTGCAGCGGGCCGGGCGGGCGGTGGTGCCCCGCACTCGGGGGCAATCATCGTATGTCGATGCAATTCGCGATCACGACGTCGTTGTCTGTTCCGGTCCCGCGGGAAGTGGCAAAACCTATCTCGCCGTCGCGATGGCCGTGGCTGCACTGCGGTCTGAACAGGTTCATAAACTCGTGCTTGTGCGGCCGGCTGTCGAAGCCGGTGAGAGCCTCGGCTTTTTGCCGGGTGACCTCCAGGCCAAGATTAACCCCTACCTGCGCCCGCTCCTCGACGCACTCCGCGAGATGATGGATTTCGATCTGCTCAAGCGGCTCACGGAGCAGGATGTGATCGAGATGGTCCCGCTTGCCTACATGCGCGGTCGCACGCTCAACAACGCTTTCATCATCCTCGACGAGGCACAAAACACCACCGTTGAACAGATGAAGATGTTTCTCACGCGACTCGGCATGCATTCGAAGATGGTGATTTCCGGTGACACGACGCAGATCGACCTGCCCCCCAATCGTCGCAGTGGGCTGATCGATGCCTTGAAGCGGTTGGAGCGTGTTCCCGGTTGCGCGACCGTCACACTTGGCGGCGCGGATATCGTTCGCCATCCGCTCGTCCAGCGTATTGTGGAGGCTTACAACAGCTGACAGCGTCAGTTGCCACCATGAGTATCGGCCCTTCCTCTGTTCGTCGCCGTGTCAAGCGAGGCACCTCCGTTGAGGGCCCGCAAGGGTTCTGGATGCGGCTCGTCGAGCGCGCCTCACGGGTGGATGTTATCATGCGACTGGCCATCTGCCTTGTCGCGTCGGCCGTGCTCATGGTGTTGCTACACGGCTGGACTGAGCCGCTGCCATTTCGTGTCGGCAGTGTGCCACCACGAGGGATCGTCGCCCGCGTGCCGTTTGAGAAGCCCGATCCTGAACGCACCCGCACCGCTCAGGAGCGGGCCGCCGCCCAGGTTCGGGTTGTCTACTCTCAGGACAAGGCACCGATCATCCGCCTCCGCGATGGCCTCAAAAACAGAGTTCTAGAAATTGCTGCGTCGGACACCCTAGCCGGTGTGTCCCGGGAGGCATGGCTTGAGTTTGCTCCCAACGCTGCAGAGGCGCTTCAGTTGATTCCCGTGCCACCCCCCGCAGACACGGCAAACCCCACCGGTAGCCCAGCGCCGGTTGCCCCGGAGCCCCCGGATGTTGGCGCTGACCCCACCGCGCCTTCGACAGGCGAGGCCGGGAATCTCGACCGTCCCCCGTCCACGAGCAAGAAACCACCTGCCGTGGCTTCCGAACTGTCGCCCGAGGAACTCGAAAACCGCAAGCGGATCAGCGAGGCCGAGAAGGAGTTTCAGCTTTTCCGTGGACGGCTCGACTCCAAAGACAAACAACTTGCGTTTGAAAAGGCCATTGACCGGGCGTTTGCGGAAGCGGAAAAGCTCGGCGTTCTCGAAAAGATTCAACACGGCATCGACGAAGGCAGCCAGACGGAAATCGACATCCACCCTCTCGGTGAGGCTGTGGAGACCATCCGCGTACCAGTCGCCACGGTGCTTCTCGGCGAGGCCAAGGTGCTCCTCAAGGCTCGTATCGAGGAGGAACTCGGGAAGGGAACAATCGCTGATCATCTGGCGATGTGGATTGAACCGCGATTGTCGGGCTCTCTTGAAATTGATCGTGAGGCCACGGCGAAGGCCAAGAAGGACGCCATTGCAAAGACTCCGCCTCAGTTTGTCCGGTATGCGGCCGGCGACGTACTGGCAGAAGCCTGCGTGCCGATGAATGCCGAGACGCTTTCCCTTCTCGAACGGGAGCACGATGAATACGTCGATCAGCAGGATGCCCGCAGCCGTGCCGGCCGGGCCGCCTCCTTGTTCGGCCTGTTTGTCGCGATGTTTACGCTGGCCGGATTCTACATTCACCTCCATCATCGCGACCTCCTCAATGATCTTGGTGATGTCGCCAGATTGGTGATTCTGTCTGTGGCCACGGTCGTGCTCTGCATGTTTGCGGCTGGTGAGGCCTGGCGGGCTGAAATTGTCCCTCTGTTGGTCTTTGCAATGACGATTGCCATTGCTTACGACGAAGATCTTGCCCTCCTGCTGGTGGCTGAAGTGGCTCTTGTCTCGGTTGTCGGCTTGGGCCGTGGCCTGTCTGATTACGTCACGCTGACCGCTGCCTCAGCGGCAGCAATCTTCTGGATGGGGAGCATTCGTAGTCGCAGCAAGCTGATTTATGTGGGCCTCTGGGCCGGCATCGTTGCTTTTGGAACGCAACTCGGCGTAAACCTGATTGAGGAGCGGCCTTTCAGCGTGCAATTGCTCTACGAGGCGGCGCGTACCGGCGTATGGACGCTGCTGGCCGGATTCCTGATGACGGGCATGCTTCCATTCATCGAACGTGCCTTTGGCGTGCTGACTGATTTGAGCCTTCTGGAAGTAGGCGACGTCGCCCACCCGCTCCTGCAGGAACTCGTCCGCCGTGCGCCCGGCACCTACAACCACTCCATCAACGTGGCCAGCATCGGTGAGGCCGCCGCCGACGCCATCGGCGCCCGCGGCTTGCTGGTTCGCGTTGCGGCCTACTTTCATGACATCGGCAAGATGCTCAAGCCCGCCTACTTCGTGGAAAACCAGGGGGCGGAAAACCGCCACGAGTCACTGATGCCTGCGATGAGCACGCTCATCATCATCGCGCATGTGAAGGAGGGCGTTGAACTCGCGCGGCAGTACAACCTACCCCGGCCGATCATCGACTTGATCGCCCAGCACCACGGGACAACGCTCGTGGAATATTTCTATCGCCGGGCCACGGAGCGGAAGCAGGCCAGCCCCGATGACCCGGAGGTGGATGAGCAGACCTATCGTTATCCCGGTCCGAAGCCTGCTACCCGTGAGTCGGCAGTGTTGATGCTTGCAGACGCGGCCGAGAGTGCCAGCCGGGCCCTCACTGAGCCGACCCCTTCCCGCATTGCCAGCCTTGTGCATGATCTCGCCATGAAGCGGCTCCTCGACGGACAGTTCGATGACTGCGGACTCACACTCGAAGATCTCGAGGTGATTGAACAGAGTCTTGTGAAGAGCCTTACGGCGGTCTATCACGGCCGAGTGAAGTATCCCGACCAAAGGACAGCCTAGTCGTGGCTCGCAACGCTCCCGGTGCCCACTCCGCTGCGGCGGACATCACTATTGAAATCTCCAACAGGCAGCGGGCGGTGCCTGTCGATGTGAAGCGACTCGCCACGGTGGCACGAGCCGCCCTCGCTGCCGAGAGAATCCCACGGGCAGAACTCTCTATTCTCGTGGTCAACGATCGCCGCATTGCGGCCCTCCACAAGGAATGGCTCGGCGATCCCACCCCGACAGACGTCATCACGTTTGACCTCGGCATGCCCGAAGAATCTGTGCTGCGCGGTGACATCGTGATGAGTGCCGAGACGGCAGCTCGAGAGGCACGCCGGCTGGCTTGTGGCCGCAGGGGCTGGACACCACACCTGGAAATGGCCTACTACCTCGTTCACGGCATTCTCCACCTCACCGGTCATGATGACCGCTCCACGGGAGACCGCCGTCGGATGCGAATTCGCGAACGAAGCGTTATGAAAATGGCTGGACTGCCGGTTCCGCCCCGGCCGGTGGTCCGCCGCCAATCATAACCACGGCGCGGGCGGCAGCTTCGCGAAGGCACAGAACTATGCCGGCTGAGAAGGCACGCTCCATCGTCATTCGCTCCATCCCGTTCGGTGAGACGAGCTGCGTCGCCACGCTCTACACCCGTGAGCTTGGCAAGGTGCGGGGGCTGGCAAAGGGAGCGTGGCGACCGAAGAGCGGTTTCGATGCCGCCCTTGACCTGCTTTCAGCCTGTCAGGTACTCGTCCTCCGGAAATTCTCAGGCGGGCTCGATCTTTTGACGGAAGCCACGCTCGAGGATCGGTTTCGCGTTGGCAGTCTGAAAGCATTTCATGGAGCTTTGTACGTCGTGGAACTGCTCGACGCTCTTACGGCTGACGCCGACCCACAGCCCGACCTCTTTGATGCCGCGCACGCCACGCTCCGCACGCTCTCTAGCCCCCGCCCGGCCACGTCATCTGAAGCCATGGCTGAGGTGGCCGATGATGCGCCTGACGACGACACCATACGGACTGCGGTGCTCCATTTTGAGTTGGGCCTTCTGCGAATTGTCGGCCACGGGCCGGCTCTCTTCCGCTGTGCGGAGTGCCAGGCAACTGTCGGCGACTCCGCCCGCACATTTTTTGGGATGCTCGACGGCGGCGTGCTCTGCTCGGCGTGCCGCCGCGGCAAGCGGTCGGTCATCTCGATCTCCCGCGACGCGATGGCCGGACTCCGGCTTTTGGCGGGCTCACAAGACGCCTGGCAGCAGCTTCACCTGCCTGCGGCCGCCGGAGGCGAACTCCGCGCGATCATGAATACCTATTTCGCCAATCTTCTCGGTCGCCGTCTTCGGGCAGCCCGCTGGCTCGCAGCCCTCCTGATGATCGCTGCTTCCCTGAGCAGCGGCTGTGCGACGCTGCAGATGCCCAAGTGGCCGTGGACAGGTGAAGATGCCGCCGCCAAGGCGAAGGAGGATCATCTGGCTGAGGAACTCGGCGAGGATGCCGATTCTGACGTGCTCTCGTCGGAATATGTCGCTGCATCCGCAGACGCCGGCTTCAACCTCTTCAAAGGTGAAACCATCCGTAAGCAGTGGAAGAAGATGACCGGCCGGGGTCCCAATGAGCCGGTAGCTCGCGAAGCCCTCACCGAAGGCGACGGATTGTTTCGGCAGGGCAAGTACAAGAAGGCGATTTCGTTCTACAAGAAAGCGATCGACCGCTGGCCCGACTCGGTGATCGAGGAGGATGCCATGTGGCAACTCGCCGAATGCCTGTTCTTCACCGACCAGTACCCAAAGGCTGAAGACGCCTACACCGAGCTTGTGAAGAAATATGCCAACACCCGCTACCTCGACCGAGTCGCCCAGCGGCAGTTTCTGATCGGTCAGTACTGGCTCGCCATCGACGAGCAGCTTCACCTGCCGGTGATCGTGCCCAATCTCGTCGACCGCAGCCGGCCGCTTTTTGACACTCCGGGGCGAGCTCTCAAGGCCTTTGAGCACGTGCGGCTTAACGATCCCCGTGGTGACCTCGCGGATGACAGCATTATGGCGACGGCCAATGCCCACTTCGTCGACCGCCAGTGGCTTGATGCCGACTATTTTTACGAACTCCTTCGCACCGAATACCCTGACAGTGACTTCCTGCTGGCAGCCCACCTGTTTGGCCTGCAATCCAAGCTTCAAGCCTATCAGGGAGCCGCGTACGAAGGAGGTGTCCTTGACGAGGCCGAGTTACTCGCCGATCAGGTGCTCGTGCAGTTTCCCGATCAACTCTCCGCCGAGGATGAAGAGCGCGTGATGAAGGCCCGGGCCGAGATCGCGGCCCAGCAGGCGACTCGACACTGGGCACGAGCCGAGTTTTATTCCAAGGGCAAACACTATTCCGCGGCCCGCATCTACTACGCGATGATCGCCCGCGATTATCCGAAAACAATGCTCGCTGAGCGGGCCCGTTCGAAACTCGGTGAGATTGAAGGGCTCGAGGATGTTTCCGACAACCCGCTGCCGATGCTCACGCAACTGTTCAACCCCGATTCCCTGAAAGAGGCGGAACTCGACGCCATGGCCGAGGCCGATGAGATGATTGCTCGCCAGGATGGCTCGGGGGCTGGGCCACAGATTCGTTAGTGGGCCGGCCGAGGCGGGCCGCACCGGGTACCACGATGGCACGTTCTTCCTTAGCCCTCTGCGGCTTCATCATCGCCACGATCGCACTGGTGGCCACCGGCTGCGCGGGGTACCGGTTTGGCAACAACACACTCTACGCGCCCAACGTGCGGACGATCTATGTGCCGGTCTTTCAGTCCGACAGCTTTCGCACCACACCGGGCATCGATCTCGGCGAGCGACTGACCGAAGCGGTCTGCAAGGAGATCGAGAAACGCACCCCCTTCAAGGTGGTTGGGTCGGCCACGGGGGCCGACAGCGTGCTCACCGGCCGCATCGTCGCCGACACCAAGCGCATGGTGGTGGAGAGTCCCACCGACCAGTCGCGACAGGTTGAGATGAACATCCAAACGCTTGTCACGTGGGCCGACCGAGGCGGAGCCGTCTTGGCCTCAGGTGCCGTGCCGGTGCCGGCGGCCAGCGTCGATGTCGGGCAGGCTGCGATGCTGGTGCCAGAATACGGCCGTTCGGTCGTAAGCACACAGCAGGAGGGCATCCAGCGAATGGCCCGTCAGATCGTCGGCCTCATGGAAGAGCCCTGGTAGCGCGGCTGGAAGCCTGAGCGAACCTCTTCACGGACGATTGCTCGCCGCGATCGGCTCACCCTCATCGACTTTAAGGTCGATGAGGCCACGCGAGGCTTGTCCCTTCCAAAATGGCACTAGGATCAATCAATCAATACGCGTATTCACGTCAGATCGTGCTAAATCTCAACAGCATGAACTCGTGTCACCCACGACTGAGAAGAAACAAATTTTCTTCTCAGTTTTCACATCTTTTGGGTTGACCCCACAGCCAGAGTGCCTATAGTCAGAAAGTCGGTCGCATCACTTGTGGATGCGGGGGGCGGAACATCTGCGGACGATTTTGTCTGATGCCATTTTTTCATTGATAGTTTTTGGCTTTTGCACGAGGAGACGGTTTTTATGCACCCACTTCAAAAAATCCGATCTGGTTTCACGCTCGTTGAGCTTTTGGTGGTCATCGCGATCATTGGCGTGTTGATCGGTCTCCTCCTGCCGGCGGTCCAGGCCGCTCGCGAGGCTGCTCGCCGCACATCGTGCATCAACCAGATGAAACAACTCGGCCTCGCAACTCACAATTACCACGACTCCCGCAAGTCTTTTCCACCGGCTTACGAGGAACAGGGGACGCCACTCCGCCGGGGTACTCTCTTCTTTTACTTACTCCCTTACGTCGAACAGACAGCCCTATTCGATGCCGCTCAAGGCGATTGTTATGCAAACAATCGAGTTACAGGTGGTAGAGGTAATCGCGCGGTACGGGGTCAGGTGGTTAAGGAATTCGTCTGCCCAAGTGATTCCACGAGCAGTAGCAAAACGCATAATAATGACTGGACGTATGCTTCCTACGAGATGAACTTTCAGGCCTTTGCCAACAAGCAGCCGATTCGGAACGCTGTCAGAAAACTGCAAGACATGCAGGACGGCACGTCAAAAACTCTCGCGTTTGCAGAGTCACTCCAAAAATGTGGCGGTGCTGGCACCATTTGGTCACATGGGGATTGGAATCTGGATTGGATGCCAATTTTTGGAGGCGGATCTCGATATGATGGCACTGGTGCACTGACTTCTGGTACGGCATCAGTGCCGCAGCAAGTTCAGAGGCAAACTGGTTGCAATGTCCGCCGTTCGACCGCCTCTGCCCATCCTGGCGTGATGAATGTGGCGGTTGGAGACGGTAGCATCCGGTCGATCAACAAGGATATCGCTGCTAACACCTGGTGGCGTCTCGTTCAGGTGGCCGACGGCGAAGTGGTCGGTGATTACTAGCCTCAAGCGGAAAGGAATCGCGAAATTAATGAGACAGTTGCTTTTTATGGCTGTGGGGCTTTGTCTCCTGGGGATTGTGGGCTGTGGCTCATCAGGGGCAAGTGTGAGCGGAAAGGTCACTTTTCAGGGTGAACCGTTGACGTCGGGTTTCGTGATGTTTCAGCCGGCAGAGGGGATGCTCCTTCAGTCACCGATTGCTCCTGATGGCACCTATCGCATTGACGGGGTGGTACCAGGTGGGGTTGCCGTCGCAGTGACGGGGCCATCGAAACCAGCCGCCGGACCGGATGGAGTGAGCGCCGACGATCCGTCGAGTTCAGGCCCGCAGGTCTTTATTCCGGAAAAGTATGGCCTCTTGGAGACGGCTGGGTTGGCGTACGAGGTGACAGGCGATGGAACGCAGGTCCACAACATCGAATTGCAGTGATATCTACCAGATCACACGCTGAGCTTGTTCGTGCATTTGGACGTGGGTGCTATGGTAACTTGCATGCCAATGCCCACTTTGCCATCCCATTGGCAGCTTCGCACCCTGCGGCTTGAAGTGCCATATGCCGGCAGTGCTCTCCGGCGGCCGCTGGTGATGGGGATCGTCAACGTCACGCCCGATAGTTTTTCTGATGGCGGCCGGCACGATTCGGTTGATGCGGCGGTGGCTCACGGACTACAGCTCGCTGCCGATGGGGCCGACATCCTCGATGTCGGTGGCGAGAGCACGCGTCCCTATTCGACACCCGTGTCCGCTGACGAGGAACTGCGACGGGTGACAGAGGTTGTCCGAAGGCTCAGTGCAGAGTCGAGCCTGCCCGTCTCGATCGACACGTCGAAGGCGGCCGTGGCCCGGCGAGCGATCGAACTGGGTGCCGAGATCATCAATGATGTGACCGGCCTTGAGGGAGATCCCGCGATGCTCGATGTCGTCCACGAGAGCGGGGCCGGGATCTGTGCCATGCACATGCGGGGCCCGCCGCAGACGATGCAGGATGACCCTCGCTACGACAACGTCGTGGCCGAGATCCATGCCTACCTCACCGCCCGCCGCGATGCGTTGCTGGCGGCCGGCATCCCGCTAGAAAAAATCTGCCTCGATCCCGGGATCGGGTTTGGCAAGACCCATGCCCATAACCGTGAACTCATGGCCCAGGCGGCCCGCTTCCTTGATCTTGGCACCCCGATCCTTGTCGGCCACTCCCGCAAGGGCTTTATTGGCAAGGCGATCGAGCAGGCTCTCGGCCGCCCGGCGACCCGCGACGAACTCGATGCCGCCACGGCCCGAATGGCCGTTGATCTTGCTGCGACCGGGGTCCAGATCGTGCGAGTCCATGCGGTCGCTCAGGTGCGGGCGGCATTCGTGCAGTCTGCTACGATTGGGACATGACCGTCCTTGCTGATCATTGTCGCGACCTTGCCACTCGGGCCCGGCGGGCTGCGATCGATCTCGCCGGAGTCACCTCCGCCCACAAGGCCGCCTGCCTCCGGGCTGCTGCCGCCCGCATCCTCGGCGACGTCGACGCGATTCTTGCCGCCAACCGGCTCGACCTCGCGGCCGCCCCCGGCTTCGGTCTCTCGGCGGCCGCGGTCGACCGGCTCACGCTCGATGCCCAGCGGGTCGAGGCGATTGCCGCCGGGGTTGAGGCGGTGGCCGCCCTGCCTGATCCCGTTGGCGAAGTGCTCGAGGAATCGAGCCGCCCTTCCGGCCTTCTCGTCCGCAAGATCCGGGTGCCGCTCGGCGTCGTCTTTTTTATCTATGAATCGCGGCCCAACGTCACGGCTGATGCCGCTGCGGTCGCCCTCGCCTCCGGCAACGCGATCATTCTCCGCGGCGGCAAGGAGGCGGCCCATTCGAGTAGTCGCATCGTGGAGAGCGTGCGGCAGGCGATCTCGGAGAGTGGCCTCCCGGTCGATTGCGTGCAGCTGGTCGACACTCCCGACCGTGAGGCGGTGGGCGAATTCCTGAAGCTGGATGATCTCATCGACATTGTGATCCCACGCGGCGGCGAGGCTCTCATCCGCCGCGTCTGTGCCGAGGCCCAGATGCCGGTGCTGAAGCACTTCTCCGGCAACTGCCACGTCTATGTCGACAAGGCCGCCGACCTCGCCATGGCCCAGGCCATCACGGTCAACGCGAAGTGCCAGCGGATGGGCGTCTGCAACGCGGCCGAGTCGTTGCTCGTTCATCGCGATGTCGCCAGGGCGTTCCTGCCCGACGTGGCTCCCTTCCTCACTGCCCAGGGTGTGGAGATCGTCGGCGACGACGCGACGCGTTCGCTCGTTCCTGCCGCCGGCCCGGCCAGCGAGGCCGACTACGCCACGGAGTTTCTCGGCCCCAAGATCTCGATTGCTGTGGTCGACTCCCTCGACGCGGCGATCGACCATATCAACCGCTATGGCTCCCGTCATACCGACGCGATCGTCACGAATGATCAACAGGCCGCCGACCGGTTCACGGCCCGGGTCGACACGGCGGCCGTGATGGTCAATGCCAGCACGCGGTTTAACGATGGCGGCGAGCTTGGCCTCGGCGCCGAAATCGGTATCTCGACCGACAAGCTCCACGCCCGCGGCCCCTGCGGCACCAAGGAGCTCACCACCTACAAATTCGTAGTCACCGGCACCGGCCAGGTACGAACGTGAAGCACGAAGCTGCGCGGTTTTTTTGTAGGACAGGTCTCCCGACCTGTCATGAC
>JAYQOK010000008.1:0-45256 GCA_038144795.1 Candidatus Kuenenia sp. | reverse complement strand
GGTCGATGCGATCACGAACCCCGGCCGGGAGATCATCACTGATCACGAGCAGATCGGTGTCGCTGCCGATCGAACAGGCCTGCCGTGCGACCAATCCAAACACGATGCCCCGCACCTGGGCGAGTGGAAGCCGTGCCAGATACTCGCGGACACAAGCCAGCCGCCACTCGATCGAAAGCCTCGGGTCGAGTCGCCAGTGGGGATCAGCTGCCAGGTGATTCATCGGCGGCTCCTGTCAGAAATGTTACGAGGATCCGGGATCGCTGTCACACGCCCGGGGCGATGCGGTCTTTGCCCATCCAGGGCCGCAGCGGCTCGGGGATCGTCACCGACCCGTCAGCCTGCTGGTGGTTTTCCAACAGCGCGATGATCGCACGGCTGATCGCGATCGCCGTGCCATTGAGCGTGTGGGCAAACTGCGTGCCCTTCTCGCCCGCCTTCTTGAACCGAATCCCGAGCCGACGGGCCTGATAGTCGGTGCAGTTGGAGGTGCTCGTCACCTCGCCCCACTCGCCCGCCTCGCCCCGGCCCGGCATCCAGGCCTCGAGGTCGTATTTCCGGTAGGCCGGCCCGCCGAGATCGCCGGAGGCGGTGTCGATCACGCGGTAGGGAATGCCGAGCCCGTCGAAGAGCTTGCATTCGAGATCGAGCAGCTGCTCGTGCATCGCCTCGCTCTGCTCCGGTGTCGTGAAGGCAAACATCTCCACCTTCGTGAACTGGTGCACGCGATAAAGGCCCCGCGTCGCCCGGCCATGCGCCCCCGCCTCAGTGCGGAAGCAGTGGCTGATACCGCAGAGCTTGAGCGGCAGTTCGTCACTGGAAAAGATCCGCTCATGGAAGGCGCCGCCGAGTGTGATCTCAGCTGTGGCCACAAGCGACAAGTCGCTGTCAGTGATCGAATAGATCTGTGTCTCGGGGCCGCGGGGAATGAAGCCGGTGCCTTCGAGGATCACGTCGCGGGCGAGGTCGGGCGTGGTCATCACCGTGAAGCCCTCCCGCAGGAGCAGGTCGACGGCATACCGCTGCAGGGCCAACTCCAGCAGCACTGCGTCGTTCATGAGAAAATAAAACCCGTGGCCCGCCACGCGGCCCCCCGCCTCGAAGTCAAAGAGCCTCAGATGGCTGCCGAGATCGACATGGTCGAGCGGCTTGAAGCAAAACGTGGGGATCGGCGTGGCTCCACGACAGACTTCGACCGCGTCGGCCTCGCCCCCGACCGGCGCGGCCGGATGGGTGAGGTTGGGAATCTGCCGCAGGATCGCATCCCCGTCGGCCGTGATCTCAGCCAGCTTGGCCTCGAGGGCCGCCACCTCCTCCCGCAGCCGCCGGCCCTCGGCCTTCTTCGCCTCCCGCTCCGCCTCGTCGGCCGCCTTCCCAATCGATTTGCTGACCTGCCCGGCTTGCTGGTTGAGGGCGTCGATATCGGCCTGCAGGCTTCGCCGCAGCCGGTCGAGATCGGCGAATCTGGCGACGTCGGCAGTGGAGCCCCGCTGCCGGCAGTTGGTGGTGACGAGGTCGATGTTGTCGGCGACAAAGCGGCGGTCGAGCACGGGGCGCTTCTCCCAGGGAAAGCCATATACTATGGCAGCCGAATATGTAAGCTGCCCCGGGAGTGTGCCAGACCGATGCCTTCCGCCGCCAGTGCCATGCCTGTCGCCGATGATGTGGAGCCCGCCGTCGCGCCGACCCCCACGCCTCGCTCCCCCCCGCGACGGCAGCCCCGCTACCATGTGGTGCTCTGGAATGACAACGACCACACCTATGAATATGTGATCACCATGCTCAAGCAGCTCTTTGGCCATCCGCCCGAGCGGGGCTTCGCGTTGGCCAAGGAAGTCGATCGGAATGGCAAGGCAATTGTGCTCACGACCACGAAGGAGCATGCGGAGCTGAAACTGGATCAGATCCACGCCTTCGGCGCCGATGCCCGGCTCGCTCGCTCCGAAGGGGCCATGTCGGCCTCGATCGAGGCTGAGTGAATGCCTGGCGAGCGACGGGGGGCGCTGGTGCTCGCCCGCTCACCACTTGAGGCCGAAGCGGGCGCCGTCGGAAGGGCTGCCGAGGCCTCCCTTGAGCGGCGTGTTTCGCTTCCGCTTCACCGACGCCGGCTCTTCGGCGACGGGCTCTGCCGCCGCGGCCGACTCTTCGTCGCCAGCAGGCTCGGCCGGCTTGGACTCGAGGGCCTTGATCGAGAGCGACATCCGCTGCTCGTCGGGATCGACGGAGAGCACGCGACATTCCACCGCCTGCCCCTCCTTCACAACATCGGCCACGCTCCGGATGCGACGCGACGCCAGTTCCGACACATGCACGAGCCCCTCGACGCCGGGCTCAAGTCGCACAAACGCGCCGAAATCGGCGATCCGGCTCACCGTGCCCGTCACCGTGGTCCCGGTGTGATATTTGTCTGCCGCCTTCGCCCACGGGCTCTCGATGAGGTCGCGAGCCGAGAGGGCGATCTTGCCGGTCTGTCGATCGACCTTCTTCACAACAACGCGAACCTTCTGCCCGGGCTGCATAACCTCGGCCGGGTTGGCGACGCGTTCCCACGACAGCTGGCTCACATGCACGAGCCCCTCGACGCCGTTGCCGATATCGACAAACGCACCGAAGTCGCGAACGCTCCGCACGATACCGTCGAACTGCTCACCCACATCGAGCGTTTCGAGCATCTTGGTGCGGGCATCGGCCGCCTGCCGCTCAATCACGGCCCGCCGCGACAGCACCAGCCGCCGCGCGGCCGGCACCAGTTCCGTGACCAGGCTTTCGAGCGTCTGGCCAACCATCTCTTCAAGGTTTTCCACCCGCCACGGGCTCACCGCTCCGGCCGGCATGAAGCCGCGGAGGCCACCCACCTCGCATTCGAGGCCACCCTTGTTGGTGCCGGTCACGCGGGCCTCGACGATGATGCCCACATCGAGTTGCGACCAGTCTTCGACCGCGATGGCCCGATTGGCCGGCGCGACTTCATAGAGGCCGTCTTCTTCGTTGCGGCCGCCGATCCCGACCTCGATCGTTTGCCCGACGGCGGGAAGTTCCTCGCCATCGTTGAAGAGGCCCACCAGCTTCATCGCGCCCTGTCGGCGGCCCCCCAGATCGATGAAGGCGGTGTCGGGGCCGATGGCGATCACGGTGCCGGTGACCCGTTGGCCTGGTTCCAGCGGCTTCTCGGCCTGAGTGGGCGCCGTCTTCTCAAGCAACTCATCGACGGCAATCCCCTCGACCGCCGCAGCAAAGTCGGCCTCGAGATCCTCGTCGAGATCGGCCCGCAGGTTGGGCACGGCTACCCGCTTCTGTGGAGGTAGGACATCAGCAAACGGCGACTTTTTACTCTCGTTGCCCCCCCGCCGATCGCGGCGGCCGTGGCCACCGCTACGCGACGGACGGGCCCCGTCAGCGGTCTCAGTTGCGGGTGTCGAGGTGTTAGCCGCAAGGGGTTGGGCCGGAGGTTCAGCCGCGGGATCAACCACAGTCGGAGAAGCTCCTACGGTCGACGCGGGAATCGCAGGTGCTGACGTGACATATTCAACTTTCGGCTTCAGCGACGGCAGTTTCACACCCGCCCGCTGGGTGCCGATGGGAATCCGCCGCGGCGTGGCCTGCTCTGCGGGGGCTTCGGGCTGCGGAATTTCAGCCGCTGGAGATTCAGGCACGGGGGCGTCTGACATGGTCGCCTTCACAAAGAAACTGCGGGAAACAGGACTTGAACCTGCACGGTATTACTACCACTAGGCCCTCAACCTAGCGCGTCTGCCAATTCCGCCATTCCCGCGGCGTGGGGACCGGGGCTACCGGCCTATCGTTCCCGGTCGATTGTCAGGCGGTTTTCCGTGCAGTCAAGCCGGGGGTGCTGACACGACTCCTTTTCGCCAACCAGATAAACTCAGAGCAGCCCTCGAGGAGTGATGCAAAATTGAATACCGGTAGCCTTTTGACGGAACTGTTTGCATGACCACCATCGGCCGGGAACGTCGCACCCTCGCCGTCGAGCACCTTGAGAGAGGGGTGGCCGTGGTGCGGTTTTTCGTGCCCGATTACAGCCAAAACGTGCTCACGGCCGCGGTGCTTGCCGATCTGGCGGCGGTGCTCGACGAATTCGAATCCGGCCCTGAGCCGGCGGGCGTTGTGATCGCGTCAGCCCGCGAGGGCTCTTTTTTTGCCGGAGCCGACATGAGCCGGGTGGCGGCGATCCACTCTTTGGCCGCTCCCGAAATCGAGCGGCTCTGTGCCGCAGGGAGGTCGCTCTTCGGCCGGCTTTCGAGCCGGCCCTGGCCCAGCGTGGCCGTGATCGATGGGGTCTGCCTGGGAGGCGGGTTGGAACTCGCCCTCGCCTGCGACCTGCGGGTGGCCACCGACGCGCCCCACACGCGGCTTGGCTTTCCCGAAGTAAAGCTCGGGCTCCTACCTGGCTGGGGCGGCACGGTGCGGCTGCCGCGGCTGGTCGGCCTCGGGCCGGCGGTGGAATTCGCCGCCGCCGGTGAGGCAGTGGATGCCGCGACGGCCGCCCGGATGGGGCTCGTCGATGCGTGCGTGGCCGCCGAGCAGGCGTTGGCTTCGGTCTCGATGCTCATTGAACAAGCCCGCGCGACCGAGTCGCACCGCGAGCGGCGCCGCGATCAGGCGGCTGCGATGCTGATCGATCCTGACGAGCGGGCCTTCCTCGAGGCGACCACGGGGGCCGTGATCATGGGCCGCACCGGCGGCCACTACCCCGCGCCGCTGGCGATCCTGCAGACGATGCTGGCCGGCGCTGCCGTGCCGGCTGCCGAGGCGGCTGTGATCGAAGGGCGGGCCTTTGCCGAACTGGCCCGCGGGCCAGTGTCGGCCCAGCTCGTGCGACTCTTCCAAATTGGTGAACGCAACCGGCATGATCCGGGGCTCGACGATGCCGGTGACATTGAGCCGCGTGAGATCACGGCCCCCGCCGTGATTGGCGCCGGGATCATGGGGGCGGGAATCGTCGCTCGGCAGCTCCGCTCGGGCTACGCCGTCACGCTCGTCGACGTGCAGCCGGAGGCGATCGCGGCGAGCTTCGGCGGCATCCTCGATGAGGCGGCCTGGGATCGCGACACGAAGCGGGTCGATCCATTACGGGCCGTCGCACTCGCCGGCCGGCTCCGCACGGCGACGAGCTTCGCCGACATTGCCGCGTCCGACCTCGTGATCGAGAGCGTCGTGGAGCGGACCGACATCAAGCGGCAGGTGCTCACCGACATCGAGCAGGTCGTCGGCCCCGACACGGTGATCGCCACCAACACCTCGACCAACCCGATTGCGAAGCTGGCCGAGGTGCTCACCGATCCGACGCGATTCTGCGGCATCCATTTCTTCAACCCCGTGCGGCGGATGATGCTTGTGGAGGTGGTGCGGGGCCCGGCCACGAGCGATGTCACCGTGGCCACCGCGGTGGCCCATGCGAAGCGGCTTGGCAAGTGCCCGGTGGTCGTGAAAGACAGCCCCGGGTTTCTCGTCAACCGCATCCTGATGCCCTACCTGCACGAGGCGGTAGAGCTTCTTCGTGAAGGCGTCGACATGCAGCGGATCGATCGGGCGGCGCGGGCTTTTGGCATGCCGATGGGGCCGATCGAGCTCTATGACATGATCGGCCTCGATACAGCCTTCTATGCCGGCCTCGTGATGGCGACGGCGTTTGGCGATCGCATCGATGCCTCGCCGGTGATTCCGGCGCTCGTGAAGTCGGGCCGACTTGGCCGCAAGACGGGCGGCGGCTTCTATCGCTATCGCGCGGCCGTCGACGGCAACCCGCAGCGGGCGCGGATCGACCGGCCCGACGACGGGGTGCCGACCATCCTCGCGTCATACGCCCTCCCCGACACGCAGCCCACCGCGGCCACGATCACCGACCGGCTCGTGATTCCGATGCTCCTCGAGGCGGTGCGGGTGCTCGACGAAGGCATCGTGCGGGACGGCCGCGATATCGACCTGGCTGTGATTCACGCCCTCGGCTTTCCGGCGTTTCGCGGCGGCCTGCTCGCCTGGGCTGATTCGCTCGGTGCGGCCGAGATCATCCGTCGCCTCGAGCCGCTCGCCCCGCTTGGCACCCGCATGATCCCGCCGCAACGCCTGCTCGATCTGGCTCGTACCGACGGCCGCTTTACCACCGACTAACAACGAGTTTTGTCCCACCATTCATGAAGCCTGCCTCCCGCGATCCTGCCACCACGCCGGTCATCGTCGCCTGCTGCCGCACGGCGATCGGCCGCTCGCATGCCGAGCGGGGCGTGTTTCGCCACGTGCGGGGCGATGAACTGGCCGCGGCCGTGATCAAGGCGGTGGTCGAATCGAGCGGGGTCGATCCCGACACGATCGAAGATGTCGTCTTCGGCGCGACGCAGCAGCGAGGAGAGCAAGGAGGCAACGTGGCCCGTTGCGCCGCCCTGATGGCCGGCCTTCCCTTTGGGGCCGCCGGCACGTCGATCAACCGTCTCTGCGGCTCGTCGCTTCAGGGCCTCGCCCAGGCCTGTCATGCGATCGCTGCCGGCGCGGAAAACGTGCAGGTCGTCGGAGGCGTGGAGCACATGCAGCATCTGCCGATGGACTCGGTGATCGACATCCATCCGCAGGTGTTTGCCCGGTCGAGCCGCGGCATGCTCTCGATGGGAATGACGGCTGAACATCTGGCCGCCACCCACGGCATCTCCCGGCAGAAGCAGGAAGCCTTTGCCCTCGAGAGCCACCGCCGGGCCGCCGCGGCCACGGCCGCCGGGCTCTTTGCCGACGAGATCGTGCCCGTGCTTGGCCACGACGAGGCGGGCGGCCTACTGGAAGCCGCGTGTGACCAGTCGATTCGCCCCGACACATCGCTCGAGGCGATGGCCGCGCTCGAGCCGGCGTTTCTGCCACGGGTGGGCACGGTGACAGCCGCCACGAGCGCACCTGTGAGCGATGGCGCCGCGGCCCTGCTCGTGATGAGTGCGGCGGAGGCCGAGCGGCAGGGGCTTGCGCCACTGGTGCGGGTGATCGGCACGGCGGTCGTCGGTGTGCCGCCAGCGGTGATGGGCACAGGGCCGGTGCCGGCCGTGAGAAAGCTGCTCGATCGCACGGGCCTCACGCTTGCCGACATCGATCTCATCGAACTCAACGAGGCCTTCGCCGCCCAGGCGATTTACTGCATCGAAACGCTCGGCCTCGATGAACAACGCGTGAATGTGCGGGGCGGGTCGCTGGCGATCGGTCATCCGCTCGGGGCGAGTGGCGGCCGCATCACGACGACGCTCGTCTCTGCGATGCGGCACGGCGACGCGCGGCTTGGCATCGCGACGATGTGCATCGGGCTGGGGCAGGGAATCGCCGTGGCCTGTGAGCGGGTGGAGTAGCACGATGCATCCGATCGTCGCCGAACGCGAGGCGGAGCGGGCGACCGTAGAGGGCGGGCAGTCGACGACGCTCGTCGATCTGATGCTTGCCCGTTGCGGCGATTCATTTGATCGGCCGGCCTGTATCGATGTGATCGGCGGTGGGCCGGAGATCTTGTGGGGCCGGCTCGTGCAGCGGGCCCTCGATGTGGCCGATGCCCTCGCCGCGGCTGGCCTCACCCACGGGGATCGCCTTGCCCATGTCGGCCCGCATTCGATCGACTGGATCACGGTCGATCTGGCCTGCCTGCTCTCGGGCGTGGTGCATGTGGCGCTCCATGCCGACGCGAGCCCAAGGGAACTGGCCGAGCAGTGTTCATGGCTTGGCCTCCGGAAGATGGTGGCAAGCGGTGGAGGGCCGCGGATCGCAGCGGGGCCTGCTGAAATAATGTTACCGCCGTGGCGGGCTGCTGCGGAACCCGTCGATCGTGATGCCGTGCGGGCTGCGGTTGCCAGCCACGCTGCAGCCTGTGACCCTGAGGCTCCGGCGACGATCGTGCTCTCGTCAGGCACGACCGGGCTTCCGAAGGGCATCGTGCATTGCCAGCGGGCGCTGGCGATGAATGCCCTCGCGTCGGCCGACGTGTTTCTCGATGAGCCCGATGACGTGCGGCTCTCGTGGCTGCCGATGAGCCATGCGCTGGCCCGCGTGGGCGATCTCTACACGGCGGTCGTGCGGGGCGGCTGCCTGAGCGTGGTAAGCGATCGCCTGCGGGTGCTCGATGCCTGCCGGATCACGCCGCCGACGGTGATCCTCGGCGTGCCGGCGTTTTTCGAACGGCTCGAGCAGGGTGTGGCCGTCGGGCGAATCAGAGATCTTGCCGCCGCGCTCGGTGGCCGCGTGCGGGTGTGTGTGTCGGGCGGAGCGCCGCTGCGGGAGCGAACGGCCGCCTGCTTTGCCAGCCGTGGCGTGCCGCTGGTGGAAGGCTACGGACTCGCCGAGGCCGGGCCGGTGGTGGCCCTGTCAAACCCGCGTATCAATCGCCCCGGGGCCGTCGGCCTGCCGCTGCTGGGCGTCGAGGTGCGGCTCGATGACCGCGCTGAGTCCCGCGGGCAGTTGCTCGTGCGAACGCCCTGCCGGGCCGTGGCCGTGATCGAGCCGACCGGCGACCATGGTCGGGAAACACGCTGCGATGCCAACGCCTGGCTGGAGACGGGCGATCTGGCCAGCTGCGATACCGACGGCCAGCTGCGAATCACCGGCCGACTCTCCGACACGATCGTGCTGGCGACGGGCGTGAAGGTGCCGCCGGCCGAGATCGAACGGAAGCTCGCCGAAGACGAGGCGGTGGCGCAGATCTGCGTGCTGGGCGAAGGCTGCCCCTGGCCGGTGGCCGTGATCGTGCCGGAGCCGGCGATCATCCGCGCTGCGATCAGGCGGATGGGCGTGAGGGTGTTGAGCAAGCGGGCGGCGTTGGCCCACCCGCGGGTGCTTGCCTGGCTGGCCCGGCGGCTGGCCCGCTGCCAGGCGTCGTTACCACGAGCGTGGCGGGTGCGGCGGGCCGTGCTCATCGGCCGCCCCTTCGATGCGGCGCATGGCGAAGCGACCGCCTCGCTCAAGCTCAAGCGGCCGGTGATCGCCGATCACTTTGCCTGGGTGACCGACGCAGCGAGGCGATCGACCGCTGCCGATAATGAGCCGCCGACAGGGATGGCCTTCATCCCGATCGGGAGCGACCGCCGGACTCCCACGCTTGGAAGCAGCCGGGCTTGGCTGCCGGGTTTGCTCTGGCGCGGCCGGGGTGGTGACGACGGCTTGGCCGCCGCGGCGGGGCGGGCCATCACGCCACCACGGGAGGCGGTGGCCGCCGTGCTCGAACGGTCGATGCAGACGATCGCCGCCCTCCGGGAGGAAGGCACGCTCTACGATCCGCTGCCAGCTGTCGACACCCGCATCGCTCCCATCAGCGATCCGCCACCGTCTCCCACCGGGCTTTTTTCTGAGGCGGCCGAAGCGGCCCTCGGCGAGGCGGGCCTGTGGGGGCTGGCCGTGCCGGAGGCGTTTGGCGGCACCGGCTGCACGATGCAGGAGCTGGCAACGAGCATCACCACGATCGCGGCGGTTGCGCCAACCGCCGCCGGCATGCTCTCAGTGCATTCGTCGATCGGCGCCGTGACGGCGCTGGCGGCCTTTGGCTCACCCGAGCAGCAGACCCGCCATCTGCCGGGGCTGGCCCGCGGCGAGCCGCTCTCGATCTTTGGCGGCACCGAGCCCGATGCGGGCTGTGACCTGGGAGCGGCGGCCGCGCGGATTGAAACCCACGACGGCCGCACCGTGCTCAGCGGCATGAAGATGTTTATCACCGGGGCCACCTACGGCCGGCTCGTGAAGGTGTTGGCTAAGCGGGATGGAGAGGCCTGTGTCGTGCTGGTGCGACTTCCCGAGCGGGATACCGCCAGCTTCCGTCTTGTCGGCTACCCGCTTCATCCGCTCAAGCATGCCCACAACAACGCGCTCGAGTTTGATCGCTTTCCGATCGATGAGCGAGATCTTCTCGCGCTGCCTAATGCCATGAAGATCGTCTGGCATGGGCTCAACCGTGGCCGTGTGACGCTCGCGGCGCAGGCGGCCGGCACGCTGCGGATCCTGCTCGAGCAGGCGGCCGAGTATGCGATGCGGCGGCAGACCTGGGGGATGCCGATCGGCTCACGAGAACTCGTGCAGGGCCGTCTGGGCCGCCTCGCAGCCGCGGTGCTCGCCTGTGAGAGCCTCGCCGGCTGGGCTGCGGCGGCCATCGATGCCGGTCAGAGCGGAGAGCTCGAAGCGATCACGGCCAAGGTGATCGCGAGCGAATGCGTGCGGGCCGGCGCGATCGACGCCCTCGGTGTGCATGGCGGCCGCGCGTTTCTCGTCGGGCATCCGCTCGGCGATTCCTTCCACGACCACTTTGCCGCGACGATCTACGAAGGGGAGAGCGACCTGCTTGGCCTGGCGCTCTTCAAGGGGCTTGCGAAGCATCATCCCGCGATCGGCAGTTCAAAGCAGCGAGCTGCGCTGGAGTGGCTGGCGTGGCGGGTCGGGCGACTCGCCACGGCCCCGTCCCCCGATGGCCGAACGATTCTCGATCGCACGCTGCGGCAGCATGTTCGCCATGCTCGTCGACTGCTCGGCAGCGCAGCAGTGCGGATCGATCGCGACATCCGGCGACACGGCCGGCGCCTGGCCGAGCGGCAGCTATTGATGGGCCGCCATGCTGCCACGGTTCGCGATCTCATGAGCGTGTTGGCCGTCGCCCACCGCGGCGACATGCTCGGTGACGAGCGGTCGCTGCTGGAGGCCGATTGCTGGTGCCATATGGCGCTGGCCCGAGCGGCCGGTTGCGTTCCCTCGGCAGCCGCCGATACGCGGCTGGCGGCCCTCGGCCGGGCTACGATGCCAGGTGCGTAAGTTAGTCCAATTTGCCATGGCTCCGGGGGCCGGGTTTCGTCACGATACCCTCGCGAAACCCCTATGGCACACTCTGCGCACCATCACGGTCATCACGCCACCAAGAAGGCCCCCTGGGCTCGCCTGATGGCGATCCTGCGGCTAGAGCGCCGCGATGTGTACATGATTCTTGCCTTTGCGCTCGGCACAGGGCTGCTCTCGATCGCCACGCCAGCCGCCATCGAGGCGCTCGTCAATGTCGTCGCCTTCGGTGTGCTGCTCTGGCCGGTGATCGTGCTGGCGCTGGTGATGCTCGCCTTCCTGCTCTTTGCGGCGCTGTTGCGGGCGATGCAGGTGCTGGTGGTCGAATACCTGCAGCGACGCATCTTCGCCCGCACGGCCCACGACTTCGCCGTGCGGTTTGCCAAGGCAGAGATCGAGTCATTCGACGGCCGCAACCCCACCGACATCGTCAATCGGTTTTTTGAAGTCGCCTCGGAGCAGAAGGCCCTCGCCACGCTGCTGGTCGAAGGCACGGGCGTCGTGATGATCACGATCGTCGGCATGGCTGTGCTCTCCTTCTACCATCCCTATCTGCTCACCTTCGCGCTGGTGCTCGTCGGGCTGATCGTGTTTCTGCTCGGTGTGCTCGGGCTCGGTGGCGTGCGGACGGCAATCACGGAGAGCTATGCGAAATTCGACGTGGCCGGTTGGCTCGAGGAGATCGCCAAGTGCCCCCACACGTTTCGGTTTGGCCGCGGTGGCAGCGTGGCGATCGACCGCGCCACCGAACTCACGAGTCACTACATCGACTGCCGGCGGCAGCATTTTCGCGTGGTCTGGCGGCAGACGGTTTTCGCGCTGGTGTTGGAGGCGATCGCCAGCACCGTCCTTCTGGGGCTTGGTGGCTGGCTCGTCATCAGCCGCCAACTCACACTCGGCCAGCTCGTGGCCGGTGAGCTGATCGTGACACTCGTGCTCACGGCCCTTTCCAAAAGCGGCAAATACCTGGAGATCTTCTACGACTTACAGGCGTCGCTGGACAAACTGGGTGTGATTGATGAATTGCCCTTGGAGCCGGCCGGAGGCGAGCGGCTCCCTGATCGTGATGAGCCGATGCAGGTGACAGCCGAGATCCACCATGATCAGCGAGTGAAGCGGCTCGAGGCCCGGCCCGGGCAGCGGATCGCGGTCACCGGAAAGTCGGGCTGTGGCAAAACGTTTTTGCTGGAAACGCTGGCCCTCCTGCGGGTGCCCCACGAGGGGCTCCTCGAGTTTGATGGCATCGACGCCCGTTCGCTGAACCGGGCTGCGGCCCGGCTCCGGATCGCGCTGGTCGGGCATACCGAGACCTTCGCCGGCACGGTTGCCGAGAATATCCGCGTGGGACGAACTGAGCTATCTGCTGCCGACATCCGCGAAGCGCTGCAGATGGTCGGGCTGCATGACCGGGTGGCTCGGCTTCCACAGGGCGTGAGCACGATGCTCGGCTCCGACGGGTTGCCCCTCTCCACCAACGAAATCCTCCGGCTCACGATCGCCCGCGCGATCGCCGGCAAGCCGCGCCTGCTACTGATCGACGGCATGCTCGACGGCCTCGACATGCATGATTGCCCGGAACTCATCACATCGCTCTTCGTTCGCGACAATCCCTGGACGCTCGTCGTTGTCACCGCCCGTGACACGATTGCCAATTCCTGCGACGCTACCGTGGACTGGTCATGAGTGATTCCTCATCCCACGATGCCCTGATGAAAGGTGTGGCCACACCCCGGATGGTGCGGTGGCTGGGCCGCTTTCTTTTCCTGCTTTTCCTCACCATCCCATTTCTGCTGGCCTTCGTGCCTTGGCAGCAGACCGTGATGGGCCGTGGCACGGTCGTCGCATATTCCCCAGTCGAACGGATGCAGGTGATCACGGCGCGGGTTTCGGGCCAGGTGCGGACCTGGCACGTGGTCGAGGGAAGTCGCGTGAAGTTGAACGATCCGCTGGTCGATATCGAAGACAACGATCCTGAGCTTGCGGCAAGGCTTGAGGCCCAACGGCAGTTTCTGGCCGACCGCCTCGTCGCCGCACGCCAGGAGGTTGAAGAACAGACGGCAGCCGCCAAGGCTCAGGAGGCGGCCCGTGAGGCGGCGGTCGAGGCGGCGAAGGCGAATCGAGATGCAGCGCGGAAGGCCATCGAAGTCGCGGAACAGGTTCGCGCCAATGCGGCGTTTGCCCAGTCGTTCGAACGCAGCCGCTCCGAGATGTTCCAGGATCTCTTCACCAATCCGACCTTTGGCGGCCTCGAGAGCAAACTCAACCGCGACGAGGCCCAGATGCGGGCCGACCGGGCCAGCACCGACACCGAGAAGGCCGTTGCCGAAATCCAACGGGCGCAGGCCGCGCTCCTTACCCAGGAAGCCCTCGTGCTGCAGGCGGATGCGGCCGGCATGTCGGCCATCGCCGTGGCCCGTAGCAACCTGCGGAAGAGCGAGCAAAACCTGTTCTCGATCCAGCGCGACTTGCAGCAGATCGACAATCAGATCGAACGGTTCAAGGCCCGGCTCGTCGTCGCTCCCTGCGATGGCGTCGTCTATCGCGTGGCGGCCAACGTCAGCCAGGGCGGCCAGTACGTAAAGGAAGGCGACGAGCTGTGCACGATCGTGCCCGACACCAGCGACCGCGTTGTCGAGCTCTTTCTCGACGGCCTCGACGCACCGCTGGTGCTCGGGTTTGCGGAACGGACCGGGCAGATGCCGCACGTGCGACTGCAGTTCGAGGGCTGGCCGGCGATCCAATTTGCGGCCTTTCCGGAATTGTCGATCGGCACCTTCGGCGGCAAGGTGCGGCAGGTCGACCCGGCCAGCGGAGCGACGGGCAAGTTTCGCGTGCTCGTGCAGCCCGACGAAATGTTGCCGGGCGAGATTTGGCCCGATCAGGAGTTTTTGCGGCAAGGCAATCAGGCCGTGGGCTGGGTGTTTTTAAATCGGGTCTCGCTCGGCTTCGAGCTGTGGCGGCGGCTCAATGGATTCCCGCCCGAAATATCGCCGATCAAAAAGGGCCCCGAAGCCCCGAAGCCGCCCAAGATCAGGGTGAAATAAGGGCGGCGGGACGGCGGCTGGGCAACCGGCTGCGGTGTCGCGCCGGCTCGGGGGCGGCAAAAGTATCCTCGCCGGGCGAGGATACGCCCAACGCTCGTCGAGCGTTCGCCGACCCCCTCGCCTACCCCCGTTGGTGTTCCAAGCGACTCGGTGAAAGGAGGACAGGCTTCAGCAGGTCTGTGGCGCGGGCTTTAGCCTGCGAATGGGTCATCCGCTGCCTCGCCGCGGTTGCGTTGCTCCTCTCGCTGACCTGCCATGCCGGCGCCGAAGAGTGGGCGTTGTTCGAGCCGCCGACGGCGGTCATGGCGGGGTACGAGGCCGACGAGGGGAGTCTGCCGAGCATCGTGCCGCAGTCGTTTCAGACGCTGCCGGCTCCGGCCGATGACGACGGCCTCGCCATACCATTGGCGCCCGAGGAGGTGCCGCGGCCCTTGGAACGGCTGCCGCGGCCACCGGGGCAGGCGCCGCCTCCGCCGCCGGAGGAAGGCGTGATCCCGGGCGCCTCCATCGACAACCGCGACCAGCCGCTCACGCTCTGCGAGGTGCTCGAGAGCGTGATGCGGCATTATCCGCTGCTATTGGCCGTGGAGCGGGAGCGGGGCATCGCCGCTGGTCGGCTGACGAGCGCGATGGGCGCCTTCGATACCACTGTCAACGGCTCCGGCAACGCGCTGGCCCCAGGCACCTATGAAAACTACCGCTCCGACTTCGGCATGGCGCAACTGCTGCCCTACGGGGGCATCAGCATGTTTGGCGGTTACCGCACCGGCTTCGGTGATTTCCCGACCTATAACCTCAAGCAGCTTACGGCCGACGCGGGCGAATTCCGCGGCGGCCTCACCGTGCCCCTGGCGAAAAACCGCGACATCGACGCGGCGCCATCGAACGGAGCCGGCTCGACTACATGCGGGCCGCGGCGCGGTCCTACTGGAACTGGCTAGGCAACGGCGAGCGCCGCAAGGCCGCCGAATACCTGGTCCACTTGGCCGCCGAGCGCGATCTCGAATTGGCCCTGCGAGTGCAAAGCGGGGCGATCGCCAACATCGAGCGGCTCGACAATCAGCAAAACATCGCCCTTCGGCAGGGCCTGGTCGTGAAGACCGATCGCAGCGTGCAGGAGGCCGCAATCGGCCTGTCGCTGTTTCACCGCGATGAGAACGGTCAGCCACTGATCGCGGGCAAGAAGCGGCTCCGGCCGGCCCCCGAGCCCGTGGAGCCGACGGCAGCGATGTTTCAGGAATCGCTCTCACGGGCTCTGGCACGGCGGCCCGAGTTTCAGCGGTTGGCGCTGCAGCGGGAGCGGCTGCTGGTCGATCGTCGGCTCGCCCACAACCAGACGCTCCCCGGACTCGACGCCCAGATCGTCGGCAATCAAGACGCCGGCTTTGGTAAGAATTCGCTTTCCGGCCCCAAGGGCCTCGATCGCCAGGTGCTCGAGGCAGCGCTTGTCTTCCAGATGCCGGCCCAACGCCGCGATGCCCGCGGCCGCCTGCAGGCAATTCATTCTCAGCTCGTGCAGCTCGACAAGCAGCTGCAGTATGCCGAAGACCAGATTCGGGCCGAGGTGCAGGATGCCTACTCGCTGCTGGAACGCGCCTACGCGTTCTACGAGCAGGTCTCAGATCAGGTCGAGTTGGCGACCCTCGTGGCCCGCGCCGAGCGGGAACAGCTCCGCTTGGGCCGCAGCGACGTGCTCCGCGTGACACTCCGCGAGCAGACGAAGTTCGACGCCTCGCTCCTGGAGATCATGGCCCGGCAGGAATTCTGGCGGGCCGACAGCGACCTGCGGGCCGCCGACACCTCGCTCGGTCCGGAAACCTGCGGCTTCGAATCAACCCTCCTCCACTGCCCGCCCTGCGAGCCGAGGTAAGGTATCTCGCAGCGTTCTGAGCCATTATCTCATCTGCCTAGGCCCACTCGTCGGTGTTCGGTTCGGGGCACGGGCAGCCCCGAACCCACAGTTGACGCAAGCGTCATGGATCAAAACGCTGAACCAAACTTCCCTTCTCCGTCCTCTGGGATACACCTTCGCATGAACCCTAGGGAGTAATCGCATGGCCGCGTTAGCGGAAGGCCCATGATTTGATTTTCATGTAAGCCAGCCCACTCATTGGGCGACTTTGATGCTGCGATTCTCCATGAACTGTTGGAGCAGGGGAGTGCGGGGCTCGTGGCTCGCGTCGATGAGCGGCTCGCCAAGAGCGGCCGGTCGCTGCAGAAAGAGGGCAAGCCAGTGGCCGACGCAGCCGAGCGACTGGAGTTTGTGGCGCAAGCGTGTGACGCCTTTGTGAAGACGAGCCCGCCGCAGTTGGTGCGGCTCGGCATTGTGACGAAGGCCTAAGCCGACCGCAAAAGCTTGAAGAGAGCCATGCCCGGGGGAGGTCCCTCGGCAGCATCCGTGCTGTGGGGCGACCGCTCCGTGGTGTTCGTTTCCTGCGCGGATGGACCGTCAGGTTGAAACCGCTTCCTCGCTCCCGGGCATGGCTGAAATCGTCAGGCCTTGGTTCAGGCCGTAAGTTCGTCGATCCGTTGACGAAAGGCCGGCATCTCGCCGGCGACGTAGCTGTTCCAGGCGGCGGGCTGCCAGAGCTCCACGCACACGGCGGCTCCCACAACCATCAATTCGGCCCCCGGCTGGACCGCAAGAAAATCGCGGAAGCCCTCGGGGATGACCAGCCGCCCACGCTCCGCCACCGTCACGATTTTGTGCCGCGTTGAGAGCAGCCGGCCGAGGTCCTGCACCTGGCCGACCCGTTGGGTCAGGAGCCCCGCCTGGAGTTTGCTGCGGACCACGTCGATCGCCGCATCGATCCGTGGTTTCCAAAGGGTCGCCGGCCAGAGAGACAGACAGCCGGCCCGTTCCTTCGCCAGCACCAGCTTCGGCCCAGCCGATCGCAGGGGGGAGAGCAATTCCGGCGGCAGGCCGACCCGAAACCGCTCGTCGAGCGTGCGGACGAATTCGCCGATCAGCAGGTCGGGAACGGCGGACATCAGCGACGCTCGCTCGAAAAGGAATCACGCCCAACCGCCTCCGCGGCACACAAGAATCCATTCAAAATGGGCTTAAGTCCCACTTAATTTGATTTGCAAAGCCATGAGTGGGTTTAAAACCCACGAAAAGTGAATGTATCGATGGCTGGAAAAAGGTCAAGAGGCCGCAAGCGGCATCTCCTGTGGAGGGCTGGCGTCGCCCGAGCGGGCTACCGGCAGTTGTCGCAGTGGCCGCAGTTGTTGCAGGGGGCGTCGCCCTTCAACTCATCCTTGTAGGCCTTCAGGGCGGCGGCCTCCTTGGAGAGTTTGAATTCAGGGCCCGACGGGAAGTATTGGATGTCGTCCTGCAGGTAGTAGGGGCTTGGCAGCGTCTGCCCCCCCACGTCGACCTGGCAGCCCGTGAGCGACACAGCCCCAAGAGCCATCGAGGCCACAAGTGTTGCCGAGACAAGGCGACCGCGTCGGATGGTGGGATGAGACTTGTTCATGCGAGTGATATCGGTCTGCACAGCCCGCAAACTTTTGCCAACCGGTTTGATCGGTATGGCCCGCTCCCGCCCTTCGCCAGATTCTCGCCCAGCCTCCCCAGACCCCCAAACAGTTAGCCGGCTGCCTGCCGCAGCCGGAGCCGGCAGGCTCGGTGTACAACACGGGCATGATGGCTTTCTCCACGAGGCAGGCTGGGCGGTGCACGACGAGTGTGGTCGCGGTCGCCATTGCCTGGTGGGCTGTGGCTCAGCCGGCCTCAGCGCAGCCGGGTGTCGACGTTGGCGAACGAACGGTGCCCACCCAGGCGCATGACATGGCCTTGGCTGCTATGGCCAGCGGCGACTTTCAGGGTGCCCTTCAGATTGCCGGCCGCGAATACCAAGGCGCGATCCAGTTCGGCGGCCAGCGATGGATCGATTCGATCGCTGCGGCGACGCTGGTTGGTGAGTGTCAGTATGAACTGGGGAACCTGCGGGAGGCTGTAGCCGCCTATGAAGATGCCCTCCGGCTGGCGACGGTTCACGGCGACTGGCTGCTGGCTGTTCAGTTTCCAAGTCAGCGACTGCGTGCTCGGAGTCAGCCACGAACTGCGACCTGGGGCCGCAGTAGCCGCAACGCCACACCGGCGGCGTTTCCGGATGCCGTTTTAATGCGGCAGGGATCCAATCCTGAAACCGTGCTCAAGAAGGGGGGCGCGCTGGCCGCGCCGGTCAATTTTCCGATCCGCCCGCAGCCGATCATGCGGGCGATCGTCGTGGCCCTCTACCGACATGGCTCGATCCTCGGTGAACTCGCCAGCGACGCTGCGATGGTTACCGACCTGCGGCAGGTGCTCGGCAAACGGCTGGCGCCTCCCAACCACTATTCTCAGGCATGGGTAGATGTCGCGTTTGGCATGGCCTGCTGGGCACAAGGACGCACCGACGAGGCCTTCGTGCGGTTCAAGATGGGCCTCCTCGCCGAAAACCAGTTTGATCACCCGCTCACCTGTTGGGCGCTGATCGGGATGGGCCGCATCGCGCTCGATGCCGGCCGCGATGCCGATGCGGCGGCGTTTTTTGAAGAGGCTACGTATACGGCCGCCGACTTTGGGGACGCTCGCGCACTCGAAGAGGCCTTCGCCTGGGCCGGCACTGCGCACCTCGCGGCGGGCTCTCGCGGTGTGCCGGCGACGCTGGTCGGCGGAGCGGCCTGGGCGCGGGGTTCGCTGCCGGTGCTCCACGCGCGGCTGCTCGCCACCCAGGCTGAATGTCTGGCGGTGGCCGGGGAGTTAACGGCAGCAGCCAAAGTTCTTTCTGGTGTTGACGCCCGCGTGCTTCGCGGCGATCCAGGCCGCGGGTTGTGTGGGGCCGACGTGGCCTATGCCTCCTCCGCCGTCGCCTACCGAACCGGGGATGGCATCGCGGGAGACCGCGAACTTCTCCGTAGCATCGGGATCATGCAGCCTCGCGCAACGCGGCTTTTCCAGATCGCCAAACTCGTGGAACTTGTCAGGGCGGGGGCGTCGACGGTCTCTGACCGGCGGGCAGATGAACTCTTGCGCGACCTTCTCTCCGATCCTCGGCCCCGGTGGTTTACGATCGACCCGGTCGGCACGCTTGCTGCGATCACCGCGCCGCGCGATGACGCCTTTGAAACCTGGATCGATGTCGCAGCGCGGCGGGGGCTCGAGGATGGCAAGGTGGCGGCCGAGGTGACGGCTCGGGCGCGATGGCTCGCAGCGCAACCGTTGGGTGGTCGACGCACGGCGGTCGAAGCATTGATCGGTAGCCCGTCGGAAGATCTTGCACCGGCAGATGCGGATCGACGCGCAGCGATCCTGGCCCGTCACCCGGGCTTGGCCGTGGCGATCAATGCGATGGAGCGTTCGGCCGATGCGCTGCGGGCTGCGGCGCGCGATGCCCACATGGCTGAGGCTGATCACAGGGCGACCACTGCCGAAGCCTGGGAAAACTTTCAACAGGCCGCCACGGCACGGGCCAGCATTGTGGCCGCGCTGGCTGCCAGCCGCGAGCCGACCACGTTTCCATTTCCTCCGCTGTCATCCCCCGGCGAGATTCGTAGCCGGCTGCGGCCGGGCGAGGTGATCCTGTCCTTTCACTGGACATCGACCGGACGACTCACGGGCATTCTCGAAGCGGCCGATGGCAAGGCGGCCTGGGATGTGAAACAGCCCGGCACGCTGATGCGAGAGATCGCCGGTCTGCTCAAGGCTCTCTGTCTCTTCGACGCGGCGGCAGCGGTACCGACCGAACGGCTCGAGACCACCGATTGGCGACTGGCCGCCGAGCGGGTGGAACGACTGCTCTTCAAAGATGCCCGCATCAACCTGGGCGATGACGCCGTCAAGGAACTGGTGATCGTGCCCGATGGGGCATTGTGGTATGTGCCGTTTGAAATTCTGCCGGCCGGGAGCGGCCGCCAGCCGCTGGCGGCGGGAGATCCGCCGCCGTTGCTCCGCGACACCTGCCTGATCCGCTACTGCCCAACCCGCAGTCTGGCCGTTGATCGGTTTGCTGCACCCTCCGGTCAGGGGCTGGTCGGCCTGCATCTTGGCCGCATGCACAAGGGAGACACTCTCGAAGCGGCTGAAAAACTTGCCGTCCGGCTGACGCAGTCACTCGATCAGCCATGGCTGCTCGGCCACGCAGCAGACACCGCTCTCCTGCTGCAGGCGTCGCTGGTTGACACGCTGCTTGTGTTCGATGAACTACCGGGCGATGGCAGCGTGGTCGCCCGCCCCTTGGCCCTGGGATGGCCGGGCCGCACCGGCATGACGTTTGGCGAGTGGGTCGCGTCGCCGCGAAAACGCCCCCACACGGTCCTCCTGCCCGGATACCAATCGGCAGCCGCCGGCGGTCTGACGCGGATGCCGGCCCGCCCGGGCAACGACTTGTTTCTCGCGGCAACCGATCTGCTCGCTGCCGGAGCCCGCACGGTGTTGGTGAGTCGCTGGCGGATGGGAGGGCGATCGACCGTGCATCTGATGGAAGAGTTTGTCGCTGATCACCAGCATCACCGTGCAAGTGGCGGTGGAACGGCGACGGAAAGCTGGCACCGCGCCGTCGACATCGTGTCTTCCGAGGAACCCGACATCGAACAGGAGCCACGACTGACACAGTCACCCGAGGCCGTGCTCCTCGATTCCCGGCATCCTCTTTTTTGGGCGGGCGCGATGCTCGTTGACTGCGGCACCGGTGATCGGCCCGATCCCGCGCCCGCGCCGCAGGCCAAACCATGATCGCGGTCGTCATGCCCATGGTCGCATTGGCTGAGATCGATGCCACCGGATTGGTGATCTTGGCGATCGTTGCGGCCATTGCGTCGGCGGTCAACTCCGTAGCTGGCGGCGGCACGATCCTCACCTTTCCGGTGCTTACCACAATCCTCCCCGACACGCCGGCCCGCATGGTGATCGCCAACGCGACCAGCACGATCGGCCTGTGGCCCGGCGCGGTGGCCGCCGCCTGGGCCTATCGGAGCGAGCGAGTGGATCAGCCGGCTTGGGCCCGCTGGCTCCTGCTGCCGAGCGTGGTCGGGGCGCTGGTCGGCTCGGCGCTGGTGCTCGTGCTGCCGCCGGAATGGTTTGCAGCGCTCGTCCCCTGGCTCATTCTTCTGTCGGCTGTGCTCTTCACCGTGCAGCCTTGGGTAACCGGCCGCGCCGCAACCGCTGCGGCAGCGGGCAGCGATGAGCGGCCCACGTCAATCGCAGTGGCGTGTGTGCTCCAGTTTCTGGTTGCCGTGTATGGCGGCTACTTCGGGGCCGGCATCGGCATCCTGATGCTGGCCATGCTGGGCATGCTTCGTCTGGGTGACATCCATCGACTCAATGCCGTCAAGAATGTCTTGGGCATGGTCGTCAACGGCGCCGCGGCCTTGCTTTTTGCCAGCGGCGCCGTGCTTGGTTTCCATCAAGTCGCCTGGGGGCATGCCGGCGTGATGGCGGCTGCAGCCGTCGCCGGCGGCCTCGCCGGATCACATCTGGCCCGGCGGATGCCGGCGCGGGTTGTGCGCCGAGGAGTCGCTCTTATCGGTTTTGCGCTGGCTGCCTACTATTTTCTAAAGTGAATGTTTCCACAGGACTGTCATGCTGGTCCCCACCGACTCCCTAACGAAACGTTACGGTGAGTTTACCGCCCTCGAGCGGTGCTCGCTTACCGTTCAGAACGAGGAGATATTCGGCCTGCTCGGGCCGAATGGCGCCGGCAAGACCACGTTGCTGCGGCTGCTGCTGGGATATATCGTGCCCACGGCCGGCACAGCGCACATCGCCGGTTTTGACTGCCAGCGGGAGTCGCTCGCGGTACGGGCCAACACCGCCTACCTGCCGGGCGAGGCCCGCCTCTTCCGTCGCATGACCGGCCATGCCGTGCTCGATTTTTTTGCCGACCTCCGCCGCGAATGCCGACGTGACGAGGCGGCCCGTGTCGCTGAGCGGCTCGATCTCGACTGTCGCCGTCAGGTGGCGCGGATGAGCACCGGCATGCGACAAAAGCTGGCGCTCGCCGTGGTGCTGGCCACCGACGCTGCGCTTGTGATTCTCGATGAGCCCACCGCCAACCTCGACCCAACCGCCCGGGCGGAGGTGTTGAAGCTCGTGCTTGAGGCGCGGTCCGCCGGCCGTACCGTGATCTTTTCGTCGCACGTGCTCTCGGAAGTCGAGGAGACCTGCGATCGTGTGGTGATCGTGCGCCGCGGCAGTATCGTGCATGAACAGTCGATCGAGGCGATGCGGCGGAGCCACCGGATCACGGCTCGGCTGACTGGATCGCTCGGTGAGGTGCCCGCGGAGCTCCAGGGGCGGGTCACGGTCGCGGCCGCCACGGCCAGCGCATCTCCCCACGACGTGACGATTGAAGCCACCAACAGCCTGGCGCCGTTGCTCGGCTGGCTGGCCCGCCTCCCGCTCGACGAAGTTCGCATCGAACCCATCGGCCTGGCCGCCGTTTACGACCAATTCAAGTAGGACAGGCCTTCGCCTGCTGTTTTTGCATGTGGAACACCGCTATTTGGAAAAAATCTTGGGGCGATCAGCGGGGCCTTGTGCTGGCCATGGCCGCCCTGTGGGCCGCCTTTCCCTGGATCTATCTCTGGCTCTCAGCGCAGATCCCGATGCCCGCCTTTCACGATGTGCTGCTGCGGGCCATTCCCGACGACTGGCAGAAACTCTCCGGCGTACCCTTCACGGAGGTGGCTACCTATGCCGGCCGTGTGGCGCTGGCCTTTGTCGATCCGGTGGTGGTGCTTGCGGCCACGGTGTGGGGCATCACCCGCGGCAGCGATGCCGTCTCTGGACAGGTTGAGCGGGGCACGATGGAGATGCTCCTGGCCCAGCCGGTCACGCGGCGGGCCGTGTTCGCGACACAAGCCTTCGCCACGACCGCGGGCGCCGCGGTGCTCTGCAGCGTTTTGCTGGCGTCGGTATGGACGGCCGTGAGCTTCGGGCCCTGGGCCGGCAAGGTGGAGCCGGAGCGATTTGTGCCGGCTGTGCTCAACGTCTTCGGCCTCATGGTCTGCATGGCGGGAATCACGGCCTGTGTGTCAGCAGCCGACAGTTACCGCTGGCGAACGATCGGGATCTTGTGCAGCTTCTACGTGTTTTCGATCCTCGCAAAGCTGGTTGGGCGGATGAGTGGGGCTTTCGCGTGGGCCGGCTACCTGTCGGTATTCAACGCCTACGAACCGCAGCGACTCGTGGGGGACACAGCCGACGTCTGGCGGCTGTTGGCGATCTACGACGCCGTGCTTCTCAGCGTCGGTATTGTCGGCTATGTGATCGGTGCGATCACATTTTCTCGTCGCGACCTGCCAGCCCCACTGTGATCGGTCACGGCCGGTGTTTTTGCTAACACATCCCTGAGCGACGAGGCGGCCCAATCGCTGACGGCGTTTCCATTCGGTTTGCACCTCAACGGGCTGACCATGCTTTCGGTTCCTGCAGCCACTGCGCTGGCCCGACACTCCGACTGGTGTCTCGACTGTCCTGGCCTCACAATGCTCTTCCCTGCTGCCGAGGCCGCGATCGCCTGTCACCCGCGGTCGGACAAGAGGATCGTCTCCGGTCTGGCCGGGAGGCCCCGGACAGCGGAGGGTGAGCGGGATGCGGGCAAACGTAAAAGAAACCTGTTTCGGGGCTGAATGGCGTTCGTTTTCCGCTGTCGGCTTTCGTGAGGATTCTGCATACTATTTGCGGACATTCTCCGAGGGTTCCATCAATGCCGCTTTCGCGACGCTTTCGTTGTGGTCTGTTTTCCAGGGCTGCGTGGGTCTGGATCGTGTTGTCGGGGGTCTGTCCGTTGGCGGGCAGCGCCGAAGAGCCGCGTGGCCAGGCCGATCTCGATGCGGCCATCGAGGCCAAACTGTCAGCTGATGATCTCGATGACTACGCCACCGTAATCGACCTTTGCCGACGGGCGATCGACAAGGGGCTCGGGCCGGAATCGAAGGATTTTGCCGACGCCCTGTACACCGGCACGCTCATGGATCGGGCCGGGATGGTAGTCGACGCGATTTTTGATGCGGCGGTGCCCGACCCGCAGTGGCCGCGGATGCGGTCGTTTGCCATGCGAGATCTCAACGAGGCGGTGCGGCGCGATCCGAATCTTGGCGAAGCCCACCTGATGATCGCGCGGCTCGAGGCCTTACCCGGGGGCAATCGGGAGCGGGCCCGGACGGAGGCGGAGAAGGCGACCGAACTCCTCGACGACAACAAGCTTGCTGCCTGCCGGGCACAACTCGTGCTTGGTGGGCTGGCGGCTGACGACAAGGAACGGGGAGCGGCCTACGACAAGGCCGTGGAACTTGCCCCGCGGGATGTTGAGGCCCGCCGTACCCGAGGGCTCTTTCATCTCGTCAATGATCGTTTTGCAGAGGCACGGGCCGATCTGGAAGTGGCCATTGAGGAAGAGCCGGAGGAAGGAGCCCTTTATGAGGCGATCGGCATGGCCTATCTGATGGAAGAAAAGCTCGACGATGCGGAAAAGGCCTTCGATAGGGCGATTGAAATCAATCCGCAGGCACCGACAGCTTTGCTTCAGCGGGCCCGCGTGCTGGCGTTGCAGGGGGAGCGGCCCGAGGCGATTGCCGATCTCGACAAGGCGATCGAGTTGAAGCCCGACGAGGCAATTCCGTTGATTCTGCGAGCACGGATCCTTCAGCAGGCGGGTGAGACCGAGAAGGCGCTCGCTGACATCGAGCAGGTGCTCGCCACACAGCCTGACCATCCTGCCGCGCTCGAACTGCGAGGACTGATTGCCGCCGAGAACAACGATTACTCAGCAGCCATTCGAGATTTTCGTCGACTGCTCGATCGGCATGACGAGGATGCCCTGGTGCATGGGCAACTCGGCATGTTGCATCTGGCTGCCAAGCAACCGAGGGCGGCAATTCGGGAGTTTACCCGGGCGATCGATCTTGACGCCGGGCAGTTTGCAAGCTGGCGGGGCCGCAGCGATGCCGAAATCTCTATTGGTGACCATGCGAAGGCTCTGGCTGACTTGGAAAAGGCGCTCGAATTGAGGCCCGACGATGACGGCGTCTTGAACAATCTGGCGTGGCTCCTGGCCACATCGCCTGATGACGTGCTGCGGAATGGCAAGCGGGCGATCGAACTCGCGACAAAGGCCTGTGAGGCGACGGCATGGAAGGAAGCTCACATCATCAGCACGTTGGCAGCGGGTTATGCGGAGGCTGGAGACTTCGAGGCTGCCAAGAAGTACAGCCGGCAGGCAGTGGAACTGGGCTCAGAAACTGAGGATGTGAAGTCGCAACTGGAAAAAGAGTTGCAGAGTTATGAAGCGGGCAAGCCATGGCGTGAGAAGCAAACACTTGAGGAGGCCGAACTTGCGGGCCTTGCCCCCGAGGTTGTCGATGGACGCCCGATCGCTGCTAACGCCGCTGATGAACCTGAGGCTCGCCCGGCTTCTCCGAGCAGGTCACGGCGTCCCTTTTGAAGGGAAAGCAGGGAGGGAGGCGGTTTGGTCTACCGCTTCGCGTTGAAGCCGAAGGGGAAGCGGTTGATCTGTTGCACGGTGCTCGTGCCGAGGAGAGTGAAGCCGATCGGCCCCGCCCGCTGCCCCTGCGGTACGTCGGCCGGTATTCCCGCCGGCAGGCCCGCCGCCTTGACGCTCGGCCGAGGATGAGCGGCCCCGCCCAGGTGCATGGCCGCAACGCCCTCGCCTGCCCGGAGCGGCTGAAGCTCGACGTTCGGCATGTCGAAATGCTGGGGAAATGGTAGGCGGCCCAGTTCGACCTCTGGATTCTGGGGGCCACGCTGCGTCAAATCGTGGTACAGTTCAGTCTCAGGACAGGGCATGGCGGCTCCCCATCAGGCCACCATGCATGAGTTTGCGTCTGATTCCGATACCGTGATCGCCGCAGTGATCGACACCGCCATTCGAACAGTGCTTCGCGACCCAGGTCGCGAGGCAGATGCTCTCGGTGTCGAATCACTCCTCCAGGCTGACATCGGGCTTGATTCGCTCGATCTCGCCCAGACGGCGGTGCTCTTGGAACGCACGCTCGGGATTGATCCCTTCCGCAACGGTCCGGCAGTGCCCGCAGTGCGGACCATTGTCGATCTTCGTGCACTCTATTTCCATTCGTCTCCTGATCGTCTTCCCCGCAAGGATGCCCCATGACCGCCGCTGCTGCGCTCCTCCCCAACCTCGCCGATGCCCCGATCGAAGACCGGCTCGCCTTCGCCATCACGGAGGTGGCTAGGCAGTTTCCCGATCGCATCGCCATTGTTGCCGATGCCGGCAGCGACCAGCGCCGCTCGATCGACTATGCCACGCTGGCAACGATGGTGACGCGGTTGGAGGAGATGCTCGATGAGCGGCGGCCGGTCGGCATCGTGGCGCGGGGAGCACGGGTCGAGTCGTTGATGGCGGTCGCTGCGGCCTGCGGTCGGCAGCATGTGCCGGTGGCCTTTCTCGCCGACGATGCTCGTGACCTGGTCGGGGAGCTCCGCGACTGGGTGGCTGTCGATGACTCGCTCACACTCCCGCCGGTATCCGCGCTCGAGTATCGCCGTGAGTTCGAGCCGGTGCCCCCCAACGTGATCGTCGCCACATCGGGCACGAGCGGACCGCCGCGGCTGGCCGACCACTCGTGGGAGTCGCTTCTCGCCGCCGCTCGACTCGCCGAACAATGGCACGGCCTGGGTTGGCTGCTCGTCTACGACGCCACCCGCTGGGCTGGGATGCAGGTGTGGCTGCAGTCGGCGTTGACCGGCGGGCGGCTGGTGGTGCCGGCATCCCGAGCCCCTGACACCGTGCTCAAGGCGATTGTCGACGAAGGGGTTTCGATCCTGCCCGGCACTCCCACGCTGCTGCGGCGGCTCCTCTCCGCAGGCGATCCGAGCCTGTTGGCTACTGCGAAGATCGATCGGATCACGCTGGGCGGCGAGGCTGCCGATGGGCCGCTGCTTGTACAGATGCGGCAGGCGTTTCCGGCCGCCAAGATCTCCCACGTCTATGCCACCACCGAACTGGGCGAGGTGTTTCGCGTGACCGATGGTCGGCCCGGCTTCCCGGCTGCCTGGCTGGGGCGGGCGCTGCCGAGCGGCGGTCGGCTGTCGATGCGGCGGGATGGGGAACTGCTCGTGCAACTCTCCCGCGACTCGGCAGAGGTGGGCACGGGCGACCTGATCGAACGGGTGGGCGATCGCTATGAGTTCACCGGTCGCCGCGGCGATGTGATCGTCGTCGGCGGCGCGAAGATCCTGCCCGCCCGGGTTGAGGAGATCCTGCGGAGTGTGCCGGGCGTTGCCGAGGCCCGAGCCTATGGCCTGCCGAGCGCGGTCACCGGTGAACTTGTGGCAGCGGAAATCGTGCTGACCGATCCGCTGCCCGCTCACGCCACGCCGGAGAGCGTGCGGGCCGCGGTGCTTGAAGTGTGTTGCGCCAGGCTCGATCCACCGGCGGTGCCGCGGGTGCTCGATCTTGTGAAGGCCATCGTCACCACGGCCGCGGGCAAGGTGCCCCGGCGCCGCCTGGGCCGCTGATGCCTGGATTCACGGTTGTTTCCGGCGGGTCGGCGGGGGGCTTGGCCTCGTGCTCGTGGGGCGACTGCTTGCCGGTGGACGGAGTGTGGCCACATTTTCTCGAACTGGCTCAGATCGGCTTGCCACCCTCGCGGTCAATCTCCGCGGGGCGATCGTGCTCGTGAGGAAAGTGATTCGCTAGATGATCGCTGGGCCGATCCGTACCACCAGTCCGCCAGCAGTGGGCCAGCGATGCCTGGCCGGAACAGGCCGTGCGGATCGCCGGCTTTCTGTCGGCCGATCCCACGGCGCTCGACGGTCACACGACTCGGCTGCCGTCCGTGCCATCGCCACTCGATTCGGGGCATGCCAACTGTGTCGCGACGTCTGCGATGTGATCGAGATGACGCGACGTGACAGCGAAATCAGTACTGGCCAATCACCTGACCGTCGTTCCGCTGGCTCATGCGTTGAAAAACCGTCTCGCTTAACGAATTGGTCAGGAATTCCACATGGCCGTCAGCGAAGACAACGTTGATGCCGTTTGGGTGTCGGCTCCGAAAATCCTCGGCGTGCGGTGCAGCGCTATTAAACATTTCGTTACCACCGCCAACGACCCTGACGATTGCCTCTTCGCCGCCTTCAGCCATGCCGATCCAAACACTGTCGAACTGCTCCATTTCCGTCGGATCGTCGTGCCCAGGGATTTCGCGTGCATCCCGCTCCGCGACCATGATTGTCTTGCTGAGGCCATCTGTCACGCTCCGAAACTCAACCCGACTTTCGGCAAAGAAAATGCCATTGCCGGCGAAGAGTTCATCGGGGTGATCCTCGAGGACTTCCTCGACATGTTCGGCTCCAAACATTCCGGGGTAGTTGGAGCGGGAGAAATCTTGTTCAGCCCCGTGAATTTCAAAAATTGGATTTCCATTAGCGGGGTCAGAAGGACAAAGAAAACTGTTTACTACGACTATTCTTGTCGCTGCTGATGCTGTAGAGGCATCAACAATTTTCCGACCTGCTTGAATATGCCCCGCAACGGCATTGCCGACCGCAGACTCCTCCATGTGGGGCAGGATCCGCGACGCCCAACCCCAGCCGAGACCTGTTTCGGCATTACCGGCATCACACAGCCACCCCTCGGGAAACATGTCCCGCGAGCCATGGGCGTAATTGTGGATGGCCAGACCGATTTGCCGAAGGTTATTGGTGCAGGAACTGCGACGGGCAGCTTCGCGGGCGGCCTGCACAGCCGGCAGGAGGAGGCCGATCAAGACCCCGATGATTGCGATGACAACCAGAAGCTCCACGAGCGTAAATGCATGTCGGGAACGGGAGTGCATGATGGGTTTCTCCAGACTCAAGGATCCAGATCAATGATCGATTCCCCGAATTTCCGGAATCATATCACACTACAGACGCTTCTGCAACAAATTTGCAGATAATTCATATGCCCTCTTTCCCCGGCAATTTTATGCTAGTCCGCACCCAGGTTAGTTGTAGCGACGATGTGGCGATCCAGAAAAGGTAGGCAAGGAGGTCGGCGAACGCTCGACGAGCATTGGGCGTTTTCGCCCGCGAGGAGCCTTTTGCCTGCCCCGAGCCGGCGATACACATAGGAATAGATGCGATCTAGCTGCCTCATGAGTATGTCCCGTCTCACCGTCTTGATTGCCGATGATTCCGCGCTCTATCGACAGATGCTGCAAAACGTGCTCCAGCGGATTCCCAACGTCGAAATCGTGGGCACGGCGGTCGACGGCGTAGACGCCGTCAAGCAAGTGTTTGAACTGCATCCGGATGTCATCACGCTCGACATTCAGATGCCGAAACTGGACGGCTTGGGTGTGCTGCGCGAACTTCGTGGCCGCGGGAGCCGGACCAAGGCGATCATGGTGAGTAGCCTGACGCTTGACGGTGCCCCGGCTACCGTCGAAGCGCTCATGGAAGGAGCATTCGACGTTGTTCCCAAGCCCGTGGGTGTCGATCCCCATGTGGCCCGAGCGGCCATCCAGGAGGCCTTGCTTGAGAAACTCTCAGCCATTGTTGACAGCAATTGCAGACCCGTGGATGTGGTCGGCGCGGTGGCAGCCAAGCAGATTCTTGCCGGGAGCGGTACCCGTGCCGTGGAAGCGATCGCCATTGGCACATCAACCGGTGGACCACAGGCTTTGCGGAGCGTCATTTCCTTGTTGCCAAGGGAGTTGCCGGTGCCAGTCTTGGTCGTCCAACATATGCCGGTCGGCTTTACGGCATCGCTGGCTCACCGGCTCAACAAAACATCAGCCATGGATGTTTTCGAGGCGACCCATGGCATGCCGATCGGAGCTGGTCAGGTGATTCTGGCTGCCGGAGGGTGGCACCTCACCGTTAAACGCGGGCGTGAGGGAGTGCGGTGCGTGCTCGATGCAAGCCCCTTGCGCCACGGTTGTCGACCGTCGTTTGATTCACTTCTCGAATCGATGGCGGCGACCTACGGGGGCGCGATGCTGGCCATCGTGATGACCGGCATGGGCCAGGATGGATTGGCCGGATGTCGCGCCGTGAAAGACGCCGGTGGTGCGGTAATCACCCAGGCCGCGGCCGGATGTGCCGTCTATGGGATGCCGAAGGTTGTTGCCGAAGCTGGGCTTTCTGACGCCGTTTTGCCTCTTGAGGCCCTCGCTGAAGCGATGACCGCTTGCGTCCGCCGCCGTGGAGCAGGATTTAAAACGGACTGTTGCCAAACGGGGAGTCGGTCGGCTTGGGATCCGGCTTCTCGCTTCCCGGTGTAGCCGGCGAGGCATCTGGCGATGGTTGTTCGGAGGAATCACCACGAGCATCCTCGGCGGCCCGCTTCTTCGCCCCTGCCGGGTCGAGGTTATCGAGAGCCTCCAGAAGAACATACCCAAATGGCTCCGCGTCCAATGCCTGGCCGAACTCCTTGAGAGCGATGCTCAACTGCCTGGCTCCCGCCGCCTCCTGCTCGCGATCCTCGTCGAACAGCAGCGCCAGTCCACCCTTTTTTGAATCTGGAACAATTGCGTCGCCCAGCGAGTAGAGCCGCCATGCTGCTCGCCGACAGACGCCCATGCTGAGCCCATCTTCCTGCAGTGCCTGCCCGGCGTCGATGCCGCCAAATCCAGGAACTGACCCCTGAGGGCTAAAACTCATCCCTTCACCTCCCCCGACTCCTCCTCCGCCAGCCTTGAAAGCTTGTAGATCTAGCAACCGCTGGGCCTCAAGCCGGTCGGCGTCAAGGGAAGCAATCGCGATCGTACGGAGCGAAGCCACAACGTCACCAGTATTGATTCCCGATTCCGGTCCGACTGTCCTACCCAACGCGGATGCAGCCCGCACTCGCACATCGAAAGGCCAGGAATTGTCATTAATCATGGCGACGAGACGTTTCGCGATCTCGGGCGTGACCGGGTTGATGGCGATTGGCAGCATCGCCAGGCCACGCGATGCCAACCACGCGACGGCAGGAGACCGCTGCTCCCCAATGGTGTCCGGATCAACGGGCTTCGTTGGCAGGAGGGCAGGCAAGGCCGACGTGATTGCATCACGGACCGCGGCGGCCTGCTCACCATTGAAGCGCGCTAGTGACGCCAGATGGCCCCCCAAACCGGTGACTGCCGTGATCCGTACGGCCGGATCGACCGCCTCATCGCGTAGAGCCGCAACCAGTGTCTCCCGAGCGGGAGACCAAGGGATCCGTGCTTTGTCAGTCTGTTCACCGATGAAGAGCATCGCGTTGACCCGCAGGAGGAGGTCCTGGTTCGCATCGCGGGCGAGGTCATTGAGACGATCGCGCATGAACAAACTGGCTTGTTCGAAAGCATCGTCGTTTCCAATCACCAGCAGGAGCCGGTCGCGGGTTTTTTTTCGCACGTCGTCAAGTGCCGCAAGGCCATCATCTTTTTCGAAGAGTGGCAAGATGATTGCGGAGACGAATTCTCGGGCTGCATCGTTGAACGGCCCGTTGCCCTTGAGGGCCGCCACCACTTCCTTGAAGCGGGGGGAGGCCTCAACATCTTTCCATGTGGCGAAGGCCTCTCCCGCGGGTTGGGCTGGCACATATCGATTGCCGCAGGCCAAGACGCTGCCGACGGCAATCGCGACCAACCAGGGTCGTAACCGACCGGCTTTCGACGCCGTTCCGACTGGTGGGATGTGATTGAACAATGACATCATCGTGACCCCGGGAATCCAGGAAACAGTCCCTCCGGTGACCCTTCCGGGGAATAGCCATCAGGGCTCATCATCGTTGCCGGCAGGCCACGCTTGTCGGCTGGCAGCGTATTGAAATACAGCCGATACCGCGGCTCGGAATCGATGGGGTTGGCGATCTTGAGTTGTCCATCATCGCCGAGCATGACGATCGCAAACGGTTCCGCCGGCGCCGTCGGTTTTCTGCTGCGACGGCCCGCCGGCGCCGCGGGACCAGGCGGTGGCACTGCCTGCTGGCCCATGAAATCGAGAACCAGCCCCACGGGAACGGTCTCTGTTGCCGGTTCCTGCTTTCCGCGACCGGGGCGACCAATAACGCGTTCATCGGCCCCCGGAACCGGGCGTTCCACCGACACAACGTTGCCTGGCTCAACCAGAGCGCTGTGGAGCACGTAGTTGCCCGTTTTCTCGTTTGGCAGGAGCACGAGCACTTCCGCCGTACCTCGTTTGGGCTCTTCGGGGAGCGTCCGAGAGAGCACGGCCATCGTCCCCGGCACGGTGACTGGGGGCGTCTCAGTGCTGTAATCAGACGGCAGTTTCATTGCCTTGGCTAAGTCGGCATCAGCAAGATGCTGGGGCGGCACCCGGTAATTCGGATTCCACACCGAAACCCGCACTCGATACCGGTAGGCCCGCCCCTCCTGAACTGCCGTATCGACGAACCGGAACACCTTGTTTTCAATCGGTGCTACTCCATCCTGAGGCATTCCGCTGGAGCCTGAAAGAGGAGACATCGCAAACTCCATAGAGCCGCCGTATTCACCACCGCCAGCCCCGGGAAGACTCCCAGGGCCAGGTACGAACTGCCCCTCGCCACCAAATGGCATTCCCATCGGGCCGCCTCCAAACGGAATCCCAGTAGGTCCGCCATTCTGCAATGGATTGCGACCATCACCCGTTTGTAGTGCCGCCTGCTCGGCAAGCAACCGCTGCCATTCAGCGAGTGCCCAGGGATGCACCGCCTCCGGCCCCCACGATTCCATTGCCAGTTGGGGAAGCGGCCACGCGTACAGGATCTCTCCCAGGCCGGGTTGCTCGGTGGGTGAGAGGAAAAAATCAGGCGGCAAGGAATCGGGTTGCACATTGGCCCATTCCTTCTGCATCGCTTGGGTGACTTTCTTGAGATCGATCCGTTCCCACTTGGGTTCCCCGCCGCTCGTGACATCGGCTCGCTCGATCAGGAAATCAGACCAAAGTGGCGTGTCGATCTGCGGATCCCGAAAGCTGGCCGTTCCAAATCGCTCAAAATAGTCGCCATATTGATCAGCGTAGGGAATCAGGCCGGTCACCATGACGTATGGCGTGATGCGGGCCGGTGGCACAGCGATGGAAGGATCCATCTGGTCCATGCCCATTGGTCCCGTGAAGTCTCCCATCGCCGGATCAATACTGGGAGGAGGTCGACGGCCAGGTCTTGGCGGCCTTCCGCCGGCTTCGCCTACTTCGGCGGGAACCGCCATGACGGCGATCCCGGAGACGGCTCGCAACTCTTTCACCGGAAACACCTTGGGCTTGGTTCGCCGGGCAATTTCATCAAACAGAGGACGGCTCAGCAACAGTTTGTGGGGTTCTTTTTCCACTGGGGCATCCCACGCCCCGATCGAATCTCCGAGCCCCCGGGGCTCAAGCAGTTTTTCCTTTGGCGGCTGCTGCGCAGTATCGATGTGCTCGATCGCCGCCACCGCACGGGATGAAATTTTCTCAGGTCTCAGATCGGCCGTGGCCGACTTCGATCGCAGCGTGCTGATTCCCCCCCAGGCAAGCCAGAATGCGATCAGCAGGACGAACCCACCAATGAGCTTCTCGCAGTGGTTGAGAAGCCACGTCAGCAGTGCTTCTTTGGACAGAGATGGTGCGGCCATTTTCATTCGGCTGCTCCCGCGGAGGAACTATCGAGTTGGTTGGTGACCATGATCAGAGACGGATCGGGCTGTCGCGCGATGGCAAGCGTCCCGCGAAGTTCAACATTCACATCGTGCAGGCGAGGGCGGTCGCTCCCGGCCATCATTCCCCCGCCAGACTCGGGGTAACTCAGGGTCGACATACCTTGTGATCGACGAGGGCTTGAGCCGCCAAAATTATCGCCACCCGCGGCCTGATCAGCATTGATGCGCACCTGTCGTACGTCGACTGGGACAGGCGCTGAGGCGAGTTCGACCAGCAGCGCATCAAGGGCTCGTTGGTCAATCGTCACACGGAGAACGAAGGGCATCAGTTGCAAGATACGAGACAACGGTGCTTCAGCCAGATCGCTCGCCATCAGTGGCTTGCCATCCAGATCGACGTAGACCCAGTTCTGCAGCGCCTCGTCCGGTGATGCCTCCTCGGCGACCGGATTGCCTAAATCCTCTCCGAAACTGCCCGACATCCTGCCCATCGATGCCTCGCGGCCGCCAATCCCAGCACCACTGAACCGCGGGTGGGGTGGCCGTAGCGCACCTCCGAATTGCGATTCCATCCTCGATTCCATCCCCGATTCCATCCCCGAGAATCCCATCTCGCTCCCGAAAGCTCCGCTCCCTGCCTGCTGTATCCGTACAAGCCGGCCACCACTCTCACCGCCCGGATCGTCCTCGGCGGCAGGATATCCCACCCTGATTTCCTGCACCAACGGGATCGAAATGTTGGCCGGGGTGATCACCGCCTTCGGGTCAGCAGCTATTGGCACCGCATTTACATTGAGAATCACGTCACAGAGGACCCCATACATCCAGAGTTCTTCCTGCGCCAGCACAACCTGGGTCGTCGATGGCGGTTCCTGCCAGTCAAATGAATCGAACAGTTGCTGCTGGTCTTCTCCGCTCCACTGGACGAGTGAAGGGGGCTTGTCAAGCATCGGTTGCCGATCCAGAGACTGCCCGCCGATCGGCCCGCCGTTGGCGTCGGCCGATACGTCGGTCATCAGTTCATCGGCCCCCATCCGCTTGGGTAACTCGCGAACAATGGTGCGGATACTGTTTTGATAACGTTCCAATAGGGACCGCCGAAGTACGCCATCCGCCTTGAGGCTGGAGGCTGCTTTGACGAAATCTGATCCCAGTGATTCGGGCCATTCCCGCAGCGGGCTCTGGGCCTCCCACATTCGTTTCCAGACGTCGAGCGTCTCCCCGTTAATTTGCTGGGCTCGGGAACCAATCTCCCGGGACCATTTTTCATTCGGGTGGGGCGACTGTCTGAAGATCGCCTCAACTGAATCGAGCGAACCTTTGATCTTACTGCGCTGCGATTCAATCTTGGCAGCAATACCAGACTGCGTCAGAAACAGCAGCGGCAGGAGCACGAGTGGTGCGAGCACCACCAGGATCCAGAAATGAACCCTCTTGAACTTTATCCAGAAGGGGCGAACAGAGTCAGGAAGTTGCACCATGACATGTACGGATCAGTAATCCGTCTCCCCATCTTCAGTTCCAGCAACGACGGGTTCAGGGGCGCCGGGTGTCTTCGGCTGCCACGCAAACTGCACGACAAAATCGTAACGGCGCAGCGAGATCATTCCGTCGTCCGCGGCACCTCCGTCGGCCCCACCCACGATGGAGGGCCGGCCGTCGTTACGACCCCGTGGACGGCCGCCGCCGGGGGGCATCATGCCGTCGGTCCCGCCCGTGGTGTCGACGCCGGAAGCAATTCGTACGGTACGAACCGGGGAGGATGAGACGATCACGGGATAGCCGATACCGAGATCGGCGACGGAGACTTTCTCGCCCGCCAGCGGGCCTCCTGACACCACAACCTTGCCTCCCTTGCCGAGCAGGTTTCGAATGAGGGTGGATCGAAGGAATTGAGCGGCCTCAGCCGGCTTGTGATGCGGTTCATTATGGAAATGGTGACCGGCCAATTCGATCACCCAGCCAGAGCCCTGAGGGCCGTCGTCCTGCGCATCGGCACCATCGCCTGGCTGTTCATCCGCCTCTGTGTCTGCTCTGCCTGCCTCGGGCCGGGGACTGTCTGCTGCAGAGGCGGGCGCCTGCTCATCACCGGCTTCGGCCGCAGGGCCCTCATCCGGCGGACTCACCGTGCCATCTGGCGACTCCGCCGATGCCACCGCATCAGGAGCGTCTTCCGCGGGTTGTGATTGTTTCCACTGCACCCTCACATTGTCGAACCAAGTCGCCAGATCAGGGAAAAACTGGCAATCCATCCGCTCGATGTAGAGTTCTTGCCGATCCGCAATTGGGATCGGCTTCTCTTTCTCGCCGGGAGGATCACGGGGCAACAACGATTCGATCGCCCGCATCATGTCGAGTGTCTGAAACCTCCGGCTTTGCACGGCGAGCATGTAGTCCTGCCGGAGCATGGCTTCAGTTTGTTCGGCCTCAGTCTCACTGAGTGATCCGGCAGCGCTTTGAGAGCGACTCTTGGCGCGATCGGCTTCGCTGAAGGCCTTCGCGTAGAGCTTCTCATCGAACGTCGACAGGGCGAACAGAGACCCTGAGAACGCCACGACGCTGGCCACGAGCAGGCCGAGGAGAGCGGCGACCGCCCACGGGCGTTTGGCATCGATCTTTCGTTCGACCACGATCCGCTGAGGCAGCAGGTTGGTTCGAATGCCGGCCTGTCCGGCCGCCTGCACCGCCAGCCCGTATGTGGTGCCGAACGCGAGCCGATTGTCGCGAAACGCCGGCTTTTGCAGCGCCTGCTCGCAATCGAGATTGTGGAATACCTCGAGGCGCCGGGTGGGAAGCTGCAGTTGCTTTCCCACGAAATCACTGAGACCCCGCAGCCCCGCAGCGTTGCCGAGCATGTAGACCTTACCAATTTCGGCCGTGCGATCGTGGCTGGTGAAGTAGCTCAGCGAGCGTTGCAACTCCACGGCGAACTCATCGAAGACCGGCCGCATTGACGTGTAGACGGCCTTCGGATTCTCCGCTCGAACGGCATTGCACTTCAATTCCTCCGCCCGCGCGAAGGTCAATCGCTGATCTTTCACCAGTGCCTTCGTGAAGCTGTTGCCTCCGATCGACATGCTGCGTTGCCAAATCCGCAGGCCATTCGTCACGACAAGATCGGTGGAGTCGACCCCCATCGACACCAACACGATTGAGGGGGGCGGGCTGTCGGGATCGATCTCCGCTGGATCGGGGAGCAGATCGAACATCGCCACATTGGCCAAGGCGATCGGCGCCAACCGGAGAATGTCGATGTAGATGCCGGCTTCGACGAGCGGCGCCAAGGATTTTTCTACTTGGTCGCTTTTCATGGCGAAAAGCGCCACCTCAGCATCGATGACGAATCCGCTCTCCTCGATTCCACCGGCGAGCCGCTGCCAACTCCAGACGACCTGCTCGAGGGGAAACGGAATCTGCTGGCGGGCTTCGTACTTGACGATGTCGGGGATTTTCTTGGCCTCGATCGGAGGCAGTTTGATGAACTTGGTGAGGCCGAGTTGCCCTGGCACCGAGACCGCGACGGTGTCACCGGCAAGGTCATGCCGGCCAGTGAACTCCGCCAACGCGTTGCGAACGATTTCGGACGCGTCGGCATCGGACGGGGAAAGAAAAGTCGGATATTCGACATAGTCGAATGTATCGACTATCAATTTCCGTGGACCGTCTCCAGGGCGACACCGCAATGCTTTCAGTGCGGCCTTGCCAATGTCGATTCCCCATACGTAGGGAGAGCGGGCCATGCGATACCTTTCCAAGAACAGAAATCCCTCTTCCTACTGTACGAACGCGTTTTGCCGGGTGTCAAACGGGCAACGCGAGCCCCGTCTTCCAGGTGGCCACCTCCGAGTACACTGTGGTGCCTCCATGGCGTCATTCGCATGAACCTCGATCGCATCATCGTTTTTCTTCCCTGCCATTCCCTCGGTGATTTTCCGACGTGGCTCGATGAGCACGAAGCCGACGACCTACTCGCTGCCTGGACGGCCGCCTGGCATCCCCGGCTCATTGCCGCAACCGGCCACCCCCCAGAGTGGGCCAGCGCCGACTTCACGCCGACCGATGTGACCAACGCGATCGGTATTGTTCCGGCTACGGTCGAGGAGCGGTTTGCGTCCCACGTCGACGCCACCGTGCTCGAAGGCTCTCGATGGGTTCGTTGCCTGAGTGGTCGCGACGCCATCGTGGCCGCAGCGCTAGCGGCCGTGGGCGAGGACACCCCGGCCGCTCCTGAGCCGTTCGTGGATGATTTCCATGCCCTCGGCTTCGCGTGGTTGTTGGCTGATCTGTTGGCGCGGCGCATGCGTTCGGAAATGGATGTGGCGTCATCAGGATTCAATCAGGCTGTCGTCGAGGCGGCGCAGGCGGTCGTGGCCGGTGATGCCGAGGTGGGCCGCACCCGGCTTGCAGAGTGTTTCGCGGCCCTTGAGGCGGTGCGGTCCCATTATTACCCCGTCGACGTCTGGCTTCTTGATACCGTCCTGCTCGCGCCGACGACCCTGGGAAGGGAGTTGGAGCGTGAACTTGATTCACCCGTCCCCCTAGGGCTTGTCGCCTCGGGGTCGGTCATCGAGGCGCTGGCTACGACCAATCAGGATTCGGTGGCCCGCATTCGCGCACTGCAGGGACAGGGGTTGCTGTCATTCGTGGGGGGGCGGTACGGCAGTCGACCACTCGACCTCTGCACACCCAACGAAATCGAGTCCGATCTTGAACGGGGACGAGAGACGTGGGAACGACACCTCGGGACTGTGCCGCGGGTGTTTGGCCAAATTGCAGGCGGAATGACACCCATTCTGCCGCAGGTGTTGGGTGCGCGGGGCTTCATCGGCTGCTTGTGGACCCTCTTTGATGGCACGTCCCTCCCCGATGCTGCCGGCAGCCGAATTGTGTGGGAAGGAACGCACGGTGCGACCATTGATGCCATTGCCAGACCGCCACTTGATGCCCGCCGCGCCCAGACGTTCATCACGCTTGCCGATCAAATCGGCACCTCCATGGACCATGATCACACGGTAGTCATTCAGTTTGCTCACTATCCTGGTACGGCTTGTTGTTGGTTTGACGACTTTCGACGGATTGCGTCATGGGGCAAGGTGTGCGGCGAGTTCGTGACGCTGGAGGAACTGTTTCACCGCACTGCAGATACCGGGCAGCCCGTCTCGTGTGCCGCCGACGCCTACCCCGTCACACTGCCCGTTGAGGATCGTCCGATCCGTGCCCAGGTCACTGCTGAAATGCAGGCCGCCGTCACCGCAGTCGCTGCCGAGGAGGCGGCACCGGAAGAGAATGGAAAGCGGTTGCAGGTTCCTCAAGCGGTCCCTGCCAAGCGGACGTCGCCGCAGCCAAACGGGTGGGTTGCCGCGATCTGGGCCCGCTGCGTCGGAAGCCGCTCGGCGAATCCAGACTTGGTGCTCGACAATGGTTTGATTCGAGTGAAGGTGCAGCCAACTTCCGGTGGTCTGGTTTCGCTTCGGCTTCCCGCCGACGGCGGCAACCGGCTCTCACAGCGTCTTGCGTTGCGCACCACCCGTCCGCCACCGGCCGTTGGTCGGCCCTGGGAGAGCATCGATGAACGAGCTGTCCACTCCGGGATGGTGGCTGATGTGGTGGATCGCGTCGGCGCTGTGATCGAAAGCCGGGGTCGCCTCACTGGTGAACAGGGTGACGTCGGCACGTTTGTGCAGCGGGTCTCGTTGGCAGATGGGTTGCCACTGGCGATCCTTGAAATCGAGGTGCGGCTCGCCGCCCCACTGAGCGGGCCGCCACTCGAATCATACGCGGCCTGTCGGTTCGCCTGGCATGAAAATGAAATGCCTGGCATCCTGCGGAGTCTCAATCTCGAGCCGATTTCGACCGAGCGCTGGCGGTTTACGGCTCCCCACTTCATCGAGATTCATCCGGCGGCGACTCGCGTCGAACGGCCGGCTACGCAGATTTTGACCCTCGGGATTCCTTGGCATGTCCGCTCGGGCGATCACATGCTTGACACGGTGTTGCCGGCCGACGCCACGGATCCGGTTGTCACACGGATTGCCGTTGGCGCAGGGCTCGACCGGCCCCGGGATGTAGCGATCGACCTGATGACCCGCTTCATGTAGCCCCGTGAAAGCGCAGCGGCTACCCTGTCTGCCATGATCGTCACCCTCGATGGGCCGGCCGGTGCCGGCAAAAGTTCCACCGCCCGGGCACTCGCTGCTCGTCTCGGTTGGTGCTACATGGACACAGGTGCCATGTACCGGGCAGTTGCCCTCGTGGCGTTGGATCGCGGTGTCGCCCTTGATGATCAGGTGTTGTTGGCCGAGCTTACCGAAGGAATGACCATTGAGTTTCTCAACGGCCACGTCGTCATCGACGGCCGCGATGTGTCGACCGAGATTCGTACCGAGCGAATCACGCAAGCCACCCGACCGGTGGCTGATGCGCCGCCGGTACGGGAAGCGATGAAGCGGGTTCAACGTCGCATGGCGGAGGGTCTCGATGTTGTGACGGAAGGCCGCGATCAGGGGTCGGTGGTCTTTCCAACAGCCGCGTTGAAGGTCTTTTTAACCGCCTCGCCGGAGGAGCGAGCCCGGCGGAGGCATCGCGAGGAGACCGACCGGGGCAACAGTGTGCCGCTCGAGGAAATTCTCACGGCTCAGTCATGTCGGGATGAGGGGGATCGTACGCGAGCCGTGGGTGCGATGAAGCCCGCGGATGACGCGGTCATCGTGGAAACCGATGGCCTTGGGTCGGAGCAGGTTGTTGATCTTCTGATCGCCATGATCGAGGAGCGCTGCCGCCCATGACGTCTGTGGATGACGTTGCCCCGCGTGGCGGTGGTCACAGCCTGTTTGGCCGCTGGCTCTACTCGGCCCTGTGGATTCTCTGTCGCACACTTGGCGTGTCAGTGTTTGGCTTCCGCTGTCGGTTTGTGGAGCCGCTGCCTGCGGCCGGGGGCCTGATCGTGCTCTCCTCGCACCAGAGCCACCTCGACCCGTTGCTCCTCGGCCTTGCCTGCAACCGCCGCCTTTCCAGCCTCGCCCGGAGTTCGCTCTATCGGTTCAAGCCCTTTGGGGCTGTCATCACCGCGCTCGATGCAGTGCCGATCAATCGCGAGGCGTCGACCGTACAGGCCATGAAGACGGTGATCGATCGTCTTAAGAACGGCGCCGCCGTGATCATCTTTCCGGAAGGAGCGCGGACCTGGGATGGGCACGTTGCAGAGTTGAGGGGAGGTTTCGGGCTGATTGCCAAGAAGGCCCGCGTACCGATCGTACCGGTGGCAATCGTCGGGGCGTACGAGTGCTGGCCACGCACACGACTGCTGCCGCGGCCGGGCCGTATCCGGCTGGAGTTTGGGCGGGTGATCCCGGCGGCTGAAATCGACTCGCTCACCGATCGCGACTTGCTGGCACTGTGTTCGCAAGAGATCACGGCCCTCGATGCCAAGGCCCGACATGCACGTTTCCGATGAATGGCCTCGGCGTGGTCTGCATGCTGCTAGCCACGCGCCCGTTTGAATGGATCGACGGTGCCACCACCGGGGCCCGGTGGTGGGGCGTTTGGCGACGTGAAGGGAAGCTTGGGCCAGGCGAGATTCATGCCCGGCCAGGTATCGTCGCTGGCCTCCGCCGGGCCGCTGGGCGTTGCGAGCGGGGTCAGCGGCTGTTGCGGAACGGCAGCCGGCCCGAGCAGGTCGCTTGGGCTGGCGACTGCCGATCCAGGTGGTGCCGCCGGACCCGTTGAGACGATGCCCGCTGGCGTCCCGCCTCGACCACGTTCGATCACACGGATCGCCACCTCGTCGAGGCGGGCCGTCCCCAGGCCGGTCATGGCGAAGGTGACCACCAGCGGCTCTGTCGTATCGGCCGGCACGATGCGGTACAGCACCAGCCGCTGCCAGCCTTTCGTCTGCCCGACACGTTCAGCAAGGGCAGGCCCTCCCAACGAGTCGAAGACGAACAGCCCGTCGACGCTGCCCTGAATTGGCTCATCGACCGCCACCTGTGCCTCGATCTCAACGAGTTTACCGGGCGGCGCTGACAGCGGTGGTGTGGTGATCCAGACCGGCGGTGTTTCGAGCACGACCGGTGGTTCGGCCGGATTGGCGGCAACGGCACGGATGGTGAGACAGCCCGCGCCCGCGAACGGTTTGCCGCGGCTGATTTCCACGGCCGTGCGAACCGCCGGATCTTCGCTGGCGAAATGCCGCCAGCCGCTTCCCGACAGGGCATCGAGTTGCTCCATCGAACCGCCGGGAAGAAGCGTTGGCCCCTGTGACGTTGTCACCAGAGCCTCGATGAACCGCCAATGCTCTGCCAGTGTCGCGTCGGAGGCCGAGAGTGGGCTGGCCACCATCGATCCGGTCGCCAGCACGCCGCGTTCCCAGGCCAGACGCTCCACCTGACTACCGATGGCGATGGCGCGGTGAAACTTGGCGACGGCGGTGGCCGGATCGGTGGTGAGAAGCGACTCGCCTTCGAGCGCATCCTGCTGGGCGACCGCGAGCATGTTTGCAGCGGGGAGCGTGCCGAGCGCCGTAGGGGGAAGCCGCCCGAGGAGCGTGCCGCCGGCTGCCAGGACGCCGGCTGCCCGCGCCCGCGCCGATGCAAGCACCAATGGGGCCAACTCCCGCACCTGCTCTTGCATGTGTGCCGTCACGGTTGGCTCGCTGCTGAACAGTACCACCGCTTGCGAGTAGAAGTTTTCGAGTGTCACCGACACGCCACCCGTCACACGGCGGGATTGAAGTGGTCGGAGGCCCGCCGGGCCGATCTCCCACGCACGATGCGCCTCCGGCACGCCGGGCACGAGGAGGGTGAGCGGAGTGACGGCGTTGGGCACATCGCCGTGATAATGCCGGGCCACGATCTGTGAGCCCTGAACGCACCGCCAGGCGAGCAGGACCCGTGCTCGCGCCGCCTCGATCACCGCAGTTTGGACCTCGCTGTCGCTGGTCTGTCCAGCTGCCGCGAAGCGCCCCGCTGCCGCCCACGGTTCGAGGATCTTGAGCTGCAGATTCATCGCCTGGACCGCCATGGCTCGGGTACGCGACTCCGCATCGTTGCCGTCGATACGTCGCGATGAGACGCAGAGAATGCCGCGTGCTCCGGCAGCCACGCAGGTGGTGGCAGCCAGTGCCAGACTCTCAGGATCGACCGCCAGACCGCCCCCCCCGATGCCGGCCAGAGCGGCGGCCTGACGGGCCGTGCGGGGATCAAGTTCGGTAGACAGGCTTGCCAAGAGGGGGGTGCCGGGTCGCATCAGGCGAGGCCGTTCTCGCAGCCAGGTCTGATAGTCGAGGAGTTCGAGACTGGTGCCGAGAACGGTCCGTCTGGCTACCGCCATGTCGACATGGCGGGAGATCGAGCGAACCCCGGAATCGGCAGATGCGATCAATGGCCGCCCGGCACGCGGGTCGCAGGCTCGTACGCGTCGTCCGCGTTCAGCAAGTTCCTCCACATTCGCCTCGGCGAGACCGTCGCCCATGTCCCACATAAGCACCCGATCCCAGTTGGAAGAGAACAGCGGCATCGAGTCTGGATCACGGACGTCGACATGTGGCAACGCCGGTGGTGGACAGATGAGCCAGACGTCGGTCTTCCGGGCTTCTTCGATGAGATTGCCGGAGGCGGGCGCGCGTAACCGCACACAGTTGAAGCCGAGCGCGGCGATCTGCTCCAGCGGTTCGCCGTTGTGATCGATCGCTCGTGGGAAGAAGGGCAGCCCATTCACTTCGAGCACGCCCCGGTTGAGGCCACTGACCGGGTCCTGTGGCGGGGGCGGTTGGCTTCCCATCGATCGGCTAGAGTCCGCGATGGCGAGGGCCGGCTGTACCGCCGGATCACGGTGGCTGCCGACGATCGCGATGGGTGTGTCGATGACACCCTCCACGCGCAGATCATCGATTGCCACGTCGTAACGGCCCGGTGCGGAATAAAGCTCGAGTACGATGTGGGTGACCACGGCGCCGGCGAGACTGCCCTGCGGGCCATGCTGCGCGTGGAGGGCCGGCAGTTGTCGTTGAAGGATGGCAGGCAGATTGGCGACGGTAAGTCGCTGCCAGCGACCGATGTCGCGGGAACTCGAGCCGGGCACCAGTGTTTCGACCGGACGACCGGACTCCGATGCCTGAAAGTGGGGAAGCTGCACCCGCGCGGCGATACGGATGCCGGGGCGATTGGCGCGGACCCAGACTTCAGCCCCGAATTCATCGATGGCTGCCGCCGCGCCGATCGGTACCTGAACGGTCAGGGTTGTTCCGGCAGAGGCATCGAAAACGAATCGCTCGCCGGCGGTGCCGCGTCGTGCCGCCATCGCACTGCGGTCGTGCGTCAGCACGTTGGGAAGGGCGTCGGCTGCAGCCAGAGACCAGGTCGTCTCGTGGCCGTCACAGGGATCGTCAATCACGGCAGCCCGGCCGCCAACGACGGCGGTTGCGCATGCCGTGAAGACCGCGAGCATCAGCGCGTGCCGAATGGCCTGCGGCGAAAGAAAAATGGGGGGCATGGCAGAGGGCCGAAAGGCGGAAAAGGGCCGGGTTTTCTACCACCTTCCGCCGTGCAGTCTCCAGATCAGCCCGACCTGTTTTCCACGTTTTCCCGAACTGCGCAGTTTTCCCCTTGCAGCCAACGTGCCATCGTGGAAAGTGAAGAGGCGGTGAGTTGTTTATGAGCAGTCTGATTCCCACCACCACCGACGACGCTGCGGCCCGCTTGCGGGATCTAGATCTTGTCAATCCTGGTGACCTGAATCGTGTCATCGCCGAACTCGGCGGCACCAACGTGCCGATGGACGCATTTTTTCAGACGTTGCTTCGGTGGGAATTGGTCACCCGCTACCAGGTGGAGCGGATGCTCAAGGGTGAGCAGCATGGCTTCATCTACGGCCATGCCAAGGTGCTCTACCAGGTGGGGGCGGGTTCCTTTGCCAGGGTGTACCGAGCCGTCGATCAGCTGAACGGCAAGGTTCTGGCGGTGAAGGTGCTTCGAAATCGCTATTCAAACGATCCAGCCCGCCGTGCGGCGTTTCAGCGGGAGGCCATGACAGGCCGATTGCTCGAGCATCCCAACATTGTCCGGATCGAGGATGTCGGTCAGGAGGAGGGCTTTAGTTTCATCACGATGGAGTTCATCGAGGGGCAGAATCTTCGTGAACTCATCCGCCTTCGTGGGGCGTTCACTGTGCAGCGAGGTCTGGACCTCATTCGACAGATCGCCTCAGCGCTTGAGTATGCCCACGGAAAGGGAGTCACGCATCGGGACATGAAGGCGTCCAACGTTTTGATCTCATCGTCCGGTGTCGCCAAACTCGTGGACTTTGGGCTCGCCGGCGTTGCGGCTGCCACCGACAAGGCACTGAGTACGGCGCAGCCGCGTACGCTCGATTACGCCACGCTTGAACGGGCGTCAGGCAGCCCGAACGATTCGGTGCAGGGTGACATTTACTTCCTCGGCACGCTGGCCTATCTCGCCATCTCTGGACACGCTGCGTTGCAGGAGTCACGGGATCGCGCAGAGCGGGGGAAACCCAATCGCTTCACATCGGTGGTGCCGGTGGGCCAAATGGTGCCGTCGCTCCCGCGCGAGGTCATCAATGTGATCACAAAAATGATGGCCCTTGATCCCGCCGAACGATTTCAGTCGGCAAGCGACGTGCGGCGAGCCGTGGAGGCCTTGGCAACCCAGTCGTCGGCCGACGTCGACGTCACGGAACCGCGACCACGAGCCGACAGTCAGAAGTCGACACCTGCCGCGGCGGCGCCGCCGCCGGCCGCCAGCGCAGCGGCGCAGCCGGGGCGCCCCCCGAGAGGGCTGCGGGTGGGAAAGTCGCGCCAGTCGCAGGGAATGGTCCGCCGGTTTCTGCAAAACCGCGGCGATCATGTG
>JAYQOK010000007.1:47498-48509 GCA_038144795.1 Candidatus Kuenenia sp. | reverse complement strand
TGAGGTTGTCCCTAAAACAAACCCGGCGGCCTGTGTCCGCGCGGCGGCGCGGGCCGTCCCGGCGGCCGTCGCGCGGCCCGACCTTGCCCGCGCCCGCCGCGTGGTGCTCGACCTGCTTGGTATCCCGGGCAAGAGCGGTGAGGAACGGGATATCGCCGAGCGGATCTGCCAGTGGCTCAAGGAGGCCGGCTGCCCACGATCGGCCTTTTCCTTCGACAACGCCCACACGAAGACGCCCCTCAAGGGCAACGTGGGCAACCTCGTCGTGCAGCTGCCCGGCACGCTCTCCGGCCCGCGGCGGCTGCTGATGGCCCACATGGACACGGTGCCGGTCTGCGTCGGCACCAAGCCGGTGGTGAGCGGCCGCTTCGTGAAGAGTGGCAATCCGGCCACGGGGCTCGGCGCCGATGACCGGGCTGGCTGCGCAGTCGTGCTCTCGACCGCCCTCGAGATCCTGGAGAAGAAGCTGCCCCATCCGCCGCTCACCTTCTTCTTCGCGATTCAGGAGGAGGTGGGGCTGTATGGAGCCCGCTTTGCGAAGGCGGCCACACTCGGCCGGCCGAAGCTGGCCTTCAACTTCGATGGCGGCGCGGTGGAAAAGATCACGGTGGGGGCGACCGGCGGCTATCGGCTCGATATCGCGATCGAGGGGATCCCCAGCCATGCCGGCGTGGCGCCGGAGAAGGGCGTGTCGGCGATTGCGATCGCGTCGCTGGCGATCGCGTCGCTGGTAGAGGAGGGCTGGCATGGCCTTGTCGAGAAGGGGGGCAAGCGGGGCACGAGCAACATTGGGGTGATCCAGGCCGGAGCGGCGACCAACGTGGTGGCCGAGTCGGCGGCGTTGCGGGCCGAGGCGCGGGGGCATGATCCGGCGTTTCGCGAGCGGATCGTGAAGGCGATCGAAAAGGCTTTTACGGCGGCGGCCAAGAAGGTGAAGAGCGTCGATGGGAAAACGGGCAAAGTGACCTTCACCGGCCGGCTCGACTACGAGGCCTTCCAGCTGGCCGACGA
>JAYQOK010000007.1:0-47488 GCA_038144795.1 Candidatus Kuenenia sp. | reverse complement strand
GCCGTGTGTGGCGGCGGCGGTGGCCGCGGTGGAGGCGGTCGGCAAGACGCCGCGAATGGAGATCTCCAATGGCGGCCTCGACGCCAACTGGATGGCGGCCAACGGCATCCCGACGGTGACGCTCGGCTGTGGGCAGATGGAGATCCACACTACGAAGGAGCAGCTTGACCTAGAGGCGTTCGAGGCGGCCTGCACGGTGGCGCTGCGGCTGGCTACACGGGAATGAGGCCATCCATGGCCCTCATTCCCGTGCCGACCTCCGGTCGCTTCCGCGAGCGGCTTCCTGTGATTCTGCCAACTAGCAATACTGCTCCCATGACGCTCCGTACTACCCCCGCCATCGATCGCGTGCATCGCGGCGACTGTCTCGAACTGCTCGCCGCCACGCCCACCGGCAGCGTCCATCTCGCCTTCGCCGATCCCCCCTTTAACATCGGCTACGACTACGACACCTACGACGATCGCCGCTCGGCCGACGACTACCTCGGCTGGTCGCAACGCTGGATGGGAGAGATCACGCGGGTTCTCTGCGACGACGGCACATTTTGGCTGGCGATCGGCGATGAATACGCCGCCGAGCTGAAGGTGATCGCCACGCGGGAGCTGGGACTCACCTGCCGGTCGTGGGTGGTCTGGTATTACACCTTTGGCGTGAACTGCAAATACAAGTTCAGCCGGTCGCATGCCCACCTGTTTCACTTCGTGAAGGATCCGGCGGCGTTTACCTTCAACGTCGATGCGATCCGGGTGCCCTCAGCCCGTGAGCTGGTGTATGGCGACAGGCGGGCCAATGCCAAGGGGCGGCTCCCTGACGACACCTGGATCCTGCGGCCGCAGGATCTTCCCGAAGGCTTCGAGGCCGATGGCGACACCTGGTATTTCCCGCGGGTCTGCGGCACGTTCAAGGAGCGGTCGGGCTGGCACGGCTGCCAGATGCCGGAGCAGTTGCTCGGCCGGATCATACGGGCCTGCAGCCGTGAGGGGGATCTCGTGCTCGATCCCTTCGGTGGCAGCGGCACGACGCTCGCCGTGGCCAAGAAGCTCGGCCGGTCCTTTCTGGGCTTCGAACTGTCGGAGGCGTATGCGGCGCGGATCGAGGAGCGGCTGGCGACGATCGCGCCGGGCGACCGGCTCGACGGCGCCCCAGAGCCCTTGAAGAGCGTGCCGGCCACAAAAGACGGCCGGCAGCGGACGAAAGCAGGCCCGAAAAAGCGGCGCGGCCGACGGGCCGACTAGCAGCAGCGGCTCAATCTCGAATAGAACTCAACGTCGTTGAAGGACGTTCAGCCTGCTTTCGCTGCGTGGCATTGCCCTTGCCGCGGCCCCATGGCCCGTGTTTGAATTCCGGTTTCTCATTCCCCGCGCAGGTGCCCTGATGAAATACGGCCTCAATCTTCTTCTCTGGACCGATCGCATGCACGAGGGCATGGTGCCCGTCGTGGAGAAGGTGAAGGCGATCGGTTACGACGGCATCGAGATGCCGATCTTCGAGCTCAACGAATCGCTCTATCGGCAGTGGGGCGAACGGCTCGACGCGATCGGGCTCGAGCGGACTGCCGTCACAGTCCGCGGCGCGGGTGACAACCCGATCAGCCCTTCGGCAACGGTGCGGGCCGCCGCGGTCGCAGCCATGAAGAAGACGCTCGACTGCTGCCATGCCGCCGGCGTGAAGATTCTCTGTGGCCCGACGCACTCGGCGATCGGTGAATTCACCGGCACGGGGCCGACCGAAGACGAGTTCAAATGGGGTGTTGACACGATGCGGCAGGTGGCCGAGCATGCCGCCCAGGCGGGCGTGACGATCGCCACCGAATACCTCAACCGATTTGAAAACTATTTTCTGACGAGCGTCGCGCAGACGGTGCGATTCGTGCAGGCGGTCGACCATCCGGCGGTGCGGATGATGTATGACACGTTTCACGCCAACATCGAAGAGAAAGACCTCACGGCGGCGATCGAGGCGGCAGCGCCTTGGACCGTGCTCGTGCATATCTCGGAAAATGACCGCAGCATTCCGGGCACGGGCCACGTGCACTGGGACGAAACCTTCGACGCCCTCCGCGACGCGAAGTACGACGGCTGGATGGTGGTGGAGGCCTTCGGCTTGGCGCTGCCCAACATCGTGGCGGCCACCAAGATCTGGCGGAAGATGTTTCCCTCCGAGGATCAACTCGCCACCGATTCGCTTGCGTTCATGAAGCGGCACGTCGCCACACGGACGTGAGCCAGGCTGGCGACCTCCCTGCCCATGTCTCAGAAACCGTCTCCTCCCGCCGCCGCCCAAACCGGCTTTGATGCCCCGCCGGCCGACGGCGGCCTCTCGATCGACCGGCTCGCCCAGGCCTTTGCGGCGATGATGGGTACGGCCGATCCCTACAGTGAGCCAGCCGCCGAGGCGGAAAGCGTGGTGCGGGTGGATGCCTCGCCCGACCTTGACGAGGCCTTCGCCTCCCCCACCGAAGACGATGCCACCTGCCGCGTGAGCCCGCTCACGATCCTGGAGGCGTTGCTCTTCGTGGGCATGCCGGGCGGGCGGCCGATCACCAGCCGCAAGGTGGCAGGGCTGATGCGGAGCGTGCGGCCGCAGGAGGTGGATGAGCTGGCCGGTGAACTGCGGCGGCAGTATCTGGCGAACAACTGCCCCTACGAGGTGGCGGCGGTGCAGGATGGCTGGGTGATGCGACTGCGGCCGGAGTTTCGCCAATTTGGCACGATCGTCGAGTCGCGAACGCGGCAGGTGAAGCTCGACGCCGAGTCGCTGGAGGTGCTGGCGGCGGTGGCCTGGAACCAGCCGGTGGCCCGCGATGCCTTCGTGGAGTTGGGCTGCGACGCCCGTCCTTCCACGCTTCGGGCGCTGGTTCGCCGCGGGCTCTTGGAGCTGACGCGGCCTGATGATGGGGGCGAGCCCTGCTACCACACCACGGCGAGGTTTCTTGAGGTGTTTAAGGTGTCGAACCTCGCAGAACTGCCGGCTCCCGACGAGCCGCCCCGATAGGGCTGGCTTCAGCCTGTTCTCCTTACCTACTCGATACCCACTCGATCGCCGCCTCACGGCTCGTGATCTCGCCATCAAGCTGTTTCGCCCGCAGCGTCGCAAGCATCTTCCCCACGGCCCTCCCTTCCGGCACTCCAGCCGCCATCAGTTCGCGGCCCGTGACCAGCGGTAGCGGATCAAGCTCACCCCGCGGCCGCTCCAGCTGCGCCGTCACCCACGCCGCCGCGGCTGTGTCGCCCCGACCCGCATCGGCCCGCGCCCGAAACAGATCGGCCAGCAGACACCCGTCGTCATGGGCGAGCCAGGGCTGCACCTGCGACCAAGGCTGTGAAGCCAGTTCGCCAGCCCCGGCGCGATCCAACGCCGCCACCGCATCGAGCAGCCAGGAGGCAAGCTTCGTATCGCGATTGGCCAGCCGTAGCCGGCTGGCTGCCAGCCGCAGCGAGGCTTTGCCGGTAGGCTCAAAGAGTGCGGCCAGCGCCTGCCCTAGCTCTGGCTCATCGAGAGCCTCAATAACCACAGCCGCCTCGGCCCAGTGGGCGGCGGCTGGAAGCGACTTTGGCAGTGGCGCTACTTCCGGGAGCACCTCACAGGCGAGACCGGTTTCATCGAGGAGCGCCAGCGCGCGACGGCGGCCCTGCCGCGTTACCATCGCCCGCAGTTCGGCGGTGATTCGCTCCGCGCTCACGCTTGTCACGAGATGCCGCATCGCCTCGATGGCAGCCCGCGTGGTGGGGTCGAGGGCGAAGCCGAAGGCAGCAGCAAACCGTACAGCTCGAAGCATTCTCAGGTGGTCCTCGCCAAACCGCATCGCAGGCACACCGATCGCCCGCACAATGCCGGCGGTAAGGTCGGCTTGGCCACCTACGTAGTCGTGCACCTGCCCGGTTGCTGGATCGAGGAACAGGCCGTTGATCGTAAAGTCGCGGCGTTGGGCGTCGAATTCGGGCGTTGAGTAGACGACACCGGCCGGGTGGCGGCCATCGGTATAGCCCTCGTCGGTCCGAAACGTTGCCACCTCGACCTGTCCGGCAGACCGCGGGCCGAGTACGGTTATTACCCCGTAGGCCGCTCCCACCGGAATGGTTCGGTGCCGCCCGAAGACATCGCGTACCTCATGAGGGTGGGCAGATGTCGCCACGTCATAGTCGGCGGGCGTGCGGCCAAGAAGGTCATCACGGACACAACCGCCGGCCCATAAAGCAATGAACCCCGAATGCTGCAGCCGAAAGACAACCTCAGCGGCAAACTGACGGGCTCGTACGGGATCGACCTGCTGGGTAGCCATGAATCTTTAAGTGAGTTTTGGCACCGGGGGCTTGACGATAGCGGAAAACAGCGACTATACTTCTTTTCGTCAGGGGCAACTGACGGGAAAAACTCACAAGAAAAACATCTTTATCGTCTTTTCTGTCGGGTTGTGTTCTACGGGGCTTCTTTATTTTTTATGCCCTTCATGGGCGGAGGATATTTCTATGGTTCGTTTCTCACGGGATCGAAAGGGATTCACCCTCGTTGAGCTGCTGGTGGTCATCGCCATCATCGGTGTTTTGATTGGCCTCTTGCTGCCCGCCGTGCAGGCCGCTCGCGAAGCGGCACGACGGAGTAATTGTCAGAATAACCTCAAGCAGCAGGGACTGGGTTTGCAGACTCACGCTGATTCAAATGCCCGAGGCGGCGATAATTACTTCCCAAAGATTGCAGCCAACACGACTAACCAAGCCGCATTCAGTTGGATTGTTGCAATTCTTCCAGGAATGGAAGAGTCGAATCTGCAGAAAAATGTCTTAACTGTCTCTGGCACTGCGCAAAGCGTCAAGACTGGAAATGGAGGCACTGGTAGTGACGGTGTTAAGCTTTCGGCGTTTATCTGTCCTTCCTACGCTGGTTGTCGAACCAAGCACAACAGCTCCCGGGATCACCAATTACTTCGCAAATGCAGGTGTTTGGGTTCAGCTTCCAATGGCGCGGATAATGGTGGACTGTCGTTCGTAAAAGAACTCGGGACATCGGCGTATGTTGATGGCTTGAGCAAGACTGTGATGGCTTCCGAGAGCAAGCAGGAGCCAGCTGCAGCCACAGGCGTTCCAAACCGATGGATTGGCGGAGATGCGTGGCATCCTGCCTCTCACACGGGGGCTTGGGACTCGACTAACAATCGTTGGAACGGGGCTGACGCCTTGATTAAGACAGGGACGGCTTCTTCTTACACGTTTGTGTATGGATCCCTGAGTAATGCTCGTACTCATGGCCCCTCAAGTTTTCATGCCGGTGGACTTGTTGGGCATGTGTACGGTGATGGACACGTCGAGTTTCATCCGACAACTATTGCGTCGGACGTATACGGCGCGATGAATACTCGTGACGGCAAGGAGCCGGTTCAGTAGTGCTCTTTGTTGACTCACGTTTGCTCTGAAACGTATGTGGCGGCCGGCGAGAAATCGCCGGCCGCTTTTTTGCTGGTGTGCTACCGGTAAAGGTTGATTCCTTTGAGTGAATTAGCCTGTCTTTCGGTGAAAGGCACTGCTCCCAAGAGAAGCGATGAGTCATTCACTTCTTCGGGAACGAGGGCTGAGATAATGGCCGCGACAAGGTCGGCAATTCCTTGTCTGTTGGTGGCAGAGGTGACGATTGCGTGTGAGTCAAAGGTCGGTGCTGCTGTGGTGAGATCAGCTTTTGAGCGGACCTGCAGAGAGCGTGGTAAACAGCCAATGGTGTTCTTGGTTTGCGGTGTTCTCAAACCATCGCTGCTCGCAGCCTCTTCGACGTGGAGGACAAGGTCGGCCTCAGCAACAGCGGCTACCGTTCGTTCAATGCCCGCCCGTTCGGTCGGCGAGGCCACGGTGCCAGCAGACCGAAACCCGGCCGTATCGATCAGATCAATTTCCCAGCCTGAGAGAACCAGCCGCGTTGTCAGGGCGTCCCGTGTCGTGCCTGGTTCCGCCGAGACGATGCTTCGGGCATAGCCGGCGATCGCGTTCACCAGACTGCTCTTTCCGGCATTGACCGGGCCGGTCACTACGACCCGCCACGGTTCCCCAAGCCGAAGGCCGACACGAGCGGCCTTTCGGAGCCGTGCCACGGCAGTGTAGACGGCCTCGGCGTTGCCTGCCCGCCGCAAGAACTCGATCCGTTCCAGCTCATCTGCGAGGGCCCCGGCCAACTGTCTGCAGAGGATGCGTGCCGCCCGGGGGCCGGCCACGTGGGGTAATGCGTTGCGGGCTTCCCGTTCGATTTCCTGACGACTGAAACTTCCCGACGCTCGAAATGTCTCGAAACCGAACCCCATTCCCGGGCATCGCTCGGCCCCAAGTGCTTCGAGACTTCTCATCACTGCCTCACTCGCCGCCAGCCCGCCATGGCAATGAATTTCCTGTCGGTCAGCCGTGTGCCGCACCACGACCAGTTCTTCGCCGTGCTCAGGATCGCCCCAGCGACCGAAGATCACCCCACCGTCGGGCCACTCGGCAAGAGGTTTCCTGCTGCGGGGAGTAAACCGTTGGGCGATGAGATCGCCGACACCCAGCCCGCGAACGCCAACGACCGCCAGAGCACCGCGCCCCAAGGGCGTAAGGAGCGTGACGCGGACGACGGAGGGCAGATCGGAAGCCATCCCTGTAGAATACCGGCTGAAAGCCTGCGGGCGAGCCGCTGACGCGAATGAGAGAGTTTTCGTGGCGGGGTTGCATAATCAGCACAATCAATCCGGTACTGCACGCCACTAAGCCGTGTGGCATAGTTGGGCGTCACGACCCACCCGGACCCTTTTAACGATGCGGATCCTCTTCGCCCGTTGCACAATGCTGTTTCTTCTCGTCGGCGGCTTCGCGCTCACTGGCGATGCGGGTTGGCTCGCACGGCAGGCAGAAGGGCTGCTCAACGCCACCACCGTTCCCTCTTGCGAACCTCCACGGGACGTTCAGGCATCGGACTTTCCTGCCGTGGCCCAAGATATGGAGCAGCCTTCCGTCGATGTGTTCGTCACGCCATCCCTGGCGCTGCCGGCTGAGGCACCTCCGCCTGGCGGTGGGGAGCCCGTCGTCGACCTGCGATTGCTCAGGGCAGGCCAACGACTACGACTCTGGATTGGGGGAGGAATGGTGGTCTTCGACATGGTTGATCCGAAGACTGGTGAGGCGATTCAGCAACCGATCCCACGGCGGGTATGGATTACCGGTACCGGTAATCCACATCGCATTGAACGTGGGGAATCGATTGTGATCCAGAGACGACCTGGTATCAGTGGGCACATCCCGCCCGATGAAACAGTGGGGCCAATTCAGGCGATCACGATGTAGGCCGTAGCCAGCCTCACTCGTCCACTGTCGCTTCGGCGGCTTCACGTTCGGCTGACCAGCCGACCCGCTTCTTGGAAAGGCCGATTTTCCGTTCGTCCGTGTCGACCCGAAGTACCTTTACTTCGACCTCGTCACCTACCTGAACCACGTCTTCGGCATTCTCCACCATCTGGTCGGAGATTTCGGAAATGTGCAGTAGGCCCTCGAGCCCGTCTTCCAAGCCGACAAACACGCCGAAGTTGGTGATCTTTGTGACTGTGCCTTTCACGACGTCACCGGCCTTGTACCGTTGCGGGATGTCGGTCGACCATGGATCATCCCCCATTTGTTTGAGGCCGAGCGCGATACGCCGCCGCTGCTGATCGACAGACAGCACCTTGCACTCAACCTCATGACCCTTCTCAAGCATCTCGCTGGGATGGGTCACCTTCCGCGTCCACGACATATCGGTGACATGAAGCAGGCCGTCAACACCATCGTCGATTTCGATGAAAGCGCCGTAGTTGGTGAGATTACGGACCACACCCTTCACGAGCGCGCCCGGCGGATAGTCGGCGGCCACCTTCTCCCAGGGATTCTGCTGGGTCTGCTTCATTCCCAGCGAGATTTCCTGCTTCTCCTTATTGATCGCAAGCACAACCACCTCGACCTCGTCACCCGGCTTTACGAGCTCACTCGGATGGCTCACCCGCTTCGTCCAACTCATCTCAGAGATGTGCACGAGCCCCTCGACGCCGTCTTCAAGCTTCACAAAGGCACCGTAACTCATCACGTTCACCACCGTACCCATGCACACGGTGTCGACCGGATACTTTTCGGCGACTTGTGCCCACGGGCTGGCCGTCCGCTGCTTCATCCCGAGGGCGATCTTTTCGCGCTCCCGGTCGATGTGAAGTACTTGGACCTCAATTTCCTGATCGATCGATACCATCTCGCTGGGGTGGCCGATCCGACCCCACGACATGTCGGTGATATGGAGCAGGCCATCGATACCACCGAGGTCGACGAACGCGCCGAAGTCAGCGATATTTTTGACGATGCCGCGGCGGACCTGGCCCACGTCGAGCACCTCCATCAGTTGCTTCTTCCGCTCCGCCCGCTCCTGTTCGATGAGGGCCCGGCGAGAGACCACGATGTTGCGGCGGACATCATCGATCTTGAGCACGAGGCACTGGATCGCGCGGCCACAGTAATCGCCGATATCGGCCGGACGACGGATGTCGACTTGGCTGGCCGGCAGGAACACGTTGACGCCCGAGATGTCGACCAGGAGGCCGCCCTTGATCTTGCGGAGCACATAGCCGGTGACGACGTCATTCTCTTTGACGCTCGACATCACCTTCAGCCAGTCTTCGATACGCTGGGCCTTCCGCTTCGAGAGCGAGATCATGCCCCGCTGCTCTTCGAGGGCGCCGTCCTCGAACTCCTCAAGGAGCACCTTCACGGTGTCGCCCACCTCGGGAACCGGCTCTCCCTCATCCCATTCGTTGCGAGGGATCTGGCCCTCGCTCTTGTAACCGATATCAACGAGCACAAACTCGTCGTCAACCCGCAAAATCTTGCCCTCAAGCACCGCATTAGGCGACAGCGTTGCAGCGCCTACCGAGTACTCCTTGGCTTCGGCGCCGGCGAGAGCTTGTTCCAGTTCCTTATCGAGATCGTCTCCGAGTTCCAGTTCGCGAATGAGATTGCGGTTGACCATGAAGAAGGGTTTTCGTCGGACGAAAAAAGGGTAAGAGGAAAGGGTTACTCGGGCCACGCAGATCGAGCCGCGTAGTGTAGCAGGCCTCTGGAACCCGAACAATCGAGCGTTTTTTCCAGCGTGCCCCCGCCTGCCTGACCCATCCTTCCGTTCTCCACACGGCCCTGGGGGACGCGTTTTGCCGATACATGGAAACATCTTGAGGGCACACCCGGAATGATCGGCGCGGCATGAACACGACACGCCATGCATGGAGATTTCGTGGCGGGGTAGTGCCGCGGGGCCTGCTTGCGACGCGGCTGGCTGCGACGGCACTGACCGCCCTTCTGGTCGCCCCGGCCCATGGGCAATTTCTTGATGCCCAGCCGGCAGCAGGCGGGCCACGGCTTGGAGACACCCGCCCGCAGCGGTTTCGCGTTGGCATGATTGTGGGGGCCACGGCGAGTAGCCTTCGCGACATCTACGCCACGATGCCTGTGCCCGGAGAGTGGCCGGAGCAGCAGGTACGGGTGGTCGAGGAAGACGTATCACCTGAGGTTCGTAGCCTCCGCTACCGCACGCTGCCTACGGGTGTCTCACAACTCATCATCGAAATCCCCAATCTGAGGGCTGGTACGAAAGCCCAGGCGATCGTGACGTTTGAACTCATTCGGGCGGCAATTCTGCCGCCGGAAGAAACGAGCGACCTGCGGCCACCAGCCAAGCCGGGAAGGGACCTGCGGATGTTTCTCGCCCCCAGCCCATACATCGAATCACGGCACCCCAGAATTAAGCAGCTCGCCAAGTCGACCACTGAAGGTCTCGAGGGGTGGTCCAAGGTCGAAGCAATCTATGACACGGTTCGAGAAACGGTCGAATACCGCAATGGGGAACTGAAGGGGGCCGCTCGAGCCCTTGCAGATGGGTGGGGAGACTGCGAGGAGCTGACATGCCTGTTCATCGCGATGTGCCGGTCTGAGGGCATCCCGGCCCGCACCGTGTGGGTTGAGGGCCACTGCTATCCGGAGTTTTATTTGGAAAGTACCGCTGGCGAGGGCTTTTGGTTTCCCTGCCAAGCCGCCGGCACACGGGCTTTTGGCGGAATGCCCGACCAACTCCCGATCCTGCAGAAAGGCGACAACTTTCGCGACTCCGACCGGCCCGGGAAGCCTCTCCGCTACATGTCTGAATTCATCCGCGGTTCCGCTGTCGACGGCGGCGGTGCTCCGCATGTTGAATGGATTCGCGAACCCGGGTGAGCTACCCCTCGTCGCCATCCAATTCCGCGCCAGCGAAGGCAGGTTCTTCCTTGGCCACGGGCATGAACCAGGGGGTGGCAATCGTGAGCCCAGTTCCGCGCCATACAGCCTCCATCCGCTCTCCAGCCAGTCGCACAGTCTTTTCCCGTCCTCGGCCCGCCAGTGATGCGCGGTTGGCCCAGGGTGTGACTGGGCCGTCGAATCCTGCTTCGTGGGCGGCTTTCACGATGGCTGATGCGTCGATCACACCGGTCTCTCCCGGTAGCAGGCGTTGTTGAGCAGTGAGATCGCGCCCGGAAACTTCGCGTGCGGCGTCGGAAACCCGGACCTCTACGATCCTCCCAGCCGGCACTTTGGTGATCAATTCGACAGGTTCACCGGTCACGTGCAGCGCCCAGGCATCGACGACCACGCCAACCTGGCCGTGGGCCGCTGCCACGAGGCCCAGCAATTCCTCGAAGGTGGTAATGAACTGGTGAGTCTTGCCTGCTCTTGCTTCCGTCTCTGGCCGAATCGCCAGACCAAGTTGAATGCCACGGGATGCGAGCTGCTCGCCGATCATGTCGAGCCGTGCGCGATGGAGTTCAAAACAGTCCTTGAAACCATGCTCATCCGAAGCAGGTTCCACGGTTGCGACCGCGCGACTCGCCTCTGCCGCCTGCGCCACATCGAGGCGAGCTGGTAGGAGTTTCAGTTCAGCCGCAAACGTCTCGTCATCGGCAGCCAAGTCGACAGGGAGCCGGAAGCTGCCGACTTTCAGTCGCGCACTGACCATCAACCGCCGTGCATGATCAGACCCGTACGCCTCAGCCTGACGCTGGAAATCGAGGATGTCGAGGTCAAGGGCCTCAAAACCGAATGACAGAGCTAATTCAATCAATTCGCTGGGGCGGCCCGAGAGCGGCAGGCCATAAATGCTGAGATTTCGAAACATGCGGGAAGGTTCCTTCAAAAAAATGGGCAGACTCCAGTAGTATGACGGCGCAGCCCAGGATTTTGAAGGAGGGGGGCCGAGAGGCCGTCGACCGACTCACTGAGTCGGGAGCGTATTGAGGTTCATCCCGAGTCGCTTTGCCTTTCGGTAGAGCGAGGTGCGATTGATACCGAGAGCTTTTGCGGCCGCGTCCCGCCGCCAGCCATGCCTCTCCAGCGCTGCGAGAATCAGCTGCCGCTCCGGATCAGCAAGGGCCTGCTTCAGCGCGACGCCTGCGTCCTGCGGGGCCTGCAGGGTGGCGGGGAGATCGGATCGCTCAATGTGGCTTCCACGGCCCAGCAGGACCGCCCGCTCCACGGCGTGCTGGAGTTCTCGAACATTGCCGGGCCAGGCATGCTGCTGCAGTGCCGCTGCGGCATCCGCTGCGAATCCCTCGATAACGCGTGGCACCATCTGGGCTGCCCGTGTCAGAAAGTGCGTGGCCAGCGGGAGGATATCGGCGCGGCGAGTTCGCAGCGGAGGCATCTCGATCGCCACCACGTTGATTCGCCAGTATAGATCGGCGCGAAAGCGGCCGTCGGCCATGAGTTTCTCAAGGCGTTCGTTGGTAGCGAGAATGACGCGGGCGTCAACCCGCTGCGTGTTGCCCCCTCCCAGCGGCTCAAACTCAAAGTCCTGCAACACTCGCAAGAGCTTGACCTGCAACGCCGGTGACGCGGTGGCGATCTCGTCAAGGAAGATCGTGCCCTGGTCGGCGCGGAGAAACATGCCATCGCGGGTGGTGACCGCGCCGGTGAAGGCACCGGCGACATGGCCGAAGAGCTCACTCTCCAGCAGTGATTCCGCCAGGCAGCCACAGGCCACTTCGACAAACCTCCCGCTCCGTCGGCTGGCGGCATGAATATGGCGGGCCAGCAGCGATTTGCCGGTGCCACTCTCACCCGTGATCAACACGGTCGCCGGTGTGGCGGCCACCCGCGCAGCGAGATCGAGCGCCTGTCGCATCGCCGGATCCTCACCGAGGATCGTGATGGTGGGAGCAGCCGCGCGGGTGGAAGCTGTCGCTGTAGCGGCGTTGAGCGTGGGGAGGAGATCGGCGTCGGCGAAGGGAAGCTTGAGCGAGCCATCGGCTCCCGCCAAAAGAGGGGCCGACGCCGGTTGGCCCTGAGGAATAGCTGCCACCAGAGCAGCCTCTGGCCAGGTGTTGCGGAGCACTGCGGCCACCCGGAGGCTGCCCCCAACCGGCAGGGCGGCATCCAGCAGGCAGGCATCGATGCGGCCGCGGCCGATTGCCTGCAATGCCTCATCGGCGGAGCCGACAGCGGTGGCCTGCCAGCCCTTACTACAGAGCCATTGGGCGGTGGTCGACGCCACGCGGCGGTCGTCATCGACGACAAGGATCCGCCGGCGACTGGGTGAGGCAGTGCCGGCTGCAGGCTGGCTGGCGATGCACGAGGCCGGGGCGGGCATGAAGCACTCCTGGAATTCCCGAGACGGAGCATCCCGGGCCACAAGAGTTTGTAGGTTGGGATCGGGCGACAGGGCGTCACCGAGCGGTAACAAGCAGGCGTTTCCCAGCCCGTTGTGCCGGCAGAATCATTACAACCAGAAAATCGGTGACAGAAGGCGATTCCGCAGAGTACCGTGGACGCGCCGCCTCTGGGGCTGGGGAATCGTCCACCACCCCCCGCTTGGCCGGCATCGCTACGTTTTTCGCTGACCGTGGTCGGGATCGTCGCCGAGGTGCACCGTTTCGGCGATGCGGTCGGCGGCGGGGCCAAAGATGAGCTCACGGTTTTCGAGCAGGGCCTCTGGGTCCTGATCGAGCATCCGCATGCGACGGCGTCGAAACGAGAAAAATGCAACGACCGCCAGTGTCGCCACGCCAGCCGCGATCGTAACCGCCGTGAAGCCCCGCTCCGCCGACTGAATGAGGCCGGTGATGCGGTCACCAAACAGGTAGGCCAGCCCGAAGAAGATGCTGATCACGATCGACGCGCAGATGAAGTCGGCGAGTAAAAACCAGCGATATGGCACCCGCAGAATCCCGGCCGTGAGATAGAAGGGGCTGCGAAGACCCACCAGAAACCGGGCCGCAAAGAAGGCCTTGATGCCATGTTTCTTGATCAGGTCTTCAATCGTCTTTTCCCGCTGCTCGGTGAGAAAGCCCGACCACCACGGATGCTCCTTGAGGATCTTTTCTCCAAAGAAGCGGCCGATGGCATACATGAGGCTGTCGCCAAGCAGGGCGCCGAACAGACACGAGGGGAGCGCGTAGTACCACTTGAGCGCCGCAGCGCGGCTGGCCACTCCGGCCGCCACGATCGGCACTTCCTCAGGCACAGGAAGGCCGATACCGGTGAGGGTCAGAAACACGATGATGCCGAGGTAGGAACCCCGCTCGAACCAGTCGAACATGTCAGCGCGGGCGGGGGAGAAAGCGGGGCAATGTCATGACTTCCTCCATTCTAGCCGCACACCGCGTGGATCGTCGATTGAGAGCGTCGATTCAGCGACATTCACGACGATCAGATCAATCTCCGCTTGTTTGCCTGGCACCGTGAGGATCGCCCCGACTCCACTCCCCGGCGGTGCGATCCGCGGCAGCCCGGCCGGCCCGAGCACATAGGCTGCAGTAGCCAACGCATCGGCCTCCGCAGCGGTCGGCGCGAGTACCGTGGCCGACAACACGCCCTCCGCGGGGCGGCCGGTTCGCGGGTCGAGAATGTGCCCGAGCTTCCGGCCGCGGTCGATAAAAAACTGCGTTCCGGAGCCGCTCGTGCCGAGCGCCCGATCGACGAGGGCGACCGTGGCCAGCCGCACGCCGGGTCGCAACGGATGTCGAATGCCCACCGGCCAGCCGCGGTGGTCGTCTCGCAGCCCCGGGCCCTGCTGGCCGATCGCTCGCACACTGCTCGAGCCGCCATGCAGCAGACAGCTTGCGATACCATCAGCCACGAGTTGATCGACGCCGCGGTCGAGAGCCCAGCCCTTGCCGATCGCGCCGGGGTTGAGTTCGAGGCCCGGCCGCATGAATCGCACCCGCCGCGTGGTGGGATCGAGTTCGAGCCACTGCGAGCCCGAGGCTGCGACCGCTGCAGCGAGATCGTCAGGGGTGGGGGTGCGGCCCTGCCGCCGGAGAAATCCCCAGGTGCGAACCAGCCGACCAGCGGCGATGTCAAAGCCACCGCCTGTCTGCACAAACAACGCTAGTGATGTTTCCAGCAGCGCAAAGACGTCTACTGAGACTGGCTGCCAGCCCTCCGCCGCGGTGGCGTTGAGCCGAGACAGTTCGCTGGACTCCCGGTAGATCGAGATCCAGTCTTCCACCTTGTCGACGACGTCGAGCGCGGCGATGGCCGCCCTGGTGTCCTGCGGGTGCTCACCCGCGTTGAACACGATCTCGAAGCGGCAGGCCATCGCCTCCCGGTCGATCACCAGCGAGTGAATGTCAGCATTCCCGGGCATGCTGCATCGTAGCAAAAGCCACTGGATACGGTCGCGTGGTGGCACATAGTCAACGACGATTTGCCGCCCCCGCCCAATACCCTGCTTGGCCGTGTCGGCTATCAGTTGCTGGCAAGATTCTTCCTGACCGCGTCGTGCGGTGGTCACGATTCTTGGTGCCGGCTGTGTGATCGTGGAGAGCCGGGCCGCCCTCCGGCAGTGATGCGAATTCGGCGGTTAGCGGGGGGCCAGACCGCGGTCGAACGCTTCCTGCTCGCGGCGGTAGACAGCCAGCACCGTGTCAAAGCGCTCCAGAGGGATCGTATAGACCGGCTGCTCATTCGTGTGGGCATGGCAGTGGGCGACAAGGAGGTTGTAAAGAAACTTGAACAGATGTCGCGGCACGCGTACGCTGCGCAGCCCGTCAAGGAGCCTTCGTTGATCAACCTCAGGATCAAACAATTGCGATAACGTCGCAGGCGGAGTGCCAACACTGGCCGCCTTCACTCGCTGGGAGGCGATGTCGTAGAGGGTTTCCCCTGACCACTCCAGCGAGGGCACGAGATTCTGCTTGTCGAGCCGCGCCCGTTGGTTGAACTGTTCGTTCTCCCGCTCGATGAACCGGTAGAGTTCGACAGGAAGCAGGAGTTTGAAACCGAGTCCTGTCGACTTGAGAAACTTGTTGTCGAGCATTGGCCAGAGCACCTGCCGCATCCGCTCGGCTGAGCCATTGATCAGATGTGGTTCATCGAGCCGGTCGACGATGACGACCATGCTGGTATATCCAAAGGCAGCCAGCACCCCCTGCAGTTTTCCAAGCAGTTCGTAGCGGTCGTCACTTCGCGCTGAAAGTGGGAGCGGTTGTCCAGCCAGATCGACTTCCGGAATTCTCGCCAAGGCGCGGGTGAGTTGACCGATCGTCCGGTTGCCTGTCTTCATGCTGTGGACAATCCGCCACGCCCTCCACCAACTGCGGCCGCGTCGCCAGGCCCACGGGATCCACACGGCGGCCACCGCCAACCACGGCCACCAGTAACGTGCCCATGTCCACTCGCCCCGCGCGACGCTCATCGCGAGCGAGATGCCCATCACGAGCAGGGCGGTGAATCCCAGTGCCTGCGGCCACAACCCTCGCCACGCGTGGTATCCAACGCGGCGACGGATCATCCGCCAGCGGGCGGGAAACGTGGCTGTAGTCGACTGGTCATAACAGGCAGCCAACACCGCCATATCGCGCGCCTTGGAGGCGGAGAGATGGTGGTCGGAGCGTCGCCCGCCGATGATCTCGTCGCACAGTTTCGAGACGCCGAGGGCCAAGATTGCATCTATGTGGTCCCACAGTTTCCACTGCGAGAGAGCCTTTTCAACCGGTCGACCGGGCCCCATCCGGCTGACAAACCGGTCGAGGAACGGGTTGAAGTCGTCGTACAGCACCACAAAGGTACGTGCCTCTGGGAAGTCGCTGTTGTGACGGTCATACTGCCGCTGCATCTGCAGTTTGAGTGCGGTCTTGCCCGCCCCCTTCTCGCCAAACACGATCGATGTGCTCGGTTCGGCTGCATCACCGAAGATCTTGTCCCACGCGGGATGAAATGTTGTCTCCAAGCAGGTGCGCTTGAAGACGGTGTCGTTTTGTGCATCCTCTTCGGCAAACGGATTGCCCGCGATGCCGTGGTGCTCGAGGAATTCCTGAACCTTCATGCATTCACTTGTTGGCGGGAACGAGACCTTCGATCATCTTCCGGAAACCGTCGGCGTGCTGGGCTACCGTGGCGGATGGACCGTAGAACTTGAGGAAATAGTTGCCCGCTTCTGGCGTCTCGATGATTGCTGCCAGCATGCGGTAGTTTGGTCGCTCAATCGCCTGGCCGCCGGCAAACGGACCCCCCGGCATATCCTTGTAGGTGCCGGGGATGTCGATCATGGTCACGCTACAACCGGCAATCGAGATTTTCTTGGTAGTGGTTTTATCTTTGGTGTCGCTGCCATCAGGCTGAGCGAATTGCCCACACCAGCGGTCAATGTTGGCTTCGACCGAGCCGCCGGCGCCCATCACCGTCATGCGGCCATCGGCAGCGTCACCAGCGCCGGGGATTTGAAACTCGTTTTCCACGATTCGTGACTTGGGAGGCACCCGTTTCCAATCGGCTGGAGCGGCCATCGAGAACCCGCCATCGGCAATCGTAAATGCGGCCGCACGCTCCGCTACGGCCTGACCGGGAGTTGGTGCAACCATCGTGACTGAGAGAAACAACGCAAGGAAGCATGGGATCAGGTAACGGACGGCACTCATGAGATACGACTCCAGCGTGGAAACAATCTTCAGCGAGTATCAGCAAGAACGAGGATCACCAAGAAACTGTACCATAGGCGAATTTGGCCTGCCGGGGAACCGCCGCTGAGTTGCTTTCCGTGAGGGCCGCGGAGACCACCCCGAGAAAATCGGTGCAGCAGCCGTTGCGTCCCATGGTCTGCTACGATAATTCGCTTTGCGTTTTATTTCCGCAGACAACTGGCAGTGCCATGAAGCGTCAGGACCGCGACCGTCAAGACCGCCGAGATGACGACCACGAGAGTCCAATCGAGATCGCCCTTGTTGGCGATCTCACCGAAGCCGAGGCCGAACTCACCGACCGTATCCTTGGCGTTGAACCCGGAGCGGAGTGCACGATTTATTTTGACTCACCGGGGGGCAGTCCATACTGCGGAATGTCGCTCGTGACGCTCCTGAAGGTGCGCGGCATCCGGGCCACGGGCATTGTGACCGGCGAATGTTCGTCGGCGGCATTGTGGCCCTTTGCGGCTTGTGTCCGGCGCTTTGTCACACCATACAGTGTGCTGCTCTTCCACCCCATGAAATGGCAGAGTGAGGAACACATCGGCATCACCGAGGCCGCCGAGTGGTCACGACACTTTGGTGCGCTTGAGAAGGAGATGGATGTTTTGCTTGCCGACCTTTTCGGTGTCCAGCCGGCAACAATCGATGCTTGGGTAAAAACCCACCGCTATGTCACTGGCCACGAACTCGCAGCCGCTGGTCTTGCCGAGATGATCTCTCTCCAGCCGCTTCAACGATAGTCGCCGTGGCAGGTGTCACAGGACTTCCGCAAGGCTGAAACAGCTGACTGGGCTGTCGCAAAGTCTCCCTTTTTTGTCGCCGCGGCCGCCTGAACAGCAGCGTTCCGCATGGTGGAGGCATACTCTCGGTAGGTATCATCGTCGAAGTCTTCAAAATCGGGTTGTTGGATGAACTCTCCGATCATGGCGACGATTTCGGCCTCATGCAGAAACCGCTCTGGATCTTTGGCAAAGGCGGCTTCTGAGGCCGACACCTCAGCCAGTCCTTTTTCTGCCCGTTCCAGCCGTGTCATTAAGGGCGAGCGTGCAGCAATGCGATTCCACGCCACGGTATTCGCTACCGGCCCGTCCAGACGACTGCCGCTGATGAGTTTTTGAAGATCTTCAGCCGCCTGCGTGGCGACCGCAAACGTCTGGTCGTTTCCCTGACTGCATTCGTTCGCCGCAGCGGCGAATCGATCCCGGGCGCGGGCGGCGCTCTCCTTCCACCGCACGTCGCCTGAGTACACACTGATCACCCCGAAGGCAGCCGCAATCGATGAGAATGCATTGCGGGCATCCTGATAGCCACCACCCGTAAAATCGCGTTTTTTTGCGACGATCTTGTCGATCTCCAACTTCATGGTCTTGATCTCGTCGGCGAGCGTGTCGCCCGACACGTACGAAGACCAGGTTCCAGAACTCACGGTGTCGCCACCCATGCCGCTGTCGGCATTGGGCTGGCTGGCGGATTCAGCGACCGCCGAGAAGTCGGGTCGCGGCCCTTCCAACACTGCAAAGGCATCCGGAAAAAACTGACTCGACACGGCCGACGACCACGAGACGGGAGGAGTGGCTCGGGTCCGGACAGTTCCGGATCGTCCCCCGCCGAATTGGCCCATCGCCGGCGTACTCGCAACAAGCGGGGCGACAAGAGGCAGGACTGTGATGATTTGAAGCAGTGTTCGACAGGTCAATTGGGATCGCTTCATCTCAATAATCTTATGGAGTTTTTTACAACGTGTGAAATATCTTTTTTTCTCGCATCATTTTCGGCTTGACCCGGTACGGTGGGCTCGTCACCCTCTCCGCCGGTCAAAGGCTCACAGCACTATTTCCGCACCAATCCTTCGGTCAGCGCTTTTGAAAGGCTCACACATGCGTTCTGGGTTCGGCCCGCGGCATTCGACAAAGTCTTCATGGGCGGTTTCTCTCTGGGCAGCGTCATTTCTTGCGGGTTGCGTCGCGGTGGTCGTCATCCCTGTGATCGGTTGTTCCGAGGGGCAGGGTACGAAGGCCATTTCAACGTCGATCGAACCGGCCAAAGCGGCCGTGGCGACTTTCCTGGACGCCGTGAAACGCGGAGACGACGCTGCAGCAAGGGGAATGTTGACGAAGGTGGCGGCTGTCAAGACGAAGGAAATGGGGATTTCTGTGGCTCCCCCGGTGCCGGCATCAGCCACCTACTCGATTCGGGAGTGTGAGGTTGTTGGTGAATCCGAGGATCTCGTGCATGTCGCGACGACGTGGACTGATACCGATGCCGATGGCTTCACTACGGCGGACAACGTGGTGTGGGTGGTTCGGCTCGATCCCGAAGGATGGCGAGTGGTTGGGATGGCAATGCGCGTGTTCGACGATATGCCGCCCCTGCTGCTGAATTTTGAGGACCCGGAGGATATGGTCGCCAAGCAGGAACTGGTGGCCGCCGAATTGCAGAAGCGCCTCCAGGCCGAGAACTCTGGGGACGAAAGCGGCCCACGGGTGGGTCAACCACAGACATCACGCACGGCCCGAGCCACGGAATCCGTCGTCGAGTAACGGCACTTTCGCGGGTTCTTCAGCGGCAATTTTCAGCCGTTTTTTGTGCTATCAGCGCACATTTTCCGGGTTTCTTGACAGGAAATCTGCGCAAAGTACGCTAATTACCTAGTTTTCGCAGACGGCACATCTTCGCCAACCCGCAGCCCTTGCAGGGCAGCGCTGCCGGTTGCTCGGGGGTTTCCGCTCGGGAACTGCTGGAGCGATCCGGAGATCGCTCAGTCGCTGCGATCCGGTGGTCGTCCCGGATCGGGGTTGAGAAATGACGGCCGCTGGATCGCCGTTGGCGTTCAGTTCCATCCCTGGAGGTTTGAGATGAAGCGTTTTCTTGGAATTGCAGTTGCGATGTTTTTCGCGGTGGTGGCGATCGCCCTCACCGGTGCCGATTCGTCGGCTGTTGCCGGTCATGGCTGCCATGGTCGTGCCCGTTGCCACGGTCGGGTTCACCGTTGCCATGGTCGTGAGCGCCGCGAGCGGTGCCACGGTCGTCATCACCGCTGCCACGGCGAAGCCGTCGCTGAGTGTGGTGCGTGTGGTGATTGTGGCAGCTGCGCTGGCGGCGATTGCTCCGGCAAAGGCGTAATCATGGAAGGCACCCCGACGGAAGCTGCTCCGGCCGCTCCTGAAGCCCCGGCTGCTCCTGCGGCTCCGGCGAAGACCTGAGTGCACAACCTTTCCGTCGCGTTAGGTTAGCCCTGATGTCGCGACCGGTGAACGATGAAAAGAGACCGGGCTTCCCGTCAGGGAAGCCCGGTTTTTTTAGGGGAAGTCGATGGCCTGCCTATCTGAGTTTCTCAGACCATCGCTCCAGATAATTCGTATGCGTTCCAGGCAGGCATATCCCTACTTTGGGTCGTCCTCCTCGGGCAGTGGCCGACGGCGGCGTGGGCCCCGCGGTGGCTCCTGATCCGGGTTGGCAGCCTCGGCGGCCTTTCGCTCCGCGCGGCGCTTCGCCACTTCCTGCAGCAGGCCCCCCACCAGATCGATGACGGCGTCGGCGGTGGGATCTTGGCTTAACTCGGGAGGGAGCTTCGCCTTGAGCCCTTCGAGTGCCGTTGCGGCGGGCGGAGTTTCCGGCGGCCGCTCATCTTCAGGCGACGGCGGCGCGGTCGAGCGGGCATTTGCATCGACTGGTGGCGTGCCATGTGGCATCACTGGGGCATCGCCCCGCTGCGGCCCTGTCCCCGGCCGCCGCAGCCGCTCGATCACCTCGGCGAGGGCGGCGCCGGCGGTCTCCTTAATGCTGCCGTCGAAGAGCACCTGCGGCTCGTCGAGGGTTCCCCCCACGCCGATCGAAATCTTGCGGCCTGCCAACGAGGCAATGACCGGACGGTCTTGCGGCAGGGCCGCGGGAATCGGCAGTTCGAGCTTGAGATCGAGCGAATCATCGTCAAGGCCCACGGACCCGCTGGAATGGATGTCGAGCCGCATCCCGGACTGCTTGAGCGGCAGGCCAAACTCAAGCCCGGTATGCCAGATGCGGCGGTCACCGAGCCGGAAGTCGACATTGGCCTCATCGGCAAATCGTACCGTCGGGGGCGGCGGCAATCGCAGGGGGAGTTCCTGCAGGGTCTTCACGGCCAGCGGGCCAGGCCCCAGATCGACTCGATGCATCGAGAGCACGCCGGCAAGTGTGCCATCGGCAGGATCTCCCACCGGGAGCGTAGCGCCGTTGATCCGCAAAGAAAACTCTCCACCGGTGCGGGTCGCGTCGGCAAGCACTGGCGCGATGTAGGCCAGCACGCTCGACGCCACGCTCGGCTCAAGCCGAGCATGGGTGAGCAGTTGCACCGGCTCGATCGTCCATTCGCTGTGCCAGCCGCGCTGGGCCGGCCCGAGCGTCGCCCGAATGTCGATAGGATCGCTCACCCACGGCTCCGACGACCAGGGCCCCGCTATCTGCACTGCAGCGTCGTCGACCTCGAGTCGCATGCTGACGAGGCTGCGACGGCGACCGCCGCCGCCAGGCGGGCCGGCCGGCTGGGCAGCGGGCTCGGCAAAGAGATGCCGAACATTGGAGGTGCGGCTGGCATCGAACACGATATCGGCCTCGAGGCCCTCCACCCGGAGTCGACCGAGATCGCCGCCGGTCATCAGGATCGAGGCAAACCCGTTGCTCACCTCGACACGACGAATCGTGATCGGTGGCTTGGCGCCGTCGTTGGGGACCACCCGAACGCCGTCAAGCCGAATCGGCCCCAGCCAGCCGATGCGAACGCGGTCAAACGTCACCTCGGCCAGCAGGTCGGGCACTGCCCGCGCGACGACCCGTGACATCATCCCTGCGGTCGACATGTACCAGGGGATGGCAGCTACGAGAAGGCTCACGGCCAGCAGGACCGTGACCGCGAGCGCCCGCATCTGGCTGGAGAACCAGCGACGTCTTGGGGCTTCCGCCGTCGGCGTTGTGTTTTGCTCACTCATTGCCACTACCCTCTTCAGATCACGAAGACAGGCCTCATCGCGAAAAAGAGAGGCTCAGTCTGGTCACCAAGCGAAGCCAATTCTCAGCGGTCTGATACGCTGCTGCCAGGGCCTTTGATTGAAAGCATTCTACCCCAGCCAAACAATCCAGGAGAACTGGGGCCGTGATCTACAGTTCCACCGAGATGATCTATTTCGGGCTTAAGTTCTTTCTGTTCTTCAGCCTCGTGGGGGTGGTGGTAAAGGCCGAGCCGATGCGGAACCAGATTGGTGCACTCAGTCTGCTCTATACCGCCGGTTCTGCCTTTCTGAGTTATGTCTTCATGATTCTGCTCGGTGACACGGGGTACTGGCAAAACAACTGGCGGTCGTGGCAATTCTGGCTGGGGCTCACATTTGTGCTGTCATGGTTCTACTTCAAATGCCTGGTGTGGTTTGAGGAGAGCAGCCTGTTTTGGGTGGTCCTGATGCTGGGGGTGGCAGTGGTGTTTTTTTGAGCCGCCACTTCTGGCTGTGAAGCGGAGCGCACGACGCGGGAAACTTGCAACAACCCGCAGCCGCCCGTAGGATTCCCGGGCTGTAGGTTTTGATTTGCAGGCGGCATGTGCGGGCGTAGCTCAGTTGGTAGAGCGCTAGCTTCCCAAGCTGGATGTCGAGGGTTCGAGTCCCTTCGCCCGCTTTTTGTTTACCACCGTCAGGAAAGTAATTTTCTTGTGGCCCCGCCGCATCCTCTGGAGGCTCCTTCTTCATGGCCGACCGCACGGCGGCCAAGCCGACTGCGAAAAAGCCCGTAGCCCAAAAGGCCTCGGCTGCCCGAGTTGCTGCCAAGAAGACGTCGGCGGCGAAGGCGACAGGAGCCTCGGGCAGCGCCGCCACGGCAGCGAAAGCCCGGTCGATCTCTCGGAAGGCGCGGCAGGCCGGGGCGATCAAGGCCCTCGAGGCATCGTCTTCCTCTGGACTGCGGACGACGACGCCCAAGCAGCGCAAGGTTTCCGCTGCGCTGAAGGCGGAGCGACTCAAGCTCAAGGGATTGACGACACGGCGGGCCGGCCATGCAAAGGTGCAAGGCGGACGTTCGCAGGCCCGACGCGACGACCGCAACGCCCAGCGATAGGCGGCAGATGGCCCGTCATCATGTGGCTGCTGCCTTGCGGGATCGCTCGGTGGCGCGGAACTCCCAGGGCGGCATCGGATTGGGCTGGGCCCAGAGCCCGAGCCGCTGGGCTTTGGCCTGCTCCTGCGCCGCGGCCAGGGAGGTGTCTTTCGAGTAGGCCGCGTAGTGCCAGGCGTTGCCGGTGGCGATCATCTGCCGATTGACATCGACACCGTTGATAATTAGCTGAGCGATCCAGCGGCCGTATCGGTCTTTGCCTTCGTCACGCACCTCGACGGTCTTGCCAAACACGAGATCAGCAAGGGCATCGCGGGAGACCTGGCCGAAGTCCTGCCCCATTTCCGGGGCATCCATCTCGGCGAGACGAATCTTTTGTTGCTCGTTGTTTTCGTCGAGACAGGTGACCGTGTCGCCGTCGTATACGCCGACCACCCGCCAGAGATGGGTTTTGGCCGAGCGATTGGCCGGCGACTGGAGCGGCACGGAACTGGCCGGTTGTACCGGCACCGGCGCGGCCGGTGAGGCGGCTGCCAGGGACGAGGCACCTTGCTGGCCGGCAGCCATCTCGGCAATTGCTGGTGGCGCCACCGCAGCAGCGGCGGCTCCAAAGCCGGCCGCGTCTGACGTGGGTGCGGGCACCCACTGCGAAGGTGGCGGGGTCAGCGGCTGCGACTGAAAGCCGGGCGGAGCCTGGTACGGGGGTGGCAGCTGATAGCTTGGCGGCGGAGCGAGCCGCGGTGCTGCCGGCGGTGGGCTGATCGCGGTGCCCCCCAACTGTGGAGAGCCGGGTGGATACTGCCAGGCCTGCGGCGTGTAGCGGGCGGTCGTCGCCGGGGGAAGCGTGTAAGCGGGGGGCGGCACTCCCTGCGACTGAAACGTCCAGCCGGGAACGGCGCCGGGAGGAGGTACATAGCCCGGCGCCTGCTTGCGATTGACGGGCACTGGCGTCGCGCGGGGGATGGCCGGCACCGGTGGGCCGACCGGGTAGGTAAACGTGTATGTCGGCGCGAAGTAGCGGGTGAATGGTTTGCCGTCGGGGCCGATCCCCTGATAAGGCACCGGCTGCGGGGTCCAGCCAGATGGGATCGCTCCCCCGGGAATGACCGCCGACGGCAGGGCCGGCGCCTGCCAGTAGGGAGGAGGGCCAGACGGAGTCGTTGGAGCGGCGGATGCGGCAGGAGCCGCGGGGCTCTGCGCCTCCGCCGGGCGAGCACTCATCGCCAGCATCACGATGACGAACGCCCCGAGTGCGCACACCAAGAGCGGCCGCTCGCGGCGGTAGAAAGCCCGCTCCCCATGTCGGCATCCTTGCCGCACGCAACGCCCTCCTGGCGAATCGGTGGCGTTTGTAGCCAGTTTCCCCGTAGGATGCGATCGGAATTTCCTCCGCGGAGCGTCCATCCCGCGAAGGTTGCTCCGCATGCCTTGCCGCGCCGGTGGGGTCTGGAGCAAGTCTGCGGATTCGAGGTGTTTTTCTCATGGTCGCAGGTGGCATGGCAGGTCAGTGGCGGATCGCATGCTGGCATGCCATCGCGGGCATGGCCGCGACGCTATCGCTCTCGGCGCCAGCTGACGCTGCCGCCGACCATGCCGAGGCCCCGCTCACGGCCGCGGCCCGGCGGGCCGGCATGCGGGTACTGCGAGGAGAGCACCTGACGCTCGTCACCGATCGTCCTGCTCGGGATGGCGACGGCGTGGCCGAACTGCCGCGGGTGTTTGACGAGGCGTTTGGGGCCTGGTGTCGCCACTATGGCAGCGGGCCACAGGACCATCGCGACTGGCGGGCCTTCGGCTGCCTGGTGGTCGATCGCGAACGGTTTCGGGCGGCCGGCCTGCTCCCCGACAGCGTGCCCGAATTCAGCAACGGCTTTTGCGACCGCAACCGGTTCTGGATGATCGATCAGACCAATCCTGCGTATCGGCGACACCTGCTGCTCCACGAGGGGGTGCATGCCTTCACCATCTCACTCCGGAATCTCGACACGCCCGCCTGGTACACGGAGGGCATCGCCGAACTCCTGGCGACCCATCGCCTCAAGGTCGCCGCCGATGGCGGCCCCCAGTTTGTCGCCACGCCGATACCGCAGGCGGCCACCGACGTCGAGCAACTCGGTCGGATCGAGGCGATTCGGCGGTTGCGGGCAGCCGGTGAGATGCCGGGGCTCGACGCGGTAGTTGCGGCAGAGGGATCTGCCCATGGCGACATGACGCTCTATGCTTCCAGCTGGGGCGCCACAGCCATGCTCTCGTTGCACCCGCGCTATGCGGCGGCCTTCGCAGCCACCGAGCGGGAGGGGTTGGGCCGTGACTTCACCACGCGGCTGACAGGCAGCCCCGGATGGGACGCCACGACGGTGGCTCGCGACTTCGATGCCTTCACCGACGACGTCGACTACGGCTACGACTTTTCCCGCTCGGCCATCGACTGGGCAGACGGCATACCGCTCGATGGCCGCCGAGTGGGGCCTCAGGTGGTCGAGATTGACGCGGCACGAGGCTGGCAAAACAGTGGCCTCCGGCTCACTCGCGGCCAGCGGTATACAGTGCGGGCACAAGGCCGCGCGAAAGTAGCACAGGCTTCAGCCTGCCAGTTGGAAACTGAGCCCGACGGCATCTCCATCGACTGGTATCGCGGCCGCCCGCTGGGTCGATTGCTCGCCGCCCAGTGGGCCGCTTTCCCGATGGGGCCGGACGCCGCACCGGGCGGGCAACCACGGTTCGTCATCGTTGCTGAGGGCGCCACGGGAGACTTTGTCGCTTCCGTTGACGGGCCGCTCTTTTTCAAACTCAACGAGCCGCCCGGCGATCTCGCCGACAACGTCGGGGGCTTTTCTGCGGAAATCAGCATAGGCGATGCGGCACCGTCGCCATGACGGTTTGCAAAAGCCGCTCGTGTCGACGATCGTAAGGCTTTCCTGAGAGACACCCCGATGGACCCAGATGCGCTACGCACGATCTCGGAATTGTCGGAGGAGCACGCCCAGGAGCTTGTATCGCTCAACCTCGACGATCTCTCGCTCGACGGCGTTTCCTCGCTGACGCCGGAGGTGGCCAGGATTCTCGCTCGGCACGACGGCGGGCTGGCCCTCAACGGACTCGTGTCACTTTCCGACGATGCGGCCGAGGCGTTGGCAACCCACGAAGGGGTGTTGTCGCTGGATGGCCTGACGAGCCTTACGTCCTCGGCCGCCGAGCGGCTGGCCAGGCATGAGTCGCTCCTCTATCTCGATGGGCTGACCGAAATTTCCGAGGCCGCGGCGACCGCGCTGGCCCGCCATGCCGGCCCACTGCTGTCACTGACCAGCCTCTCGCCATGTCCGGCGGCGGTCGCCCAAATACTCGCCCGACACCGTGGGAGAGTGGATGTCGGGGATATGGCCAGCCTGCCTTCTGCCGAGTGGGCACGCGAGGCGGTGCGTCGGCATGGCGGTAGTCTTGACCATATCAAGGATGTCTCGCCCGACGCGGCACGGGAGTTGGCGTCTGTTGACGGCCCCTTGTCGCTGAACGGTCTTCTCTTTGCCACCGACGAGGTGATCACATCACTGGCTCGGCACAGCGGCAGTCTTTCCCTTAAAGGGCTCACCTCACTTTCTCCGGTAGCCGCCAAGGCGCTCCGGCAGCACCGCGGGGGGCTCGTGATTGGCCAACTCCAGCAGCTTTATGACAGCGGCTGGACGAGAGCGATCGTACGCAAGCGCGGTGGCCGCCTCGATCATGTGACCCACTTGTCTCAAGAGGCTGCTGCTGAGTTGGCTGACTATGATGGCTCGTTGTCGCTGGATGGTCTCATCGACCCTCCCGACGACGTACTCCGCAGACTGATGCCTCACCGGCATTCGCTTTCACTCGCATCGATTCGGGCTCTATCACTGTCCACGGCCGCCGTTCTGGCAGACCATCAAGGGATGAACCTGAAGTTGGACGGCCTGCACGATATCACTCCCGAGGCAGCGGCCAAGTTGGCCCGATATGCGGGCGGCCTCTCATTTGGCGGCCTGAAGAGTCTTACTCCTGATGTTGCGGCCGCGTGTGCAACGCATGGGATGGGCCTCTCGTTTTCGGTGGTTGATGAACTTTCCGAAGCAGCGGCGGCAGCGCTGGCTGCGCACCGCGGAATGCTTTACCTTGACGGTCTCGGTGCGATCGGGCCGGCAGTGGCGGCGGCACTGGCCCGCCATGCGGGCACGCTCCTCTCGTTCGGCCGCATCGCAGCGCTTTCGGATGAAGAAGCTGCCGCCCTCAGCCGCTATGCAGGCGTGCTCTCCCTCACCGGGCTGACGACTCTCTCCGAGGCCACGGCCAGGATCTTCGCAGCCAGACCTGCGAAGGTGGTGCTGACTGGCCTCAAAAATGTGTCACCCGCCGTGAGGGCAATCCTCGAGAAGAAGGCGTAGCCTTCGAGGTCAGCCGGGCCGACGATATCTCAGCCCTGGGCAACGAGCTCCTTGCCTTGCACGGTCGGTAGGTCGCTCGAGCCCATCAGCCAGGTGTCGATCGCATGGGCGGCTTCACGGCCCTCGTTGATCGCCCACACGACCAGGCTCTGGCCACGACGGCAGTCGCCCGCCGCAAACACACCGTCCACGTTGGTCGTGTAGCGGCCGTAGTCGGCGGTGAAGTTGCTCCGTTTGTCGAGATCGACGCCGAGTTGCTCCGCCACGGTCGGCTCCGGCCCGCCGAAGCCGAGGGCCATGAGCACCATCTGACAGGGCCACTCCTGCTCGCTCCCCTCGACGACCGTAAAGGGTGCGCCGCCGGGCTGCGGCTTGCTCCAATCGACCCGCACCGTCTTGACCGCCCGCAGGTTCCCGGCATCGTCGCCAAGAAATTCAACCGTCTGCACGGAGAACTCCCGCGGATCGCCGGGAAGGTGCTTGCCCGGCAGGTGAAAGTAGTCGAAGCGGGCCGCCGCCTCGACATGGCCGTAGTCTTTCCGCAGGATCTTCGGCCACTGCGGCCACGGGTTGTTGGCTGCCCGCTCCAGCGGTGGCTGGGGCACGATCTCGAAGGTGACCAGCGACCGGCAGCCGTGCCGCAGCGAGGTGCCGATGCAGTCGGTGCCCGTGTCGCCGCCGCCGATCACGATCACGTCCTTGTCTTTGGCCGAGATGTAATGCCCATCGGCGAGGTGCGAATCGAGAAGGCTGCGGGTGTTTTGGGTGAGAAAATCAATCGCGAAGTGGATGCCGACCAGATGCCGCCCCGGAGTCTTCGCGAAAAAGTCGTTGGGCCGCGTCGCTCCCACGCAGAGGGCGACCGCATCAAACTCCTCGCGGAGCTGCGCGGCCGAGATGTCTTTGCCGATCGCGACACCCGTCTTGAAAATCACCCCCTCGGCTGCAAGCAGATCGACCCGCCGCTTCACGACCTTTTCCTTGTCGAGCTTCATGTTGGGGATGCCATACATCAGCAGGCCACCGATGCGGTCGGCCCGCTCGAAGACGGTCACCTCATGGCCGGCCGCATTGAGCTGGGCGGCGCAGGCCAGGCCCGCCGGCCCCGAGCCGACCACCGCCACCCTCCTGCCGGTGCGGCTCTCGGGCGGCTGTGGCACGATCCAGCCCTCTTCCCAGCCCCGATCGACGATCGAGCACTCGATCTGCTTGATCGTTACCGGCGGCTCGTGGATGCCGAGCACGCAGGAGCCCTCGCAGGGGGCTGGGCAGACGCGGCCGGTGAACTCGGGAAAATTGTTGGTGGCGTGAAGCCGATCAAGCGCCTCCCGCCAGTGGCCCCGGTAGACGAGATCGTTCCACTCGGGAATCAGGTTGTGGACCGGGCAGCCGGCGGCCATGTTGGCCATCAGATCGCCCGTGTGGCAGAAGGGCACTCCGCAATCCATGCAGCGGGAGCCTTGCTGCTGCAACTCGACGATCGGTAGGTCGACATGAAACTCGTTCCAGTCGCCGATTCGCTCGGCCGGATCCCGCTCGGAATAGGTCTTCCGATCCACGGTCATGAATCCACGGGGATTGCCCATCGATCGTCTCCTCAGTGTGGTGCGTGAAGGGTGTTTGCTGTGGTGTGGGGTTCAGGAGTTCGCGGTGGCGAGGCCGTTGGCGGCGGCCATTTCGGCGAGGGCCCGCTTGTAGTCGCGGGGCATCACCTTCACGAAAGCTGGGAGTGATTCTTCCCAGGCGTCGAGGATACCGGCGGCAACCGTAGAGCCGGTGAGGTTGGCATGTTTGCTGATCAGCTCCTTCAGCTCGGCGATGTCGGCTTCGTCCTCCACTGTTTCGAGTTCCACCAGCTCGAGGTTGCAGTTGAGCCGGAAGGCATCACGATCGGGGGCGTAGACGTAGGCCACTCCACCCGACATGCCGGCGGCGAGATTGCGGCCGGTGGGGCCGAGGATCACGACCCGGCCGCCGGTCATGTATTCGAGGCCGTGGTCTCCCACACCCTCGACGACCGCCCGCGCACCGCTGTTGCGGACGCAAAACCGCTCCGCTGCCATGCCACGGATGAAGACCTCGCCGGCGGTGGCGCCGTAGAGGGCGACGTTGCCGATGATGATGTTTTCCTCCGGCTTGAAGGTGGAGGCCCGGGGGGGATAGATGATGATCCGGCCGCCCGAGAGTCCCTTGCCGACATAGTCGTTGGCGTCGCCCTCGAGCTCAAGCGTGATCCCGGGGGCGAGCCAGGCGCCGAGGCTCTGGCCGGCCGAGCCTGTCACGTCGATGTGGATCGTGTCCTCGGGCAGGCCGGCCTGCCCGTTGGCCTTCGAGACCTCGTGGCTGAGCATCGTGCCGAAGGCCCGGTCGATGTTTTCGATCTGCATAGGAAACCGCACCGGCCGCCGCTCGTGGATCGCGGCCAGTGACTTCTCGATCAGCTTGTTGTCGAGCACCTCGTCGAGGCCGTGGTTTTGGGCGATCGTGCAGTGGGTCTCCACATCGGCATGGGGGCCGACCGCCGGCGTGAGGATCGGCGTGAGGTCGAGCCCCTTCGCCTTCCAGTGCTCCACAGCGGCATCGATCTCGAGCACTTCGACATGCCCCACCATCTCGTTGATCGACCGGAAGCCGAGGCTCGCCATGATCTCCCGGGCCTCCTCGGCAACGAGGAAGAGATAGTTGACCACGTGCTCCGGCTTGCCGCTGAACTTCTTGCGAAGTTCCGGATCCTGGGTGGCGATGCCGACCGGGCACGTGTTGAGATGGCACTTACGCATCATGATGCAGCCGAGCGTGATCAACGGTGCGGTGGCGAAGCCAAACTCCTCAGCCCCGAGTAGGCAGGCGATAACGACGTCGCGGCCGGTCTTGAGCTGCCCATCGGTCTCGAGCCGCACGCGGCTGCGAAGATCGTTCATGACGAGCGTCTGATGGGTCTCCGCGATGCCGAGTTCCCAGGGCAGACCGGCGAATTTGATGCTCGTGAGCGGGGAGGCGCCGGTGCCGCCGTCGGTGCCTGAAATCAGGATCTTGTCGGCATGCCCCTTGGCCACGCCGGCAGCGATCGTGCCCACGCCCACCTCGGAGACGAGCTTCACGCTCACCGCGGCCGAGGGATTGGAATTCTTGAGATCGAAGATCAGCTGGGCGAGATCCTCGATCGAGTAGATGTCGTGATGCGGCGGCGGGCTGATCAGGCCCACGCCCGGCGTCGAGTGCCGAGTAGCGGCGATCACCTTGTCAACCTTGTGGCCGGGCAGCTCACCCCCTTCGCCCGGCTTGGCTCCCTGCGCGATCTTGATCTGCAACTCGTCGGCGTTGGTCAGATACCAACTGGTCACGCCAAACCGGCCCGACGCCACCTGCTTGATGTAGGAACGCTTCGAATACTGGTTGGCCTGTGCCTGGGCCTTCTCCTGATCGAGGTTCTGCAGGGTGTCGAGCATCTCGCGATGCTCGGGCTCCGGGCGATCAAACCACTTGAATCGCTCCGGATCCTCGCCCCCCTCGCCCGTGTTGCTCTTGCCGCCGAGCACGTTCATCGCCACCGCGAGCGTTTCGTGGGCCTCGGCCGAGATTGAGCCGTAGCTCATCGCCCCGGTGCAAAACCGCTTCACGATCGAGCGGGCCGGCTCGACCTCGTCGAGCGGTATCGGCGCACGCCCTTCCTTGAACTTCAGCAGTCCGCGGAGAAAACACTTGCGGTGGGCATCTTCGTTGACGAGCCTGGAGAACTGCCGGTAGGCATCGCGGGAGCCCGTGCGTGCCGCCAGTTGGATTTGGGCGATGGTGTGGGGATTCCAGGCGTGGGCCTCCCCTTCCTTCCGCCAATGAAACTGGCCATCGTTGGGAAGAATGGGGAGCGACTCGACCTCGCGGGTCGGGTAGCCGAGCTCATGCCGGCGAATTCCCTCCTCGGCGATGATGTCGAAGCCGACGCCGGAGATGCGGCTGGCCGTACCGACGAAGCAGGTGTCGATCACGTCGCGATTGAGACCGACCGCCTCGAAGATTTGCGCGCCCTTGTAGGAGGCGAGCGTGGAAATCCCCATCTTGCCCATCACCTTGAGCATCCCCTTGGCCACCGCCTTGCGGAACACGGCCGGGATTTTGTCGTCGGTGAACTCGGCCTCGAGGAGGCCGTCTTCGCGGGCCTGCCGCAGGGCTTCGAAGGCCAGGTAGGGATTGATGGCGTCGGCGCCGTAGCCGATCAACAAGCAAAAATTGTGCACCTCGCGGGCCTCGCCTGACTCGACGACGATGCCGATGCGGGTCCGTAATTCCTGCCGTACAAGGGCATGGTGGACGGCGCCGGTTGCCAAGAGCGAACTGACGGGCACTTGATCAGGGCCGGGTGCGCGGTCGGAGAGCACGATCAGAGCAAAACCGTCACGGATGGCCTGGGCAGCCGCGTTACAGATCCGCTCGATGGCCGGCCGCAGGCCGGCGTCGCCCTCGCTCCGTGGATAGGTGATGTCGATCGTCTTGGTCTTCCAGCCGCGGTGATCGAGCCCCTTGATGGCGGCCAGTTCCTCATTGGTGAGAATCGGGTGGGGCACGCACAGCCGGTGGCATTGCTCTTCGGTCGCCTCAAGCAGATTGCCCTCGGGGCCGATATAACATTCCAGCGACATGATCACCTCTTCGCGGATCGAATCGACTGGCGGGTTGGTCACCTGCGCAAAGAGTTGCTTGAAGTAGTCGTAGACCAGTCGCGGCTTGTCTGACAGGCATGCGAGCGCCGCATCGTTGCCCATCGAGCCGATCGGATCCCGCTTTTCCCGGAGCATCGGCATGAGCATGAACTGCATCGTCTCGGTCGTGTAGCCGAAGGCCTGCATCCGGCGGAGCAGTTCGTCGTCGGCATAGTGAGCAGGCACCGACTGTCGCGGCAGATCGTTGAGGTGGAGGGCCTGCTTCGTGAGCCAGGTCTTGTAGGGCCGCTTGGCCGCCACGGCCGCCTTCAATTCGTTGTCGGCGATGATCCGACCCTGGGCGAAATCAACGAGAAACATCCGCCCTGGCTGGAGGCGTCCCTTCCGTTTCACCTCCCGGGGATCGACATGCACCACGCCCACTTCGCTGGCCATGATCACGCGGTCGTCGTGGGTGACGTAATACCGGCTCGGTCGCAGGCCGTTGCGATCGAGGACGGCGCCGATGTAGTGGCCATCGGTGAATGAGACCGAGGCAGGGCCGTCCCACGGCTCTTGGAGCGACGAGTGGTACTCATAGAAGGCCCGCTTGTCTTCCGACATGTCGTGGTGGTTTTGCCAGGCCTCGGGGATCATCATCATCACTGCTTCTTGGAGCGTGCGGCCCGAGTGGTAGAGAAGCTCGAGGGCGTTGTCGAAGTTGCCCGAGTCGGAGCAGTCGGGTTCGATCACGGGGCACAGCTTGCGGAGGTCGTCCCCCCACAGGTCGCTCTTCATCACGCCCTGCCGGGCGAACATCCAGTTGGCATTGCCCCGTAGCGTGTTGATCTCACCGTTGTGGGCCATAAACCGGCAGGGCTGCGCGCGATCCCAACTTGGGAAGGTGTTGGTAGAAAACCGCGAGTGGACCATGGCGAGGTGGGTCTTGTAGTCGGGGTCCTGGAGATCCTTGAAGAGCGGGATTACCTGCATCGATCGCAGCATCCCCTTCCAGATGATGACCTTGGTCGATAGCGAGCAGATGTAAAACATCAGCCGCTGCTCGAGGGCGCTCTCCGAGCGGATCCGGCGGCTGGACCACTTTCGGATGATGAACAGCTGCCGCTCGAAGGCATCCTGATCGAGGCCATCAGCCGCGGCGATGAAGACCTGGTCGAAGTGAGGCATCGACCGCCTTGCGGTAGGGCCCACGTTGGCGGCATCGGGGTCGACCGGCAGCTCCCGCCAGCCAACGAGCTTCTGGCCCTGGGCAGTGATGCATTCATTCACGATCCGGCGGCACTCGGCCCGTTCGGTCGGGTCGGTCGGCATGAAGAGCACACCAGTGGCATAGAGACCGCGGGCCGGCAGGGTGGCCCCGAAATCACGAGCAACGATTTTTTCCAGGAGTTCGTAGGGCAGGGCGGTGAGCATACCGGCCCCGTCTCCGGTGTTGTCTTCGCAGCCGCAGCCACCGCGATGTTCCATGTGCTGGAGCATCCGGTCCGCATCATCAACGATCTGCCGCGACCGCTCCCCCTTGATGTGGGCAATGAAGCCGACCCCGCAGGAATCGTGTTCGAAGGCCGGATCATAGAGCCCCCGGGTGGGAGGCAGGCCGAGAGGAGCGAGCGAGGTGGGGCGAGTGGTGCTCATGGGAGTCTTTCGTTCGTGAAACCTGAAGCCGTTTTTTGGAGGAGGGTTGTGCGTCAGAAGGGTTGGGAGAGCGGCGCCCGTGAGGTGGCCCGCCGGGGCGTTTCTCACGCGGTGGCAACCGCGGCGGGTCGTTCGACCGAGGCATCATGGGCGTGCTCGCGAAGCAGATCGACAAACCGCCGGGCCGTCGGGCCGAGCGGCTTGCCCCGTGCATGGATGATGCCCAGCGGCCGCACGATCTCCTCTCCGGCGATCGGCACGGCGCAGAGCGTGCCCGCCGCCAGTTCGCGGCCGAGCGTCGGCTCTGGCAGCAGCGCCACGCCGGCATCGATCTCCACGGCCCGCTTGATCGTCTCGATATTGTCGAATTCCATGACGACGTCGGGCTCGGCACCATCGGCCGCAACCACCCGATCGATCTCGTGGCGAATGACGAGGTCGGGATCGAAGCCGACCATCTTTTGGCCGTCGAGCTCTGCTAGGGAAACCTGCACGCGGCCCGCGAAGGAACTGCTTGGAGCACAGGCCAAAACGAGCGGCTCCTCCCGCCAGGGTTCCGCTTCGATCGCCCGCGTGCTGCGTGGATAGCTGACGATGCCGAGATCGGCCTGGCCATCCTCGACCAGTTCCAGCACTCGCTCGGGATGCAGGTATTCCAGCCGCACATTGGCCTTTGGGTGCCGCGTCATGAATTCCTGGACGTAGCGGCTCATGTGACTGAGGCCGACGGAATAAATCGCCGCCACCCGCACCCGCCCAGCCACGTCGTCGTGGAGCGTGCGAACCTCGTCCTCGAGCGCCTCATAACGGGCAATCAGCTTGCGGCAGCCGTCATAGAAGACCTGCCCTTCACGAGTGGTCACCAGTGGTCGCTTCGACCGTTCAATGAGTTGCACGCCCAACCGGCCCTCAAGTTGGCTGACGACCTGGCTCGCCCCCGACTGCGAAATGCCGTTGTCCTCGGCGGCTCGGGAAAAGCTCCGCCGGGCGACGATGTCGCAAAAGACTTTGAGCGACTTGAGATTCACGGCCACCCGCAACCCTGCGGTCCAGAAGGCACACCACCCGCATCCCTGATTAGAAAATTGAATGATGCCGCCATGCATCATTCGGCAAACAAATAAAGAGTAGCCCGGTTTGGGGAAGCGTCAAGCGGCTGATTTGGCGGGTTTTCGACTGGAACGTCTGGGGCGAAGAAAAGGGTCAGGCCAACTTGTTTTGTTGGCGTGAGTTTGCGGACGCCATTTTTGGGGCTATATCTGATCAGGAGATAATTCACGGCGGTGGCCGGGGTCTCCCTGGACCCTTTATTCAGCCTCGCCAACGGGGAAATCATAATTATGAATGTTGCCGGTGGAGCCCCGGGGGTGGCCAGTGCCGATGCCGCACGCGGTCGGCAGTTTGTCGGTTTTCGCCTTGCCGACCAGACATACGTATTTCACATCGAGCAGATCCAGGAGATCGTGATTCCCACCGGCACGGCCCGGGTGCCGGAGGTGCCCGACTACGTGGAAGGCGTGGCGAATCTCCGCGGCACGATCATTCCAATCATCAACCTGCGGCGGTTGTTTGGCCTTGAGCCGAAGTCGGCCGATGCCGAAACCCGCACGGTGGTCGTCAACGTAGGGAACCGCACGCTTGGCTGCACGGTCGACTCGGTGACACGGGTGATGCGGCTTGCAACCGAGCAGATTCAAGCGGCGCCCGACACCGTCGCAGCAGTTGGCCGATGCTTCATCGAGGGGTTTGCCCGTGTTGGCGACGACCTCCTCATCGTGCTCGATGTCGACAACCTGCTCGATCCGGCCAACCTCGAGACCGTGCACCGCACCGGGATGAACCTGACCGAGACCTGATTCGCCCCTTTCCGCCTTCCAATTTTCCTATAAGGAGTTGTTTTCCGATGGCTGCCACTAAGGCGCTCACATCCCGCTCGATGATGAATGCACTCGACCGTTCGATGGCCCGGATCGAGTTCGCGCCGGATGGAACGATCCTCGACGCCAATCGCAACTTCACCGACCTCCTGGGCTACTCGCTCGACGAGATTCGCGGTCGGCATCATTCGATCTTCGTCAATGAGGCCACCCGCTCGAGTGCGGCCTACCAGGATTTTTGGAATCGGCTGCGAGCCGGGACGTTTGAGGCCGGAGAATACTCCCGCATCAACAAGGATGGTCGTACGGTCTTCCTCCAGGCGACCTACAACCCGGTGCTCGACCAGCGGGGCAAGACGGTCGGCGTGGTGAAACTTGCCATTGACGTGACGGCCCAGGTCGAGAAGAGGCTGGCCGACCAAAAACTGCAGCAGCTCTACTCGCAGATGGTGGAAAACACGAGTGTTCGGCTCATTGTCGCCGATCGCAGCAGCACGATCACCTACATGAATCCGGCCTCCTTGGAGGCTTTGCGGAAACTCGAGCGCTATCTCCCCTGCAAGGCCGACGAGATCGTGGGCCGGTCATTCGATATTTTCCATAAGCGGCCGGAACATCAGCGAAACATCGTTGCCGACCCCAAGAACCTCCCGCATCGTGCGAAGTTTCCGCTCGGAGACGAATGGCTCGACCTAACGGCATCGGCCCTGCGGGACAGCGATGGGGCATTTCTCGGTCCGCTCGTCACCTGGGAGGTGATCACCGAACAGGTGCGGGCGAAAGAGAAGGAAGAAGAACGGCAGCAGCAGCTCCTCACGATCAAGGAAGACCTCGAGCAGAAGGTGAAGTCGCTCGTGGAGGTGTTCAAAGCTGCCTCCAGCGGCGACCTTACGGCCAAGGTCGGATTCTCGGGCGATGACGACATGGGGCGGCTTGCCGCCAATGCAGAGCAGATGTTCGGTGATCTTCGGGACTTGGTTCGCCAGATTTTGGAGGCCGCCGAACAGCAGAATGAAGGAGCCCGCACGATTGCGGAGAGTTCCGGCGGTATGAGTGAGGGGGCCCAGTCGCAGGCGGCGAGCGTGGAGGAGATGACAGCCGCCGTGGATCAGCTGATCAACTCGATCGAAATGATCAGCAAGAGTGCCGCCGAATCACGGCAGCAGGCCGAAGAGATGTCGAGCATGGCTGAGACGGGCGGGGCGGCGGTCGCTGACGCCGTGTCGGCGATGAATCTGATCCAGAAGTCCTCGGAGCAGATCAACGACATCATTCAGGTGATCGGTGACATCGCGAGCCAGACCAATCTGCTCGCCCTGAATGCCGCTATTGAGGCGGCCCGGGCCGGTGAGCATGGGCTCGGCTTTGCCGTGGTGGCCGACGAGGTGCGGAAACTGGCCGAACGAGCGAGCGAGGCCGCCAAGGAGATCACGCTCTTGATCAAGGAGTCGACGAAGCGAGTGCAGGAAGGGGCCTCGCTCTCGGCGAAGGTGGGGCGGTCTCTCGAGTCGATCGTGAACGCCGTGGCCAAGACTGCCACGGGCATTGCGTCGATCGCCTATTCAACCGAGCAGCAGACGGCCAATGCCCAGGAGGTGAAGCTCGCCATTCGGTCAGTGTCGCAGACCACCGAATCCAATGCCGCCGGTGCCGAGGAGATGGCCGCCAGTGCTGAGCAACTGGGGGCCCAGGCGCAAGGGCTTCAGGACCTTGTGAAGCGGTTCAAGGTCTAACGATCAGTTGCCGACAGGAGGTCCGGACAATCGTGTGGGAACTGACCAAACTGACTCCCGAGGAGTTTTCCCGGTTTCGGGACTTCATCTATGCCGAGACCGGAATTCGCATGCAGGACGGCAAGATCACCCTCCTCAGCAACCGGATCCGACGTCGCCTGAAGAGCCTCGGCATCGAGTCTTTCGACGATTATTACACCCAGCTGACGACAGGAAAGCTCCCCGACGAACTCGAACACTTCATCGACGCCGTCACCACCAACGAAACCCATTTCTTCCGCCACAGCACGCACTTCGAGTGGTTCCAGGGACCGTTTCTCGACGATCTGGTCGAGCGGGCCCGCGCAGGTCGCCACGATCGTTCGCTGCATATTTGGTCGGCTGCGTGCAGTTCGGGAGAAGAACTCTATACGCTGGCGATCTGCCTCAACGAGGCCGCGGCGAGGCTGGCCGGCTGGCGAATCTCACTGCTCGGCACCGACATCAGCGAAACGGCGCTCGCAGCGGCTCGCGAAGCCCGGTATCCGCGCCGGTCGCTGGAGCATGTTTCACCGGAGCGGCTGCGGAAGCATTTCAAAGTCGATGCCAGCGGCGAACACTGGGAGGTGCGACCGCAGTTTCGCGAGATGTGCGAGTTTCACAGGCACAATCTGCTGGAGCCCCTGCCGGGGCCGCGGCACGACGTCGTCGTGGTGAGGAACGTCATGATCTATTTCGATCGCGACAGCAAGAAAGTGGCGGTTCGCAACCTGCTCTCCGCCCTGGCCCCGGGGGGATTTCTGGTGGTGGGGCCGGCCGACGGCATCTTCGACCTGCTCGACGGTCTGGAGAAACACTCGGCGTTTGTCTATCGCAAGCCGGACGCGTAATCACGCCAGACTTGCTAGGAGGAACAGGCGGAAACCATGAGTGACCACGAGGCATCTTTTCCCGGTGAACTTCCTGTCGAAGAGATGAGCGAATACCTGCGGCTCTATCTCGACGAGACGGGGGAGCAGCTCGATGCGCTGGTGAACACGCTGCTGGCCCTCGAAGCCGACCCCGCGAACGCCGCCGAGCTCAATGAGGCATTCCGGCTGATTCATTCGATCAAGGGATCCTCGGCCCTGCTGGGCCTTGATCGCATCACGACGCTCACCCATCACCTGGAATCGCACTTCGAACGGCTACGGTCGGGCCGCAGAGTGCTCGATGGCGAGGTGATGAATGTCGTGCTGAGGTGTATCGACTTCCTGCGGACGTGCAATGAACACCTGCGGAAAGGGGAGCCACTGGAGAGCGCCGGCGATTTGCTCGATCAGGTTAAGTCGCTGGAGCGATCCGGGCTGGCGGCCGCAACCGCCGCGGTGCCTCGGCCTGCCGACTCTCGTCGTGATGATGCTGCTCCTGCTGATACGAGCAGCGAACCAACTGCCACACCCGTGAGCGAGGGCGAATGCTGGCGGATTCGGGTGCAGTTTGCAGCCGCGCTGCCAATGGCGGAGATGAAGGCCGAGCTGATCCTCACGCGGCTCGAGCAACTCGGGGCGCTTGTCGATCTCCAGCCTCCGCGGGTGACGCTGCCGGAGATTATCGGGCTGTCGGGGTTCGAGGCCGTGCTGCGGTCTGACGCAGCAGTAGGGGAATTGGAGACTGCCAGTCGCCCCGATGGCGTGGTGGATGTGGTTATCGAGCCGGTCGCGTTGGGCACCAAAGCCGTGGCGTTTATGGGGCCCGCAGTGGATGACGTGTATGGGGACGACACGGCGGGCCGAGACAGCGAACCGAAGGCTCCCGAGGCGACGGGTGGCCCGCGGGCCGACGTGCCCGCCCCGCAGGCGACAACCGCGGAGAAGGCGCGGGCGGCGACCGGCCTCGTCGAGACGGTGCGGGTCGACGTCGATCGGCTTGATGTGCTCCTCAACCTGACCGGTGAACTTGTGGTCAACCGGGCCCGCCTGTCGCAACTGGCCGGCGACATGGCCCCCGCCTTCGGCAAGACGACGCTGACCGGTCGCACTCAGGGGGTGATCAATGCCCTCGAGCAGCTTCGCGACGGTGCTGATCCTGCCGCTGCGGGAGCGGTCGCCGACGTGCTCGAGCAGATCGAGTTGCTGCACCAGCAGGCCCGACTGTGGGATGTGAGCCGGCAGCGGTTTGCGGAATTTACGGCCGCGATCGATCAATTGACGCGGGTTTCCAACAGCCTGCAACGAGGCGTGCTCAACACGCGGATGGTGCCCGTGGGCCCTCTGTTCAATCGGTTTCGCCGCACGGTCCGCGACATCGCGCTCGAACTCGGCAAGCGGGTCCACCTTGATCTGGTCGGTGAAAAGACCGAACTCGACAAGCGGATGATCGACGAGATCGGCGACCCGCTCAATCACCTCGTGCGGAACTGCATCGATCACGGCATCGAGCCGATCGACGTGCGGCTGCGGCACGGAAAGTCCGAGGTGGCCACGGTGCGGCTCTTGGCCGCCCATCGGGGTAACAGCTTGTTTATCACCGGGGAGGACGATGGGGGCGGCATCGACACCACGCGGGTGGGGCAGATCGCCGTTGACCGTGGGCTCCTGACGGCCGATACCGTGGAGACGCTGGCCGAGCGGGAGCTGATCGAACTGATCTGGCAGCCCGGCTTCAGCACGGCCCGCGAGGTCAGCGACATTTCCGGCCGCGGTGTCGGCATGGATATCGTCCGCACAAAGATCGCCGCCCTCAATGGCTCGATCGAAGTGGAGTCGACCCGCGGTCAGGGCACCCGGTTTACGATTCGGCTACCGCTCACGCTCACGATCACGCGGTGCATGCTCTTTCGACTGCCCCAGGGGGTGGTCGCGGTGCCGATCGAGAATGTCCGCGAAATCGTGTCGATTGCCGGTCAGGCGAAGGTGCGGGTGCACGGCCGCGAGGTCTGCGATATCCGCGGGGAGATGCTGCCGGTGGTGACGGCCGACGATCTCTTTGCGTGGTCTGGCGAGCCGTCGGCGGCTTCCGCTACCGCGGAGACCGTTGTAATCATGACCGCGAATCGCCGATCGCTCGGGCTGCGGGTCGATGCCCTGCTGGGTGGTCAGGATATCGTCGTCAAGCCGCTCGACGAGCAGTTTGCCCATGTCCGTGGACTCGGCGGCGCGAGCATTCTCGGCGACGGGTCGGTCTGTCTCCTGTTGGATGTCGCCAACTGTCTCGACACGATACAACGGGCGAGCGGCGGCGAAGGCCTTGCCGCATCCGAGCCACTCAGGAGCCCGTCATGACCGCCCACTCGCTTTCCGAGCAGCAGGAAATTTTTCGTCATGCCGCGGTCGAGGCCTCGGCGGCCCTCTCCAAATGGCTCGGGCGGCCGACCACGATCGCGATCAACAAGGTGGCGGCCTTGCCGCTCCCGGAGGCCGTCGGCATGCTTGGTGCCGGCGATACCCCGCTGGTGGCCTGCGCCATGCACATCACCGGCCCTTTCACGGGCCTGCTTGTGCTCACCTGCGATGATGTCAGTGGGCTCGCCCTCGCCGAGATGATCCTCGCCGGGGCGGGCGGATTCGATGGCGAATGGGGCGACCTGCAGCAGTCGGCGCTGGTGGAAACGGCCAACATCATCGGCTGCGCCTATCTCAACACGGTTGCCCGCCCCGCGGTATCGGGTGGTGCCGGCGCCATCATGCCGTCCCCCCCCCGGTTCGTCCGCGACTATGCCGCCACGGTGATGGAGAGCATCGTGATGACGCAGACCACCTCGAGCGACACGGTGTTTCTCACACACAGCGACTTCCTGATTGAAGGCTCACCAGTGACATGTTCGCTGATCTTCGTGCCCGAGGCCGATCATGCCGGGTGAGGCCGATGCGAGAACGGTGAGCGATGCCTTTCATGCCGACGCGGTCGGCATGGGAGAGATCGGCGTGGCCAAGGGAGATGGTGCGCTCCGCACGTTTCTCGGCTCCTGCGTGGGGCTGGCGATCTATTGCCAGCGGGAAAAGGTGGCCGGCCTGGCGCACATCGTGCTTCCCGATTCCAAGGGCAAGGGAGAACCGGCAGGCAAGTATGCTGATACCGCGATTCCAGAAATCATTCGCCGCCTCGAGGACTTGGCCGGGAAACGCAGTCTGCAGCTGTCGGCTAAGGTGGTTGGCGGTGCCAAGATGTTTGCCTTTCAAAAAGGCATCACGATCGGTGACCAGAATGTGGCGGCCGTGGAGCGGATTCTCGGTGACCGTGGCATACCCGTGCTGGCCCGCTGTTGTGGCGGTGAAAAAGGGCGGCGGATGAGCCTCGATGTCGGCACCGGAGTGATTCACGTTGAGACAATGGGATTTCCAGTCGAACTGCTGTGAGCGGCAGGAGGAGACGAAGGCATGAGCAACACCCCCGACAAAAAACGGCTTCTCGTGGTCGATGACGCGCTGATCATGCGGGCGATCATCAAAGACACTGCCCGCAACGCCGGCTGGGAAATTGCCGGAGAGGCGAGCAACGGTGCCGAGGCGGTGGCCCGCTATCGGGAGTTCAAGCCCGATCTGGTCACGCTCGACATCGTGATGCCGGAAATGGATGGCGTGGAGGCCCTGCGGACGATCCGCCAGGAGCATCCAGATGCCCAAGTCGTGATGATCAGCGCCATTGATCAGCGGGCCAAGCTGAGCGAGTGCATCCAATTGGGGGCGCTCGACTTCGTGGTGAAGCCGTTCGACAAACAACGGCTCCAGTCACTCTTCCAGACGTATTTGCATACGGGCTGACGCCCTCGTTGCGGTCAAATAAGCGCAGCCGACTCCTGCGTGGGGGAGAAGCTGCCCATGCCCCGTGGCCGGACGTTCGCTCCGGGCTTCCTGCCCTGCGCTCACTAGGATGCAGACTGCGCTCCGCGAGCGAGCGTCCCGCGATGGGGTATCGGCAGCCCCCCACGGCGCGACTCGCGACCCATTTGCCCCAGCCTTCCTGTCCGGGAAAATCTGCAGAATCGGCATAATCGCACCCGATGCTGAGGGTGGGTTATTCCATGCATAGTCTCCGTCTGCGCCCACGATCGATGAGGTGGCTGACGCTGCTTTTGGCAGCGGTCATGATCGCGGACTGTTGCGAGAGTTGGGGCGATGGTGCGGCGGAGCCTCACGCACTGGAGCCGGATGTGGAACAGGCACAGTATCTCGAGGAGGCGCTCACGCATGAGGATCCAGCCCAAGAGGCACGGATTCAGGCGCTCGTCGATCAGGCTGTGGCCGCCCGGTTGGCCGGCATTCCGCGGCCGCGGTACATCCCGGCCACCGATCTTGCGCCGCCGAAGGGCTTGCTCTTTCTGAGGACTAATCCGCGGCGGGGAGAGTTTCCCTTCGGGATGGCGCTGGGAGGCTACATGCAACTGCGGTGGTTCGAGTTTGCCCGCAGTGCGACGGAGTGGACTGACTCCACCGGCGACACGCTGCTCATCAACAATATCAATACCTTCAACATCAACCGCTTCCTGCTCTCTTTCCATGGCCACGTGCTCGATGAACGACTCATCTACAACTTCGCGCTCTTCGGCACCTCCAATGCCGGCATCCGCTCCGGTGTCGTGCCAATCGGTCTGATGGGCTGGAAGTTCAGCGAGGCAGCGACGTTTGGTGGCGGCGTGACGATCGTGCCGGGCTCACGGGAATGGCAACAGACATCGCAGTGGACGCTCGGCGTCGACCGCAGCATGGCCAACACCTTTTTTCGCCCCGGCTTCAGCCCGGGCGTGCAGGCCATCGGCAACCTCGCCGACGGCACAGTGCAGTATGTGGCCGGCGCATGGAACGCAATCGACGGCAGCACGGCGGGCGTTCTCCGTCGTGGCACGTCGATGGCCTGGGCGGGCAATTTGTGGAGTGAGCCGTGGGGCTCGTTTGGGCTTGGCATCTCCGACATGGAGCATCACGATGACTCCGTGATCCGGCTTGGCACGAGCGGTGTCTATGCGCGGACAAACCTCCAGCCGCTTCCTGGCAACAACCCGGAAGACACGATCCTCCGGCTCTCCGACGGTACCCGGTTGAGCAAGCAAGGTGCTCTCGGGCAAGGGAGCCAGTTGACGCAGTGTGTGTATCAGCTGGCGACCGTCGATGCCGCCTGGAAGTGGCGGGGCTGGGGAGCGGCCTTCGAGTACTACTTCCGGCTCCTCGACCAATTCGACGGATCGGGCACCTTCGATCGGTCCAGCGTGTTTGACCAGGGGGGACTCGCCTACCTGTCGTGGTGCTTTGTACCGCGGACCTATGAGGCCTACGCCCGCTCGAGTGTGGTCACCGGCCCGTATGGCACCGGCCAGGAATACGGCGGCGGCCTCAACTGGTATCTCAAGCGGTCCCGCCAGGCCCGCCTCACCTTCGAGACGATCCACATGAACAATAACCCTGCCCAAAACCTGCTCTACCCCTATCGCGCCGGCTACAGCGGCACCGCGATACAGACGCAGCTCATGGTCATATTTTAGCCGTTTGCGGGGCGGCGGCGGTTGGTACAATCTGGGGCTTTCCGTCAGCAGGGACATGCCGCTCCGTGCCCAACCCCTCCATCACCAAAGCCCAGCAGAAGGCGATCCAGAAGGCCGACACGCTCATCGAGGCGCTTGGCTGGATTCGCAAGTTTCGTGACACCACCACGGTGATCAAACTCGGCGGCAGCGTCGTAGAGCATCCGGAGTCGCTCCGTCACCTGCTGCTCGACATCGTGTTCATGTCGACGCTCGGCATGCGGATCATCGTGGTCCATGGCGGCGGCAAGGCGATCAGCCGGGCCATGGACGCCGCCGGCATCGAGCCGAAGTTTGTGCAGGGGCGGCGGTACACGGACAAGGCCACGCTCGACATCGTGGAGCAGGTGCTCGCCACCGAGGTCAACCACGAGCTCGTTGCGAAGATCGAGGAGTTTGGTGGCCGCGCGATGTCGCTCAATTTTCTCTCCACCAATGTGCTCTTTGGTGAGAAGCTCAGCCTCACAGGCCCGGATGGGGAAGCCGTCGATCTTGGCAACGTGGGCGAGGTGACCCGTGTCGATCGGCTCACGATCGACAACCTGACCTATGCCGGCCAGGTGCCAGTGATCCCGTCGATGGCGGTCGGGGCCGACGGCGAGAAACTCAATGTCAATGCCGACACCGCCGCCACCGCGGTCGCCGCCGCCCTCGGAGCCGAGAAGCTTGTTGTGCTCTCCGACATCCCGGGCGTGCTTCGCGATGTCAATGACCCCGAGAGCCTGATCCATTCACTCACCGCCAGCGAGGCCCGGCGACTGATCGCCGACGGCACGATCTCCTCCGGCATGATCCCCAAGATCGAAGGCTGTCTCCACACGCTCGAACAGGGCGTGAAAAAGATCCACATCATCGACGGCAGGCTGCGGCACTCGCTGCTGCTTGAGATATACACCACCAGCGGTGTGGGGACGGAGTTGGTGCGAGACGATGCCGCGGCATTGGCCTCCAACGGTACGGTCGCCGTCGCCGGGGCCCGCTAGTCGCTTTCCTTTTCGGGAGTATTCAACCGTGGCCACCATCGATGCGATGCATTCCTCCGTGGGCGAGAAGACGCAGGCCATCATTGATGTCTTCGATCGCTACGTCGTGCCCAACTACCGCCGTTATCCGGTTTGCCTGACCCGGGGGCAGGGATCGCGGGTGTGGGATGCCGAAGACGCCGAATACCTCGATCTCTTTCCGGGCTGGGGCTGCAACCTGCTGGGGCACTGCCCCGAGCCCGTGGTCAAGGCGGTGCGGGAGCAGGTGGCGAAACTGATTCATGTGCCCAACACTTGGTACATCGAGCCGCAGGGGGAATGGGCCAGGCTGCTCTCGGAGCGGTCGTTTGGCGGCCAAGCCTTCTTCTGCAACTCTGGCACCGAGGCCAACGAGGCGGCGATCAAGCTGGTTCGCCTGCGGTCGGATGGCAAGCGGTACAAGATCATCACCTTCACTGGCGGCTTCCACGGCCGCACGATGGGGAGCGTATCGGCCACCGCCCAGCCGAAATACCACGAGGGGCTTGGGCCGATGGTGGCCGGCTTCCAGTACGCGCCGCACGGTGACCTCGATGCCGTGGAGCGGTTGATCGACGAACACACCGGCGGCATCATGGTAGAGCCGATTCTCGGTGAAGGGGGCGTGGTGCCCGCGCCCGAGGGCTTTCTCCAAGGCCTGCGGCGGATTGCCGACGCCCATGATCTGCTCCTCGTGTTTGACGAGGTGCAGTGCGGCTGCGGTCGCACCGGAAAGTGGTTTGGCTACCAGCACTTCGGCGTCACCCCCGACGTGATGACCCTTGCCAAGAGCCTCTGTGCCGGCGTCGCCGGTGGGGCTATGCTCACCACCGTCGATCTGGCGAAGCACCTGCGGCCCGGTATGCATGCTGCCACTTTCGGTGGCAATCCGCTCGCCGCCGCCGCCGGTATTGCCGCCATCGAAATGATCGAGCGGGACGGGCTCCTGACACATGTCGATACAGTCGCCGAAATCTTTCGGGAGCGGCTCTCTGCTCTCAAGGAGCGATGCGACGTCGTTGCCGATGTGCGGGTGCTCGGAATGATGATCGGTGTGGAACTGTCGATCGACGGCACCGCCGTGGTGCAGGCCTGCATGGATCGCAAGCTGCTGGTCAACTGTACGCAGGGACGCGTCATCCGCCTCCTGCCGGCGATGACGATCACGCCGGATGAGGTTCGCGACGGCTGCGACCGGCTGGCCGACGCGATCGTCGAAGTCGCGTCACGCGGCTAGGCATCCGTGGTTTTTACAGCAGAGGCCTCCGCCATGCGTCATGTTGTCGTTCCCGAAGATCTTTCCGCCCACGAGGTGGAGGCCGTGTTTGCGGTGGCCGCCGACCTGCAGGAGAAATACGAGCAGGGCCGCCGTGACGCGTTGCTCCCCGGCCGGGTCTTGGCGCTCGTGTTCGAGAAGCAGAGCCTGCGGACGCGGGTGAGCTTTCAGGCGGCGATGGTGCACCTCGGCGGATCGAGCCTCTTTCTCGGAGAAGACACCGGCTTTGCCTCCAGCCGCGAGAGCATCGCCGACTTCGGCCGCGTACTTTCCGAGTACGTTGATGTGATCGTCTGCCGCTCACGGGCCCACGACACGATCGTGCAACTGGCCGCCGTGGCCGGGGTGCCGGTGATCAACGGCCTCTCCGACTACTGCCACCCTTGCCAGGCGCTCGCCGATATCTACACCCTCAAGCGGCATGTGGGCCACGTGGTGGGCTGCACGCTCACGTTTGTGGGTGACGGCAACAACGTGGCCCGGTCGCTGGCGATGCTCTGCGGGCTGCTCGGCATGCGGTTCGTGCTGGCCGCCCCCAAGGCCTACCAATTCGACGCCGCCTTCTGCGGCCATCTGGCCAAGGTTGTGCCGCAGGCTGAGATCGTGCAGACGACCGACCCGGTGGAGGCGGTGACGGGCGCCGCCGTCGTCTACACCGATGTCTGGGCCAGCATGGGCCAGGAGAAGGAGCGGGCCCGCCGCATTCAGGACCTGCAGGCCTATCAGGTCAACGAAGCCCTCATGCAGCACTGCCCGGATGCCCTCTTCATGCACTGCCTGCCGGCCCGCCGGGGCGAGGAGGTGACCGACGGTGTGATCGACGGGCCGCAGAGCGTCGTTGTGGAGGAGGCGGCCAACCGGATGCATGTACAGAAGGGGCTCTTGGCGTGGTTGTTGACGTGACACGCCGCACTCCCTCCGAAGCGGCTCAGGGTTGCCCTCGGTGGCCCGCCTGGAGGGCGGGCTTACGTGAGCGAACGGATGTTCGCCAAGGAAAGCGAGGCCATGATGGTGAGCTTTCCGTGAGGCGGTATCTCGATGGCTTTTGATGCGGCGCGGTATTCGCGGCAGGTGCGGTTTGGGCCGCTCGGGGAGGCCGGGCAGGAGCGGCTCGCGCGGAGTCGGGTGGCGATCGTGGGCTGTGGGGCGCTCGGGAGTGTGTCGGCGCTGACGCTGGCGCGGGCGGGGGTGGGGATGCTGCGGTTGATTGACCGCGATCTTCCCGAGATCAGCAACCTGCCGCGGCAGGTGCTTTTCGATGAGCAGGATATCCGCGACGGGCTGCCAAAGGCGGTGGCGGCCAGGCGACAGCTCCACCGCATCAACAGCGAGTTGGACATCGAAGTGAACGTGGCCGACCTGACGCCGCGGAACGCGGCTCACCTGTTGGAGGGCGTAGATTGCAT
>JAYQOK010000006.1:36922-61757 GCA_038144795.1 Candidatus Kuenenia sp. | reverse complement strand
GCCGCTGCGCCGTCTGCCACACGGAATCCCTAAGACTCGGGATTACCGCACGTCTTCCCCGTCCATAGCGTAGATCGCCAGGTGGTTGCCGTCGGGGCCGCGGAGTTCCTGGAGGTGAAACGTGCCCTGCACCGCCACCGGCCGGATCGAAAAATCGGCCGACTTGCTCGGCTCCATCTGCACCACGATACAGTCATAAAGGGCCGCACCCGGCCCGAAGCAGCATTCCATGTTGTCGCGGACGAGCACAAACTGCGTGAGCCCGGTCTGCTGGAAGCTCGGCAGGATATAGCCGCGGATGCGAATCCGGGTTTCTTCAAGGGCGGTCACTCGCTTGGGAAGGAGGTCGCGCGTGAAGGGAGCCCCCTTCTCAATGTCAAATTTGATGTCGTCAAACGTGATTTCCCGCGGCTGCCCTCGCCGCGCCGAAGCCGCCGGCCGGGCCGCCCCGGTATCGACCGCCGCCTGAGAAGTGCCCGGCTCCGCCGTTGGTGGCCGCGTCTCCGCACCGCCGCATCCAGCGAGTGCGAAAACCAGCGGCAGTAGAATTCTCAAATCCCGTTCCATGCTCGCAATGGTAGCGAATCTCTACGGAACGAGCGGCGCTGACTTAATCGCCATCCTGCCGACTCCCGCCGGCGGCTTCCTGGGGCTACCGTACAGACGCGTTCTCAAGGTGGTAGAGCACGCCTCCATCGAGGACGGCCGCACCGGTGGGCCGCACCTCAAACCGCCCCGCGATCTTCCGCAGCCGCGACGAGAAGGCGATGCCTTTGGCATCGGTAAGCGTCACGAGCACGCGATCGGTGATCTTCGGGTTGCCACCGAAGCAGCAGTCGCCCTGGTCCCGTACAAGCAAGAACTGCGTGATGCCCTGCTGCTGCTTACCCGGATACATGTAGCCCTTGAGCAGCACGTTGCGACCGCCCATCTCGATAGCTGATTCGGGCACGGCAGTAGGAGGATCCCCAGGCAGCGGTTGCAACATGGCATAGTTGAGTCGCTCAAAGCCGGGTGGCAGTTCGGTCGCGTAGACATACATCTGGTAGCCAAGCCCACCCATGAGCATCGCGGCTGATACCGCATTTGCCACCAGCGAGATGCTGCGGCCGGTCAGTTCGGCTGGCCGGCGGGCAATCTCGCGGACGGCGACCGTGCCGAGTACGAGACCAAAGAGAGGCACAACCGCCAGCCACCAATCGAGGAAGGCCAACGGCGACAGGAGGGCGAGCGCGGCCGATGCCACCGTCACGCCGCTCAAGGCGCGATAGGAATCTTCCGCCACCGTTTCGCGGGCGAGAAGATCGGCAGAGGCTGGCGATTCAAAAAGACCAGTGGCCATGGAGCGCTCGAACACAGCAGCACAAAGAGATCAGCTTGCGGCCGAGTTTGACCGCAGCATCCTTCTTGCCATCATACCCACCAACACGACGACCACGACCCAAGTCAACCACCTAACGGCTGATCCACCTCGGTCGGAGGTGGTTTTTTCCGACGGACCGGCCCCTGGTGGCGCGGCCGGCACAGGCTCCCCAACCTCGTTATCCACAAGGACTGGAGCGACCCGCTTGGCCAGTTCCAGATCGGCCGCCGTGGCCGGCACGAGGCTGTCTGGAAGAGTTCCGGGATCCCCCGGATCGCCCGGGTCACCGTCCGCGAGCTGGCTGGCGGGGGTTGCCGCAGCGATCGCCCCGGCCAGCCCGGCCATCGTTGCGGCCCGCCGGACCGCATCGGGGTCGATCTTCTCGAGTTTCACGAGGGCCTCGGCCGCCTCCGGCAGGGGGCAGGCCCGCATGTAGTTCACAATCGGCTCGCGAACGAAAATATTGTCGGCTGTGGCGGTCTCAAACAGTTCGGTGAGCCGGCCAACGACCGACCAATCCTGCCAACGGGCCAAGTCAGCAACCACGAGGTCGGCGAGTTTGGGCTCTGCAAGCAACAGACGCAGCGACGCGAGGACCCGTTCGCGGGGCACGGTCTCTGATTCCTCACCGAGAAACCGCAGGGCCATGACGGCCGCATATGTTTCGGTGAAGGGCACGTCACGGTCGCCACGCTTGAGAAACAACTCGTCGACAAGGTCGAGCCCCTCCGCCCCAGTGAGTGTCACATGGCAGGCAATCAGCGCATCGAGGCCGCTTCGCACCTCAGCCTCTGACTCATCAAGATCCTTGCCCACAAGGATCCGCTCAATCTCCCTGGCGTCGGCCTTCGTACCGCAGACACCGAGCATCGTGGCGTAAAGCCGCCGTCGATTGGTCTGCACCTTCGGGTCGGTAATCCAGGCGAGTAACTGGGTGGAATCCATGCGATCTTCGAGCCCCTTCACGTCTTCATAGGGGGCGACGGCAAACTCATCGTAAGCATCGCGGGCGAGGGGTTCGTCTTGGTCTTCCAAATACTGCTGAAAAAAGGCGAGCCGTTCCGGCCCCTTCTCCGGAAGGTCGGCGAGTTTGCGAATGTAGACGACTGCCCGCTCGCTCACCGGCACGGGGCTCGACCAGACGAGTTTCGGTGGCTCGACCGCCATCAGCAGGTAGAGCGAGCCGACCGGTTTTTCTTCAAGCAGGATGGTCTCGATTGGTGTCGCGTCAGCGCCCATGTGGCCGCTGGCATCGACGAACTCACCCCCCTTGAGCACCTCGACCACGGCAAACTTGCCCTTCGGGAGCGGCCCTTCCGCCGTCGGCAGCAGCGCGGAGGCAGGAGGCGGTTCGACGAGTTTGGCGATCACAGCCGCCTCACTCTGCGCGATCTCCTGCGCAAAAGTCAGCGACACCGCCGAACAAAACGGACAGGCCCGCGCCGCCGTGGGCACGACCACCAAACAGGCCACCGCCGCAATCTGCAGAAAGTTCCTCATGCAACTCAGTCTATCCGCTGCCGGCACCGAAGGGGATCTCAATCTGCATGACCAGAACTCCTAGGCTCCCGAATGGGTACATGGGTCACCTGCGTGCTCGACTGCAGACCACCATAAAATTTAGTGCCCTTGAGGCGGGGTGGCCAACTGGCTTGGCTTGATTTTCCTCCTGGTCCACCTCCGCAGCCATGGCTGGAGGAGGACCGTGCAGACAACCATGATCGCCCCGAGGAAAAAGCGGGAAGTCAATTCTGAGTATTCCTGAAAAAATACGGCAGCAAGGAGGATGGCATAAATCGGCTCCAGATTGAGGAGGAGTTGCGTGCGAAATGCGCTGACATAGCGGAGTGATCGCAACCACAAGACGAATGGCAGGAGGGTACACACGGCCGCGAGGATGAGGAGCAGTGCGGCATCGCGGCTATCCGGGATCGGCATTCCATAAAATGCCGTCGGCACGGCCAGCATTACCGCTCCCGCCGCCATCTCCACGCCAGTGACGGCAAATGCGTTGTCTGACGGTGCATACCGCTTATTGAGAGTCGCAAAAACCGCGCTCAGGAATGCCGCGGTGATTCCAGGCACGATGCCGAGGTGCATTTCGATCGGCACGCCACCGACGATGAGGCTGACGCCGGGCACCACCAGCATTCCCGAAAGCAACTCGCTTCGTTCATGCGGCCTCCCAAAGACAATAGGTTCGATGACTGCCGCGAAGATGGATCCCAGCCCGAGGCAGGCCACAGCCACCGATACGTTGGCAAGCTTTATCGATCCGTAAAATGCAAGCCAGTGCGTCGCAACCATGCAGCCGATACCGGCATACACCCATGCCATCCGTATCGACATTTTGCGCAGACCCTCCCACGTGCTAGGGATGAGAGCAAGCATCAGCGTCACCAACGTCATCCGCCACACCACAAGAGCGTCGGCTGGGAGGGTGATCAGCCTGCCGAGAATGGCGGTGAAACCCCACAGGAGTACACAGCCATGGAGTTGGAGATAGGCCGCGCTTTCCTTGGTAGGCCCCATCATGAGTCTGGCGGCGCAGATCACCCGCCGTGCAACCACTTGGCCACATCGGTGCGGTAGGCCGCGATGGCGGGAATGAGCGCGGCGGCGATCGCCAGCACGACGAGAAACGGCACCAGCAAGGCCTCGGCCCAGGAGCCCGAGAAAATGGTGGCCGACACGCCGGCGTTGGTGGTGATCCAGGGCCCGATCGCCGCCACGATTCCATGGCCCAGTGTCCAGCCGGCCAGGCCACCGAAGCCCGCCAGCAGGATTGCCTCAAAGAGTACGGTCGCCAGCACGTGCGCCCGCCGCGCCCCAAGGGCCCGCATCACCGCCACATCGCGGCTCCGCTCGAGTGACGAACCCACCATGCTTACAAGAATCCCGATCGCCGACACGATTACCACGAGCGTGGTGACTAGCAGCAGCAGGAGTTCGAGCGGCTTTACAAACAGATCGAGCAACTGACGGATCTCGGCGATCGGCAGCGCCGCCTGCCCCTCGCGACCTTCGTTGATCGTCGTCCGCAGCCCCATGCTCGTGAGTTCCGGTGGCAGGCCCGGCAGCGATGCCGTCTCCAGCAGGATCGCCGTCACCTCCCGCTGGGCGTAAGGCAGAGGATCCAGCTGGCCATCCACGCGCGGCGGGCCTACCGCCGCATCACCGGCATCTTGGGAGCTACTTTCCTCAGCGACCGCTCCTTCTGGCAGTGGCTTCGCATGTCCCTCCTGCAGATAAAACCCTTCCATGTTCACAAACACCCCGCGATCGATCGGCGTATCGGTTCGGGCGAGGATACCGCGGACATAAAAGGGATCGTGCATCGCGCCGTCGTCGGCCCCGTGGGTCGGCGCGAACGGGTCGCCCACCTTCAGCCCGAGCGTGCGGGCCACCGAAGCCCCGATCACGCCGCCAAAGAAATCGTCGTCGGTGAAATTCGCTCCCGAGGCAAAATGGTAGGGTTCGCCGTTGCCCCGCTTGAGTCGGCTGAAAAACGCAGCATTCGTACCGACCACGCGATGGCTGCGGTAGTAGTCGCCCATGCAGATCGGCACGGCCGTGGCGGTGCTGGCGGCAAATCGGCCGTCTTCACCGTCGGGCCGCTCGATCGCCGGAAGAAATTCCTGGTAGAAGTTCCAGGAGATGTTTTCGATCGGCCGGCTGATGAAGTAGACGCTGTTCAAAACCAGCTGCAGCGGGCTCCCCTTTGCCCCCACGATCATGTTGTAGCCGAGGCCGGAGCCCGACTCGAAGGCCTGCTTAACGAGCCCACCGGTCACGAGTGTGGCCACCACGAGCGCCACACCGAGGGCCAGTGAAAGAGCGGTGAGGCCACTGGTGAGGGCCCGCTGCCGGATGTTGCGCCAGGCGATGCCGAGGAGCGTCATGCCGAGGCCCCCGCCCGCGCTGCACGGTTGAAGTCTTCGAGCCGCACCCGCCGCGGAAACTGGCCGGCCACCTCGGGGGCATGGGTGACCACGAGCAGGGCCACATCGTGCTCGGCACACGTGTTCTTCAAGAGATCAATCACCTGCTGCTGATGGGCCGGATCGATGCTGGCCGTCGGCTCATCAGCGAGGATCACCCGCGGCTTGTTGGCAAGCGCCCGGGCCACCGCCACCCGCTGCTGCTGGCCGATCGAAAGTTCGGCCGGCTTGTGGTGGAGGCGGTCAGTGAGGCCGACAGCGGCCAGCAGGTCGGTGGCCCGCCAGCGGTCGGCCTTATCGGAGCCAAATGACATCGCCACCAGCACATTTTCCAAGGCCGTGAACCCGGGCAGTAGGTTGAACTGTTGAAACACGAGGCCCAGTTTGTCGGCCCGCACCCGGTCGCGGCGGGCCTCAGGCAGTCGCGTGAGGTCGACCCCGTCGATCACCACGCGGCCGGCGTCGGGCCGCATGATCCCGGAGATCACGTGGAGCAGCGTCGACTTGCCGGAGCCGCTCTGCCCCTCAAGAGCGCACTGTTCGCCGGCCGCCATCGTGAATGAGTCGATGTCGAGTACGGGCACCGCCTCGCCCCCCGGGAGGGCGAAGCGCTTGCGAACATGTTCGAGTTGGATGACGGGGGCGGCCATGCATGGTTCTCGGCAGCGGGTTCCCTCAAGGATAGACGAATCCGCGAGATTCGGCGGGCCGATTGAGTGGGCCGTGCGTCGCACGGTATATTCCGTCGCCCACCGGGGCCGGCTGCCCGCTGCGTCGCGGCGCCGCCTGGCTCCCGCCCGTCCCGCCCCAGGAGATTCGCCGTGTCCATTCGCGTCGGCATCAACGGTTTCGGTCGTATCGGCCGCCTCACCTTCCGCGCCATCTATGAAAAGTACGGGCTCAATGGGGATGTGCAGGTCGTGGCGCTCAACGACCTCACCGACGCCAAGACCAACGCCCACCTGCTCGAATTCGACTCCAACTACGGCCCCTTCAAGGGACAGGTGAGCTACGACGGCAACGACATCGTTGTTGATGGCAAGAAGATCAAGGTGTTCGCCGAGCGGGATCCGGGAGCGATTCCGTGGGGTACTGAAGACGTGCAGATCGTGGTGGAGAGCACCGGCTTCTTCACCGACGCCACAAAGGCCGTCGCCCACAAGCGTGACAGCGTCAAGAAGGTGGTCATCTCGGCCCCGGCCAAAAATGAAGACCTCACAATCGTGCTGGGTGTCAATGACTCGGTGTACGACGCCAAGAAGCACCACGTCATCTCTAACGCCTCGTGCACCACCAACGGACTGGCGCCGGTAGCGAAGGTGCTCCACGAGGCCTACGGCATCGACCGGGGTCTTTTGACCACGGTGCATGCCTACACCAACTCGCAGAAGACGGTCGATACGGCTGCCAAGGATCTCCGTGATGCCCGCGCCGCCGCGCTCAACATCGTGCCCTCGAGCACCGGTGCTGCGAAGGCCGTGGGCCTGGTGATTCCGGAATTGCAGGGCAAGTTCACCGGCATGGCCTTCCGCGTGCCGACGCCGACGGTGAGCGTGGTCGACTTCACGGCGCTCCTCAACAAGGATGCCGCCCCAGCCGACATCAACGCCATGATGAAGAAGGCGGCCGAGGGCCCGCTCAAGGGCATTCTCCGCTACACCGACAAGGAGCTGGTGTCGACCGACCTCAAAGGCGATCCGCACAGCTCGATCTTCTCGGCGGTCGACACGATTGGCCTTGGCAACTTCGTGAAGGTGGTGAGCTGGTACGACAACGAGTGGGGCTACTCCAACCGTGTCGCAGATCTGCTCAACTTCCTCGAAGACCGCGGGCTGTAGAATCGCGGGTCAAGGCGAGTCTCGGTTCCCGTGCCAGCTCTCGAACGATGGCCCTCTGGCATCGATGCTTTTTCGCCGCATCCGGGTGGACTCCAGCGGCGATGCATGGTTGCCATTCAGTGGGAACGAACGGGTTTTGGGGGAGCGGCTGCTCCACTCAATCCGATTTTTTCTCTTGTCGTCGTTTGAGGCTTTCGATCTGCTCGTTGGCGGCCTGTAAAGCCGCCTTCGTCGTGTCGAGTTCGGCCTGTATTTGGTCTACCAACTGTGCGTGCGATTTCGTGAGTTCATCGAACTGGCCAAGAAATGTCGGCCCCTGCTCTACGGCCTCTTCGGCCGCCTGCCGCGTTCTCCCTCGTGCATTGTCAGCCTGACGTCCACTCGCTGTCAGACGACCAATGGCAATGCCAATGATGAGCGCAGCACTGACTGCGCTGCCGATGGCCACCCAGTAGGGGGCGGGTATGGTGGAGGAGTCTGTGGGCGGGCGACGACGCGACCGCTTCCTTGCGTAGCTGACATGCGGCTCCTCCGTCATGAACACCAGCTCATCCGCGAGACTTGCTGAGCTGGTATCTTCACCACTGAGCCACAGGCTACCGAGATCATCCGCCACAACGATTGATGATCGGCATCGTGGACAACTGCCCCGCTTGCCAGCCGTCGTCTTCGTCACACGAAGGATCGCCCGACAACTTGGACACAGGAGCCGCGCCCGCGACGTATCGATTCTCAGAAGTGGAGCTGCAGCAAGGACGGCGGCGGCGAAAGCTCCACATGTCGCAAAGCGGTCTGCTGGATCTTTGGCCAGACCTCGGTGGACCGCATCAGCCATCCGCGGCGGCACATCTGGGCACAATTCTCGCAGGGGAGGTGGTGGCCTTGAGGCATGTTCCACGATGATGTTGGCGACTTCACCCCGAAACGGTTTCCGTCCGGCAAGCATCTCGTAGACCGTCACCGCAAGCGCGTATTGATCGACCCGCCCGTCTGGTACAGTTGCCGACTTCGACAACTCCGGGGCCATGTATTCGAGCGTTCCCACCATCGCGCGGGCACCGGTCAATGTTTGATCATGACTCAGCCCTTCGGCGGCATCGACGATCTTGGCGAGCCCGAAGTCCCCGAGGAATGGACAGAGAAAACCATCGAGAAAGATATTGCCGGGCTTCACATCGCGATGGAGAACACCACTGGAGTGCATAAAGTCGAGCGCACTGGCAATCCCCGGAAGCCAAAAGTGAAGCGTCGATGGTGACAGGGCAGTCGGTTCACCAAACTCGTCTTTGCCTCGATACTCCGAGAGAGAGCCGCCTGACAGAAATCGCATCGCGACGAAAGGACAGCCGTCTTCCTCGCCGTGATCAGTGATCGGCACGATGTGTTTGTGCGATAACGCAAGCATGGCCCGAACCTCCCGCCTGAATCGCTGGCGGATTTCCTCAGCGTTCCGAACATCCGTCCGCGGCATCTTGATGACAACGGGCATCCCCTGCCTGATATCCCAGGCACGATAGGTAATCCCCATCCCGCCCGAGGCCAGCCGGGCGACAAGGCGATAGCGGCCCTGGATCGTCCGCATGCTGGTCTCGTCCGGGATCGGCACATGGAGCGCCGTGGGCGCATCAGCCCGCGGAGAAATGACCCGCGTCAGATCAGCCAGCGGAGCAGGAGTCTTCTCGACCGGATCAACACGGTCCGCGTCCAAGGCGTTGCTACTCCATTCGCAGGTCACCTAACACGACCGCAGCCTGACGGGAACGAGGCGGTCTCTTGGTATGACTTCAGAATAGCCCGCTCAGTGGCGCCTCTACAAGCGATCACCGGTTGGGCTATTCATCAACAAGTCGTTTTTTAACGACTGCCGCACTTTAGCCTGCCTATCGAATCGGCACGGTGGCTTCGGTTTCGAACACCGCGCCCTCAAAGGTCGTCATCCGCACAAACACCCGCACGTGTTCAGCCGCCGGCGGCCGCTCCGGCCACGGTCGCACAAAGTGCAGGCCACGGTGCTGGGATGTCCGCCGAAAATGACTCGCCGCCTCGGTTGCCGGAATCTCCCAGCGGGCGATCCGCACCCCTTCGCCCGATGGGTCGGCTGCGGTCGCTTCGGCGAGCGGCTCAAACACCGCGATCGACACGTCGCCCACCGTGCTCACCAGCCGCTCGTCGGCGTCCCGCGGCTCAAACACGATAGCCAAGGCGTCGCTGACGCCATCACCATTGCCATCGAGGCATTCGGTGCGGTCATCGTTGAGCACCAGATGGGTTAACTGCGAGGCGGCAGCCAGGCTCTGCTCGTGGGAAAGCTGGAGCACCGGCGGCTTCTCTTCATCGATCGTCTCCGTGCTCGTGCCGTTGAAGCGGCTCTTCGGCGCCGTCGGCTCGTCGGGCAGCGGAGGCACACCCTCGAGCGCGGGCGGGGCGGGAACGCCGCCACGGAAACTCGGGGCGTCACTGCCCGGGGCCTCAAAGCGAGGACCATCCGCCGACGGCACCGCTGACCGGGGCGGTGGCGGTAGGTCTTCGATCGTCGGGGGAACAAGTGACGGCGGGGCCACGCTCGTCACCCCGGGGGGCGGCCCGACAAGTGTTGGCTGCGACCGCGGGCCGCCAGCAGGAGCATCCGCGATGCCTAACTGCTTTTTGAGCGACTGGTTTTCCGCCGCCACCATGTCGAGGCGGACACATTTGTCGGAGAGTTCATCCTGGAGCTGGTAGATCTGGTCTTCCTGGAGCCGCAGTTCCCGCTCCATGAGTTGCTGGTTAAAGTCGCTCTTGCAGCCGGTGAAGAACGCAAATGCGACGGCCCCGAGCCAGATTGCAGGACTATGATGCAAACGTCTCATGATGCGCCTCCTTGCGCCTCATTGCCGTTTTTTCGGTGACAGGCTGGAAACCTGTCCTACTTGTGATTTTTTGACAGGCTGAAGCCTGTCCTACGTGGGCATATGTTCGATGACTTCGTCGATCAACCGGTAGTCACGAGCCTCCTCGGCCGACATAAACCGGTCGCGGTCGGTGTCTTCCTCGATCTTTTCCAGCGGATGGCCGGTGTGCTTGAGAAGAATGTTGTTGAGCTTGTGTTTGACGTTCTTGAATTCCTTGGCGTGGATCATAATCTCCTCAGCTGTGCCTTCCATGCCAGCCAACGGCTGATGAATCATGATCCGGGCATTGGGCAGGGCTCGCCGCTTCCGCCTCGCGCCGGCGGCGAGCAAGACGGCGCCCATTGAGGCCGCCTGGCCGATGCAGTAGGTGGCCACATCACAGGTCACAAACTGCATCGTGTCATAGATCGCCAACCCCGCCGTCACACTGCCGCCGGGAGAGTTGATGTAGAGGTGGATGTCGGCCTTTGGGTCGTCCGACTGCAGAAAGAGCATCTGGGCGACGATGGCGTTGGCCATCTCGTCGTTGACCTGCGTGCCCAGAAACACAATGCGGTCTTTGAGCAGGCGGCTGTAGATGTCCATCGCCCGCTCTTCGCGGCCGCTTTTCTCGATGACGTAAGGAATCAGGGGCATGGAGTGTCTTTCGCTGCGGCCCGCCGGGCCGTGATTGATCAGTCTTCTTCCTCTTCCTCGACCACCGGCGGCTTGGTGAGGATCTCGTCGACGAGGCCGTATTCCTTGGCCTCTTCGGCCGACAGGTAGCGGTCGCGGTCGGTGTCTTTGGCGATCCGATCGATCGGCTGGCCGGTGTGGTCGGCGAGAATCTTATTGAGCACCTCGCGGGTCTTGATGATCTCGTCGGCCTGGATCTCGATGTCGCTCACCTGGCCGCCTACCTGGCCATAGGGCTGATGGATCATGACCTTGGCATGCGGCAGGATCCGCCGCTTCCCCTTGGAGCCGCCGGCGAGGAGCACCGCTCCACCACTGGCCGCCAGGCCCACGCAATACGTGGCCACCGGGCAGGAAAGGATCTGCATCGTGTCGTAGATCGCCATCGTGGCCGTCACGCTGCCGCCGGGCGAGTTGATGTAGAAGTTGATGTCTTTGCGGCGATTCTCGCTCTGCAGATAAAGCAGCTTCATCACCAGTTCGTTGGCGTTGCCGTCGTAGATCTCGCCCTGGAGGAGAATGATCCGATTCTCCAACAGCAGATCGCCGAGCGTCATCGTCCGCTGCCGCTGGTAATCGCCATAGGCGCTGGCGGCATTGGCCACGGCGGAAGCACCGGGGAGGAGCATGTGGCTCATCTTATTCCTCCTCGCCGACGACGACCCCGCACACGGCATGATCGATGGCCTCGGCATCGGGCTTGGGGAACTCAAACGGCGTGTCGTTGAACTTCGCCTCCGACTCAACCATCTCGATCGTCTTCCGCTCGATGATCTGGTTCCGAAGCACGTCCATCAAGCCGCGCCGCTCCAGGCTGGCCCGCACCCGCCGCGGCGACTCACCCGACTGGGCGGCAATCGCCCGAATCTCTTCCTCATAGTCAGCCGCCGTGTCGGCCACGGCCGTCTCTTCAGCGATTCGCTCGAGAATGAAATGCTCCTTGAGGGCCCGCGCCGTGCTGGCCATCGCCGACTGCCGCAACTCGTTGACATGGCGACGGATCGAGTCGTCATCAAAACCACTGCGACGAAGTTCGAGAATTGCCCGCTCCAGTTCCCGCTGGGCCTGCCGGCGAAGGAGCCGCGGCGGCAGCTCCCAGTCGGCCGAGGCCGTCAACGCACTCGACACCTGCTGCCGCACCTGTCGGCGGCGGTGCCATTCGATCTGGTTTTCCAGCTGGCGGCGGATCGCATTGCGGAGATCGTCGGCCGATTCGAAGTCCCCCAGCTCGGCAAGCAGGGCAGGCGTCATCTCTGGCGGCTCGAGCTTCTTTGACTCAAGCACTTCCAATTCGAGCGTCACCTCTTTGCCTCGCAGGTCCTCAACGGCCGCCTCGTCGGAGACCTTCACCGTCGCCGTGACCGTGTCGCCGGCCTTGGCATTCTTCACCAGCGCATCAAACCCAGGTAGTTCGGCGTCGGCAAAAGAGAGTTTGGGGCGGACCACCATCTCCACCTCCTCGGCATGCGACAGCACCTTGCCATCGTGGAGGAAGCGGAGATTGGCCACGACCAGATCGCCTGCAGACGGCGAGCCGGAGAAGGGTACCAGCCGGCTGCGGTCGCGAAGGATTCCGGCGAGAGACTCATCGACGTCGGAATCGGTGATCTCGCGGCTGGGCCGCTTGATCGAGAGCCCCTTCCACTTGGGCAGGTCAAACTCCGGCCGCACCTCGATCCCAAACTCAAACGTCATCGGCCCCTCTTCAGGCAGGACAACGGCCTCAAGATCGAGATCAGGCTCACTGATCGGGGCCAGTTTTTGGTCTTCCGTGACCTGTGACATCGCGTCGGTGAGGAGTTTCGACCGCACCTGGTCTTTGAGTTCCGACTTGAATCGGCTGCTCACCAGCCGCCGCGGGGCGCGGCCTGGCCGGAACCCGGGAAGGAGCGCGGTGGGCATCAGATCGCCGATCGCCTGCTCGAAGGCCCGCTCGATGTCATCACGGGCCACAGACACCTTCACCTTCCGTTCGCACGTGGACACCTTTTCGACATTGACGTCGAGGGCGAGCGGCTTGTTCTCTTCGAGGGCGGTCGATTCTTCAGGCAGGTCAGTAGTGGCGGCCATGAAAACTTCTGGGAGAGGGGAGACAAAAGGCTGGAAGCGCCGGCAAGGAAAAGCGGGTGATGGGATTCGAACCCACGACAACCACGTTGGCAACGTGGTGCTCTACCAACTGAGCTACACCCGCACGGGCCAGATCCCGAGGACGCTGACCCCATCGGCCGAGGCCGACAGAAATCAATTTCCTGCGGAAACCCCGCGATTATAGAGGCGTTGGGGGTCGCCGCAAGGTCACCATTGGCGGCAACGGCGTTTTCTGGGCAAGTGGGGCAGACACATGGAATAGTCCGATGATCAGTTTCCGGCCGCTGAACGACGCCCCTTGGGCGGCGGAGGCACCAGGGGCTTCGTCATCGTGATTTTCAGTGACGTCACCATCAACTGTCCCACTTGAAAGTACTTCCCCTCCACATCCACTTCGTCTCCCTCAGAGGCGAGCGTGACATTCTGGGAGCGGACGACGAGTTCCGTCTCTTCCGGCACCATGATCTCAAACCGTTCACGTCCAACCATCACAGTCACCATATCGCCATCGACCATCTGGATCGGGCCACTCACCGTGTAACTTCCCGCCGGTCGCGGACCACGACGCTGCTGAAGCATGTCACTGACACCAGCAGCCATGACTCCGGGGACACCCCCGTCGGTCAATACCACCATCTCAGCAGCTCCCGCGGGCTTGCCAAGACCATCGAGCGTCACGTTGCAGCTCACGAATTGCTTCGGCTGGAGCATCTCACGGCTGGCAGAGCCGGTGACCTCGATCGCGGCACCCGGCGCCGGCAACGCTGCCCACATGATATTTTGGAGCTTGAGCATAAGCAGACCCGGGGCGACCTTGGCGACCGTGCCCTTGCCATGCTCTTTGGCAAGTGTCGTCATTTGGGGTGGGCCGGCCTGATATCGTTGTTGGGCCAACGCTGGTGCCGGCACGGCCATCATCGCCAGTGCCGTAACCGTTGCTGTGGACCGTAACGCGGCCAACCACGTGAGCGGCAAAAACGCTTCCATATGGCGATCGTTTCGTATCGAGATCACACTAAGTGGTCGCTGCGGTCTCTTTTCGCAACCTTTACTATACATCGATCCGCCACCGGACACACCCCGCCCATGACAGTTCCCGCTGCCCCCCTCCGTCGCCTGACTGTGCTCGATCTGACAGCTGCCAAACGGCAGCAGCGGCCACTGTCGATGGTCACCGCCTACGACTGGCCCACCGGCCGGCTGGTCGATGAGGCCGGCGTCGATTGCGTGCTCGTGGGAGACAGCGTGGCGATGGTGGTGGCCGGCCGCGACTCGACGATCCCCGCCACGCTGGAGCAGATGATCTACCACGGCGAAATCGTGGCCCGGGCCGTATCGCGGGCGATGGTGATCGTCGACCTGCCTTTCCCGCTGCAACATCTCGGCGTCCGCAAGGCGGTGGCTTCCTGCGCCCGGATCCTCAAGGAGACAGGCTGTCAGGCCGTGAAGCTTGAGGGCACGGCTGGCCAGGCCGACGTGATCGCTGGCATCGTCGCCGCCGGCATTCCGGTGATGGGCCACGTCGGCCTGCGGCCGCAGGCCGTGCACCAGCTCGGCGGCTACCGCATACAGCGGGATCTGGATCATCTCCTCGCCGATGCGAAGGCCGCCGCCGAAGCGGGGGCGTTTGCGGTCGTGCTCGAGTGTGTGCCCTCCCAGGTGGCCGCGGCGATTACCGCCGCGATCGACATCCCCACGATTGGCATCGGTGCCGGACCTAGCTGCGACGGGCAGGTGCTCGTACTCCACGACCTGATCGGCCTGTCGCTGGGGCATGTGCCGAAGTTTGTCCGCGCCTATGCTGACGTGAAAACCACGCTCGCCAATGCAGTTGCCCAGTGGCGTGCCGATGTCGTCGCCCGCTCGTTTCCGTCATGAATAATTCTCTCGCCGACTCGACAAGCCCCTACCTTCTTCAGCACGCCGACAACCCCGTCCGCTGGGAGCCGTGGATCCCCGCCGCCCTCGAGCGGTCTCGGCGGGAAGACAAGCCGATCTTTCTCTCCGTCGGCTATTCGGCCTGCCACTGGTGTCATGTGATGGCCCATGAGAGCTTTGAAAACGACGCGATCGCGGCGATCCTCAACGAGCACTTCGTCACCATCAAGGTCGACCGCGAAGAACGGCCTGACCTTGACGCGGTCTACATGTCGGCGGTGCAGTTGCTGACCGGCCGTGGCGGCTGGCCAATGAGCGTGTTTCTCACGCCCGATCTTGAGCCCTTTTTCGCCGGCACATACTGGCCACCCCAACAGCGGGGTGGGATGCCTGGGTTTCCGCAAGTGCTCCACGCGGTGATCGACGCCTGGACGAACCGCCGTGACCAAGTCACGAAGCAGGCCGGAGAGATCACGGCGGCCCTGTCGCAGTCACTTGTCGCAGCCTCAGCTGAGGGCGGGCTTCCCACCGACGTGCTGCTCGAGCAAGCGGCTCACTCGCTCGGCCGGATGTTCGATCGGCAGTATGGTGGCTTTGGCGCGGCCCCGAAGTTTCCGCATCCGATGGATCTGCGGCTCCTGCTCCGCACAGCCCAGCGGAGCGGCCGCCTCGACGATCTCGAGATGGCCGTCCATTCCCTCGCCTGCATGGCCGCCGGTGGCATTCACGATCAACTCGGTGGCGGCTTCGCCCGCTACTCGGTCGACGAGCGGTGGCTCGTACCCCACTTCGAAAAGATGCTCTACGACAACGCCCTGCTCGCGGTGGCCTATCTGGAGGCCTTTTTGGCGACGGGCCGCGAAGAGTTTGCCGCGGTCGTGCGGTCGACGCTTGACTACCTGCTCCGCGACATGACCGATCCGGCCGGCGGCATCTGGGCTGCGGAGGATGCCGACAGCGAAGGCGAGGAGGGCAAGTTTTACGTCTGGTCGCCAGAGGAGATCGCCACCGTGCTGGGCGACTCCCAGCAGGCCGCTCTCTTCTGTGAAGCCTATGATGTCATGCGCGGTGGCAACTTTGAGGGCCATTCAATCCTCAATCTGCCACGGCCCCTCGCCGAGGTGGCCCGCAAGCATGACCTTGACCCGGCAGCGTTTGCCGAACAGATGCAAGCAGCCCGCGAACGGCTCCTGGCCGCTCGCAACCAGCGGGTACGGCCCGGCATCGACGACAAAGTGCTCGTCGCCTGGAACGGGCTGGCGATCGATGCCCTCGCGCGGGCCGGAGCGGCGCTCGATGAGCCGCGATACACGCAGGCCGCCACGCGGGCGGCGACGTTCATCCTGACTGAGTGCCGTGACCCGCAGGGGCGGCTGGCCCATCAGTGGCGGCAGGGGAAGGCGAGCGGGCTGGCATTCGCGGAAGACCTCGCCTGCCTCACCGAGGGGCTTGCGAGCCTCTATGAGGCGACATTCGACGAGCAGTGGATTGCCGAAGCGTGTCAGCTTGCTGACCTGCTGCTGGGTACCGACAAGTCTGCACCCGTCGCCGGCGGCTTTGTCGACCCCAACACGGGTGCCCTGTTTCGCACTTCGCCCGCCCACGAAAAGCTGCTTATCCAGCAGCACGACATGCTCGACAACGCCACGCCGAGCGCCACCGGCATGGCGGCCACGGTGCTCGTACGGCTGGCGGTGCTCACCGGCCGCGAGCGGTATCGGCAAGCGGCCGAAAAGGCGATCACTGCCGTGGCACCGCTGGCCAAGCGATCGGCGACGGCTGCCAGCCAGTCACTCCTCGCCCTCGACATGCTGCTGGGGCCGATCGAGGAATTCGTCGTCGTGGCAGACGGCGACGCTACCACTGCTCACGCGGCAGTGAGGTCACAGTGCACACCGTTTCGACCGCGGGCGGTGGTGGCGGCGCGACAGCATGTTGACGCAGTGCCGGTGGCAGATGCACCGCGTCTCCTTGATCATCTCTTCGTTGACCGGCCTGGTGAGGCCGGCACCCTCGTGCTGTATGAGTGCGTGGCGGGAGCCTGCGCCGCCCCGCGACGGATCGAAGGCGTGCTCCCCCGTCCAGCCTGATGCAAAGCCTCTCGACGTGAAGGTGTGAAGCCGATCGTCAGGCGTCGAAGTAGAGGCAGTACTCAAACGGATGTGGACGAAGTCGCATCGGCACGATCTCTTTCTCGCGTTTGAGCTTCAACCATGTGGCGATCACGTCTTCGGTGAAAACATCACCCCGGAGGAGAAAGTCTTGATCCTGTTGAAGTGCATCGAGAGCCTCGTCGAGAGAACCAGGGGCCTTGGCGACAGTCGCCAGTTCCTCCGGTGGCATATCGTAGATGTCCCGATCGAGCGGCTCACCGGGGCTCATCTTGTTTTGAATGCCGTCGATTGCCGCCAGCAGGAGAGCCGCGAAGGCAAGGTAGGGATTGCAGGTAGGATCCGGGCAACGAAACTCTATTCGCTTCGTCTTCGGGCTTGCCGAATACATCGGAATCCGACAGCTAGCCGACCGATTCCGCTGTGAATAGGCAAGATTGACCGGTGCTTCGTAGCCAGGCACAAGCCGCTTGTAGCTATTGGTGGTGGGGTTGGTGAGCGCGAGGAGGGCCGGGGCATGCCGCAGGATGCCTCCAAGTGCATGCAACGCCACTTCCGAGAGCCCGGCATATCCCGAGCCGCCAAAGAGCGGCACGCCCTCTTTCCAGAGCGAGATATGGGTGTGCATGCCGGAGCCGTTGTCTCCGTAGATCGGCTTGGGCATGAATGTCGCCGTCTTACCGTGTCGCCACGCGACGTTTCGCACGATGTATTTGTAGAGACACATCTGGTCGGCCATGCGGACGAGATCCTGATAACGCATGTCGATCTCACATTGCCCCGCCGTTGCCACCTCATGATGCTGGGCCTCGACGTCGATCCCGCACTGGATCATCGTCTGCATCATCTCGTTGCGGACGTTCATCAACTGGTCGGAGGGAGGGCAGGGAAAGTAACCCTCCTTGTGCCGCAACTTGTAGCCGAGGTTCGGCGACTCGACCCGACCGCGGTTCCACTCCCCTTCACCCGAGTCGACATGGAAGTAGCCCTCGTGAGAGTTTTGGTCGAACCGCACGTCATCGAATACGAAAAACTCCGCTTCCGGTCCAATGAAACAGGTGTCAGCGATACCAGTGCTCTTGAGATAGTTCACCGCCTTCCGGGCGATGTTGCGGGGATCGCGGGTGTAGTCTTCTCGCGTGATCGGATCCTGCACCATGCAGATCATCACCAGCGTCGGCAGTTCCGCAAAGGGATCAACGATCGCCGTATCGGGTACCGGCACGAGCAACATGTCGCTCTCATTGATTGCCTGCCAGCCGCGGATGCTCGACCCATCGAAGCCGAGCCCGTCTTCGAACATTTCCTCCTCGAGTTTGCCAACCGGGATCGTGAGGTGCTGCCAGGCGCCGAGAAAATCGGCAAACCGCAGATCGACCGCCTTCACTTCCTTCTCGCGGCACATCGCGAGCACTTCACGGGGCTTCATCGAAGATCTCCTTGAGGAACCCCCATCATACCTGCTCGCCAGATCGACCTCCCGCTACTCACCGAGCCGCACGGCCCAGCCGTCGCCCACCGTCTCCAGCCGTAGGCAGCCGGCAAGGAGGTCTCCCGTGACCGCGAGCACGAGTCTGGACGCGTCCGTCAGGGACTCGGTATCGAGCACGACCGGCTCAAACGTGCCGGCATCGATGCGCCGGGCAAACCCACGGTTGTGCGAGACCTCTGCCCCATTGGTTTCGAGCCACTTGAGCCGATGCCGAGGCAGCTCCCGTCCAGCGACAACGCCCGCTCCCCCCTGCGGCACATCAAGCAACTTCCACGTACGACAGGCCGGTCCGTCCTCGAGCAGAAGGTCAAAATGGCGACCACCGCCGTCGTCAGGATGGCCGACATGCTCCAGCAGCACAAATCTCGGCATGCCCGACGATCAGACGATCTCGTACGCCTGCTCCTGGTGTTCGGCGAGGTCAAGGCCACCCCGTTCCACCTCCATCGGCACCCGCATGCCGACGAGCCGATCGACGAGAATGAAAGCGGTGATCGATACGACGCCGCTCCACGCCGCAGTCACGAGCAGACTCTTGGCTTGCGCCCACACCTGGCCTCCGATGGTCATCCCCTCAGCCAGACCCGACCCTCCAAATTCCGATGCCGCAAACACGCCGGTGAGAAGTGCCCCAACGATGCCGCCGATGCCGTGCACGCCGAAGACGTCGAGGCTGTCGTCGTAGCCAAAGCGATGTTTGACTTTTGTCGCGAAGTAGTAGCCGGCGCCGGCAGACGCGGCGCCGATCACAATCGCCCCCAGTGGGCCGGCAGTGCCACTGGCTGGCGTGATCGCCACAAGCCCAGCCACCGCGCCGGTGGCAATACCCAGCGCTGAGGCCTTGCCATGGGCCCACAGTTCGATGAGCATCCAGACTACCGCCGCCGTGGCAGCCGCGAGATGGGTCACCAACAGCGCCATGGCGGCCGTACCATCAGCCGCCAACTCACTCCCGGCATTGAATCCAAACCAGCCGACCCACAGCATGCCCGCCCCCATCACGGCGAAGGGAAGGTTATGCGGCCGCATCACTTCGCGAGGGTAGCCACTGCGACGACCGATCATGATGCATGTCACAAGCCCAGCAATGCCAGCATTGACGTGCACCACCGTGCCACCCGCGAAGTCGAGCACGCCCCAGCCATGGAAGAGCGCCCCCTCACCGGCCCACGCCATGTGGCAAATCGGCAGGTAGGAGAAGGTGAACCAGATGGCCGAGAAGAGTAGCATTCCCTTGAACTTCATTCGCTCCGCGAAAGCGCCCACCACAAGGGCCGGCGTAATGATCGCGAAGGTCATCTGAAAGGCGAGGAAGAGCGACTCAGGGATCGTGCCACTCACGGAGTCGATCGTCACCCCCCGTAGTAACGCCTTGTCAACATTGCCGATCGCCCACTGCCATTGGCCACCATCCCCGAAGGCGAGACTATAGCCATAGAGCACCCACAAGATTGACATCACACCGGCAAGCGCGAAGCATTGGACAAAGATCGAAAGCACATTCTTCGATCGCACCAGGCCGCCATAAAACAGTGCCAGCCCTGGCAACGTCATAAACAGCACCAGGGCCGTTGCTACGATCATCCACGCGGTATCGGCACCATTGATCACATTCGCCATCGTTCAATCTCCAGAAGGGTCAATCTTCAGAAGGGCGTTTCGGCAACGCTTGTTTAGTATGCCTCACCGCCGTCAGCCGTTCCACCGCCGGGCATCGCCAGGGGCTTCGGCTTGTGACGCACCGCCCGGCGGGCATTCTCATCCCGGAGCCTCTCCACCGCGGCCTCAAGGCTCATCGCACCAAGATCGCCATCGATTCGGTCTCGGAGGCTCACCGTGCCGGCCGTCTCGTCCCGCGGACCGCAGACAACCATCATCGGGATCAGTTCGAGTTGGGCGGTGCGGATCTTGGCGCCAAGCTTTTCCGCGGCCAGATCAACGCTGGTCCGCAGACCGGCCGCCTCCAGCCGCGCCTGCACCTGCCTCGCATAGGCCTCGCTCTTCTCGCTCACCGGAATCACCCGCACCTGCTCGGGGGCCAGCCACAGCGGAAATGCGCCGGCGAAGTGTTCGATCAGCACGCCGACAAACCGCTCCAAGCTGCCCAGCGGCGCCCGGTGGATCATCACCGGCTGGTGCTTGGCGTTGTCGGCACCGACGTATTCGAGATCAAACCGCTCCTTGCTCGGCAGGTTGTAGTCGAGCTGTACGGTGCCAAGTTGCCATTCGCGGCCCAGCGAATCATGGACGACAAAGTCGATCTTCGGTCCGTAGAAGGCAGCCTCTCCCGGCTCCGGCTCACAGCCCGGCAAATTCATCCGACGGGCCACCCGTTCGATGGCCGCCTCCGCCTCATCCCACCGTTCCGGTGGACCGACATACTTGTCGCTTGTCGGATCGCGGAAGCCAAGCCGCACGCGGAAGTTGTCGAAAGCAAGGCTCTCGAGCACCTTCAGCGTAAAGTCGATGCAGCCCTCCACCTCCTGCTCCACCTGCTCCGGCATGCAGAAGATATGGGCGTCATCCTGCGTGAAGCCGCGGACCCGCGTCATGCCACCGAGTTCACCCGACTGCTCATAGCGGTAGACAGTGCCAAACTCAGCCAGCCGCAGCGGCAGATCCTTGTAGCTGTGCGGCCGGGCCTTGTAGATCATCGTGTGATGCGGGCAGTTCATCGGCTTAAGCAGGTACTGCTCATCCTCGTGCATCACGATCGGCTTGAACTGGCTGTCGGCGTAGTAGGGATAGTGGCCCGAGATCTTGTAAAGATCGACCTTGCCGATGTGGGGCGTATAGACCGGCTCGTAGCCGCGGGCGGCGAGTTCCTCACGGACAAACGCCTCGAGCGTCGCCCGCAGGGTCGCTCCCTTCGGCATCCAGAGCACGAGGCCCGAGCCAACAAGCGGGCTCGTGGTAAAGAGATCAAGCTGCTTGCCGAGTACGCGGTGGTCGCGTTTGCGGGCTTCCTCGAGCGCTGCCAGGTGGGCGTCGAGATCCTCCGGGGAAAACCAGGCGGTGCCGTACAGCCGCTGCAACTGGGCGTTGTTGGCGTCTCCCTTCCAGTAGGCGCCGGCGATATTGGTGAGCTTGAAGGCTCCGATGCAGCCGGGGCTCGGCACATGGGGACCGCGACAGAGATCGACAAATTCTCCCTGCCGATAGAAGGAGAGCGTGGGATGCTCGGCCAGGCCCGTCTCGATGTGTTCGGCCTTGAGCGGCTGGTTGAGCCCACGGATGATCTCAACCGCCTTTTCCCGCGGCACCTCCACCCGCTCGAAGGCTTCGTCTTCCTTGATGATCTTCTTCATCTCGGCTTCGATTGCCGGCAGGTCTTCGTCGGTGATCGGCCGCTCAGCCCGCATGTCGTAATAGAAGCCCTCGCCGACGGTGGGGCCGAAGGCCAGCTCCACGTCCTTGAAGAGCCGCATCACGGCGCGGGCCATCACGTGCGCTGCTGAGTGTCGCATCACGGGAAGAGCCCGCGGGTCGCCCGTGGGGAGCGGTTCGAGCACTGACTCCCCGGCTTCGGGCAGCGGTGTGTCGAGCCCCACGGCTTTCCCGTTGAGCAACGCCGCGATCGGCCGCTGCTTTTTCTTCGGCTTCGGTTGATCCGCGTTGGCGAGATCGGCGAGCACATCGGCTACGCGGGCTGGCGAGGAATAGTCGCGAACAACGCCGTCGGGAAGGCGAACAGTGGGCATGGTAGAGACCGTAGACCTTTGAAAAACTCGACAGTATCCCCGGTGGCGCAGGCTCGACAAGGGCATTCCGCCGCGCCGGATCGGCCACGCTTGACTGGGGCGACCGGTCGCGCGAGACTTTGGGAACGGTGACCGGGCGATTAGCTCAGTTGGTTAGAGCACCAGCTCGACAAGCTGGGGGTCATAGGTTCGAGTCCTATATCGCCCACTAGACCCACTTCAGAAGCCTTGGAAAGCAACGACTTTCTGGGGCTTTTGTCGTTTTGGGCTAGACGTGGTGCGGCTCTTTGAGGCTGACTGAATCGGGCTAATGCTTGTTGAGGAGTCCGAAAAAGAGTCCCAAATCGCACAAACTCATGAAGCGGAGCCACCGGCTCAAATAATCTTCGGGGTTTTCTGCCCACGTAGCTCACCAAATGCTACGTATGCGTCCGGCGGGGGCTTCTCGACGCAATAGCCACCAAAAGCATTCCGTGTGTCAGCCAAGCTCAACCGCTCAATCAGAACTGCTAGAAGTGCTGATGACGCGGCTACGGCCCACCCCAACCCCGAAGATTCCCCACACGAGTGCCACCACCAACCGGCGGGCGTTTGTATCTCGATCCATCACGAGAGTTCCTCGTCTGCTTTCCTGCTTGCCATGTGACCAGGAAACTTTTTAACTCACACCGACTCAAACCCACGGATACCCGTGGCCGTGCTGCTGCCAAATGTTTCTACGCCCAGCCCCATCTGACGGGCCAATGCCACGAAAAGATTCGATAGCGGTGTATTGTTGGCTTCGTCATGGGCCAGGCACTGACCGTGTCGAAAGCCGCCCCCAGCCACCAGCGTGGGCACGTTCCGGGCATCGTGGCTGCTGGCATTGCCGAGGTTCGAGCCAAACAACACGATCGTCTGATCGAGAAGGGTGTTGCCCTGCTCCTCGATGCCTTTGAGCCGTGTCAGAAAGTCATTGAAGGCAGTGAACTCTGCCTCTTCGATGACCCGCAACTCTTCGATCTTGGCTGGATCCTTACCATGATGCGACAGGTTGTGCCAATCGTTTCGTACCCCTGGGATCGTTGGCACGGCATTCATGCCACTGAGTTGAATCGTGATCGCACGTGTTGCATCTGATTGGAGCGCCAACACGATCAAATCGCTCAGCAGCCTCTGCTTCCCGATTGCATCGTTGCGATCGGGAAGATCCTTTGGCTCCTCGGCCGTCGTCTCCGGCTTGGGCCGTTTTGCCCACCGCTGCGCCTGCTGCAACCGCAACTCGAGATCACGAACGGCCGTCAGATACTCATCGACTTTTCGCCGGTCACGAGCGCCCACCTTGTGCTCGAGTTTTTTGGCCTCGTCGAGCACGGTATCGAGAATGCTTCGGCCACGCTGCAACTTCCGCACTTCACGAGTGACCTCCGCCTCTGAGCCATTGAGAAACAGCGACTTGAAGAGGCGGGCGGGCGACGTCTCACCGGGAATCTCGACTCCATTGGATGTCCATGACATCGATCGTCCGCTCGTCGACAACACCAGGCTTGGAAACCGGGTCTGCATGCCGATCGCCTCGGCGATGAGTTGATCCAGGGAAACCGTGTTGCGGAAACCGGCCAGCCCCGGCCTGCGGGCCGCCGTCAGCCAGGTCAGTTCAGAAGCATGCCCGTTATTCCCCTGCTGCTCAGGGTGCGACAGGCCCGAGAACACCGTGAAGTCTTGGCGATGTTGGCTGAGTCGCTCGAGATACGGCGATGCTTCATACGTCGGGCCGCTGGAGTCCGGAAAAAAGTACGGGCCATGAAAGCCGAGCGTGGCACACGCCGCAACAAACCGTCTTGGCACGGCCGGGGCCGCGGCCCGTGCCCAGGTCGGCGTCATGGCTTCCAAAAATGGGAGGCCGAACATGGCCGCGCCAGTTCCTCTGAGGAAATGGCGGCGCGACAACGGGTCACGGGTGGCGACGGTGGGAGCGTGCATCATGAGAATCCTCGGGCGTGTTGTCAGTCGCTATTTCGTGCGGAAGGTTTCGCTGGCCACAACCTCGCGAAGCAGATCCCGCACACGGTATCTCTGTGGCTGTGTGGCCATCATGATCCGCTCGATTTCCGGACGATCGGAAAAGCCCATTTCCCGTCCGGTCGCGAAGGTCAGCAGTTTCGTGGTGAAGGCTCGAGCGAGCGTCTCGGGATCCTCCGCCAAGCGATCACGAAACTCCTCAAACCCTGAAAATGTCCGGCCGTCAGCCAGCACGCCGGAGGCGTCGACGGGCTGGCCCAACCGATAGTGAACCCGCATGCCGTTGATCTCCAGATCGACCCGCTCCCCGCCATCCAGCGCCCGGAATCGTTCCCGCCAGCCACCGATTGGATCAAAGCACTCGAGGGCAAATCCGGGGGGGTCGATCTTCCGATGGCAGCCCTGACAGCTCTCGAGGCTCCGGTGCTTGTCGAGGAGTTCCCGCAGCGTCGTCGCTCCCCGGATGTCGGGCTCAACACCGGCAATGCCCGGCGGGGGTGGAGGAGTGGTTTGGCCCAACAGCCGCTCTATGACCCAAACGCCCCGCACCACGGGAGACGTGTTTGTGCCATTGGCAGAGACCTTCAAAATGCTTGCCTGACCGAGCAGCCCACCGCGAACGCTGCCGACCGGCAGTGACACCGGCCGCAGTTCCGGACCCTCCACACCCAGAATGCCGTAGTGCTCAGCGAGCCGACCGTTGAGCATCGCCCACTCGGGCTTGACGAGGCTGACTACGCCCAGATTTTCATCGACGAGACGGCGAAAAAACTGCCGTGTTTCCTCGAGCATCGACCACTGTAAATAGGGATCAAACTCCGGAAACAACTGCCGGTCCGGTGCAGTGAAATCG
>JAYQOK010000006.1:0-36912 GCA_038144795.1 Candidatus Kuenenia sp. | reverse complement strand
CCCGCAGGTTCAACCAGGCATCGGTGAAATCGACGATGAATCGCCCGGTGCGTGGATCGTCCAACAGGCGCTCTGCCTGGGCCTGGAGCACGCCGGGCTCAACGAGCTGGCCGGCCGCCGCGAGGGCAAGCAGTTCGTCGTCGGGGCCAGACCGCGTCAAGAAGTACGACAAGCGGCTGGCCAAGGCGTAGTCATCCAGGTAGCCCGGTTCCTCACGCAGATAGAGAAAGTCGGGTGCACAAAAGATGGCAGTCACCGCTGATCGCAGTGCCTCCTCGATCGACGAGCCTTCTGCCAGTTCGGCGGAAAACAGATCCAGATAGGGGCTGATTCGCTCCCCACTGACCGGATGACGAAACGCCCGTGAAGCCACACGCACGAGAATCGGCTTGATGGCATCCCGCGGCTCAGCGGCCGCGATCATGAACTTCGGCTTGTACCACGGCTTCGTTCGCTCGTCAGGATTTCGCGGCTCGACTTCCTGGCGATCGAGTCCACTCAATACCAGGTCGTGTCCGCGCCCCGGAAACCGGTCGGTGAGCGGTCCCTCGATCTCGATCTGCTGAATTGCCAATCCCGGCCCCTCGTATTCCGACACCGACGTTTTCTTGAGTGCAAACCGATCCGTAATGCCGTACACCGTGAGTTCGATCATGAAGCGCGCCGGTATCCAGACCGTCGTTTCGATCGTCGTTGGTTCGCCGGGCGGGAGTTCGTAGTAGCCAAACGTCGGCTGCACCGCGCCTCTGGCAAACGTCGTTGCCCCCAGAGCGAAGGTGATTGGCTTGTCGCTCTGGTAGGCGTAACCCGTCACCCGCACCGTATACAAGCCGTCAGTCTGTACAGAGGCTTCTCGGAGCATGCCCGAGGGATAACCGTAATTTTTGAAGAACACCACCGCACCGTCTGCGCGGTGCAACCAGATCTTGCCCAGCCACTGCTCAGCCCCGCGGGTATCGGCATAGCTCGCCCTCACTGTCGTTACTTGTGGCGGCGCCAGGGTCTGCTGGATTGCCTGATCGAGCACGAGGTTCATCCCGTCGAGATACCGCTGCATCTGCACCACGGAAAGACTGAGGGCATCCCCGACCGTGTCAAACTCATGAGCACGGCCGTCCTCGGGCAGCATCTCCGCCAGGTTCAGGGTGGTGCCAAAGAGGTCATTGAGCGTGTTTTGGTACTCGCGACGATTCAGCCGGCGAAGCACGGTTTCCTTCTCAGCCGCGTGTGCCCGGCTCAAATCATCGCTGAGAGACTGTAGATACGCAGTCCGTGCTGCCTCTGGAGGAGCATCTACCGTTGGCGGAGGCATTTCACCGGCGGCCACGCGTTCGTAGATCCGCTCCCAGCGTGCGAAGACATCAGGGCGAGAAAGATCGGTCGACAGGGAGACCAAATCAAGACCGCCCTCCTGCACGTCCTTCGAGTGACAGTCCCGGCAGGTGGCTGCGAGAAAGGCTGCCGGCTCAGCGAAGGCGGGCTCGAAGCAGCCCGCGAGTGCCAAGCCCACCAACGTGAAATGGAATCTGTAGGACACCGCCATACCAGAAGAGAACTGCGAAGATCAGTTCCGACTCCTGAGCTTCGAGAGCAGCCTGAGGATTTCCATGTAGAGCCAGACGAGTGTGACCATCAGGGCGAAAGCCCCGTACCACTCCAAATACTTGGGCGCTCCGCGTTCCGCCGCCTGTTCGATGAAATCAAAGTCCAAGACGAGGTTCAGGGCAGCAATCACGACCACAACAAGGCTGAAGCCGATTCCGATGGGGCCGGCGTCGTGAATGAAAGGAATCGGAAACCCGAAAAAACTCCCGATCAGGGAAATGAAATAGACCAGACAGATTCCGCCGGTGGCTGCCACGATGCCGAGTTTGAAGTTTTCAGTCGCCTTGATGGCTCCCGACTCATACGCCAACAGCAGGCCAAACAGCGTGCCGAATGTGCCGCCAACGGCCTGAATCACGATCCCGGGGTACTGGGCCTCGAAGCTTGCAGAAACACCACCCAGAAAAAGTCCCTCGGCAAGCGCGTAGACGGGCGCCAATACCGGAGCCCAGGGATGCCTGAAGCAGATCACTAAGGCAGTCATGAGGCCGACGATGGCTCCACCAAACGCCCAGGGCATCGCCGCGGCAGGATTGGCTTCAAGCCCCGAAAACGTCTTCGACCATGTGAAGCAGGCCGTCCCCATGGCAAGGATCAGAAGAAACATCGTCTTCTGCGCCGTACCGTTGATGGTCATCACGTCGGCGGGAGACTGCTCGGCCGTGAGATCCCGGCGATAGACACCAAAGTTTTCGAATGTCTTGTCATTCAGCGTCGGATTTCCGGTACGTATCATCGTGGATGCCCTCACTGTAGCTGCGCGACCAAACCCTATTTTACAAAATCATCACCGGCAGAACGGGATAACCACAAGCCTACACATCCCGGCGGTCGAACCACATCACCCGGGACACGCCGCGGATCCCGTCGAGGTGCAATCGTCAGCGCTGGCTTGCGAGCGAACCACCAGAGGGCTATTCTACAAAAATCCCCTCGCATGAGGTAGCCGCCGCTGATGGTGTGGGCTGGCATGCTGGGGCACTTGGGGAAATGTCGTATGGATCGACGCCATCATGACGTATGCCCGTTCGATGCTTCGTGCCGTCACGGTTTTACGCTCGTCGAGTTGTTGGTAGTCATCGCCATCATCGGAGTCTTAATCGGCCTGCTCTTGCCTGCCGTGCAGGCCGCACGCGAGGCGGCGCGGCGCGCCGGTTGCTCGAGTAATCTGCGGCAACTCGCCCTGGCTGCTCACGGCCATCATTCCAGTAAGGGCACCCTCCCGCTGAATGTCTCCCCTTGGGCAAACGAAGCCCCCTCGGCGATCCCACGACACGGAGCTGGGTGGATCGCTCAATCACTGCCCTATCTGGAAGCGACGCCTCTCTATGACCAGTTGGCGGCGCACTTTCAGACGGCATTTTTTTCTGGGGGCGGCATCAATGCGGCCGGCTGCCGACAGGCCGTTGCCACGGTGACGCCCACCCTTTCTTGTCCCAGTGACACGAGTCCGGCAACGAGCACAAGCCAATTTCAGTTTTCCAACGTGACCGTGGCGATCACCGACTACAAAGGTGTGCTGGGAAGCAACCGACTCGGCAATAATTCAAGCATCCATCAGGGTCCAGCCGATTGCCACACCCGACCAGGGTGCAACGGAGCCTTCTACCGCAACAGTTTCCACGACCAGGTGGCACTGAATTCGTTTCTCGACGGGACGAGCCGCACGTTTCTAATTGGTGAGGACGTTCCGGAGGTAAACAACCACTCGGCAGCCTATTACGCCAACGGGGACTACGCAGCGTGCCATGGCCCGCCGAACTTTTTTCCGTCACCCGCCCGGCCCAATGACTGGTGGGACGTGATGACCTTTCGCAGTCGGCACCCGGGCGGTGTCCAGTTCGCCCTCGCGGACGGAGCTACCCGGTTCATCACGGACTCCGTCTCGATGACCGTGTACCAGGCGATGGCAACAAAGTCCGGAGGTGAATTGGTGATTGAACCATGAGCCCCATGATCCATTGCACCCTCCACCCCGGCGTCCGACCTGATCGTGTCCGCGGGGGCGTTGTTCTCCTCGCGATGATTCCGCTTGCCCTCCTCGGCGGGTCTGTGGCGGGTTGTGGACCGGGCGGGGCCCGCGTGTCGGGCCGCGTGACGCTCGATGGTCGCCCCCTGGAAACCGGCGCCGTGCAATTCGTGGCCGAAGGGGGTGGGCAAGCGGCCCATGGCTCAATCGGTGCCGACGGAAGGTTCTCCCTGCGTTTGGGGAACTCCTCGGGGACGATTCCTCCGGGCCGCTATACGGCGACGGTTGTGGCCGTCTCCACTCCCGAACCGGTTGCCGATGACACCCGCGGAGAGGCTCTTCCCATCCCCATCACACCGGCTCGCTATGGCGACATCTCCACGAGCGGCCTGATATACGATCTTCAGGAAGGGACAAACACGATTGAAATTCCACTCGTGCGAAACCCGTCCGACCACCAGTGAGACTGGGGCCGTCGCGACAGTGCGGCAGAATCTGCGCTAGCGCGATTCAACGTCGAGCAGGATCGCCCGATCACCGGCTGCAGGAATGTCGACCTCGAGATCTGTCGAGTCGAGCCCCCCGTACTTCTTGGCAAACGGGGCGGGCTCGGGCTTGTAACTTGCCGCCTCCGGTGTACCCGGCATCGGCACATCGGCCGTGGAAACGGAGAGCGTCACGCGATGTCTTCCCGGCACCGCCCCATCCCCGGTCGCAAACGTAGAGAGCGTAAACCGCCCCTCGGCGTCGGTGATCCCGGTGGCTGATCGGCCGTCGGCGGGCGTAAAGGTGACATTCACACCCGCGATCGGAGTGCCTGCGGCGGAGATGGTTCCCCCCACCGGGGCTGTCGGCGCAGCACCGGGGCGTCCACATCCCGCCGGCAGCAGAATCACTGCAGCCACCAGCCAGCCAGCAACTCCATCTCGACAAGAGCTCTTTTTCATGGCAGTGACACCGCCTCGCCGCTGCCGATCGTGGCCAGCTGCCGATACAGGGAAAGGGGTATAGAGTTGGTGATAAACGTTGTCGACCCATCAGCCATCGCAAACATCGCCCCGCCAGGATGGCGGCTGAAGAACGAATAGTTGCGCCCCCAAGCCCCGCGGGCGGCATAGAGATCGACAAGCCCGACACGGTAGTTGAGCGGCACGCCACAGGCGCCGGTGGTGTGGTTGAAGAAAAACCAGGTCGTGTGGTTGGACCACTGGGGCACCGCCTCGCCAAGGGCGAACGTCTTCGAGGTTCCATCGGTGATGTCGGTAAACGTCGTGATGTTGCCCGGCTGGTTGTCGGAGTTGCGGCAGATCATCCCGTTCCCGCGGTCGAGGCCGTTGTCACTGTTCGGCCAGCGCCCGGTCGTCATCCGCACGCCGGTATGATCGCCCCAGGCCCAGTTTCCGCCGGCCACCGCCTTGTAATTGGTCACGCCCCATTGGCGGCCCGATGTCGGGTGGTTGCCAAGATTGGCGCGATCATTCATCAGGCCCCGACTCGTATCACTCGGGCAGATGAGTTCCTTGATGGCCGTGCCACAGACATCAAGGTTGTCCGCATTGCTCAATGGCTGGTCGAACTGCATCCGGTCATAGAGATTGGTGTTTTCCAAGTACGGAAGAATCCTCGCAATCCACGACCGACCACGGTTCCCCGTGTTGTACTGAGCCCCACCGGCTGCAGAAACCGTCGATTCACTGCCGAGGTTGTGCGGAAACGTGTCGTTGTTGGCCGACGCATAACTGTGGAGCGCAAGCCCAACTTGCTTGATGTTGCTCTGGCAACTCGCTCGCCGCGCGGCCTCGCGGGCCGACTGGACCGCTGGCAGCAGAAGCCCAATCAGCACGCCGATGATCGCAATCACGACCAGCAGTTCAACAAGTGTAAAACCCGGCTGATGAAGCCCGGCACTGGGAATGGAAAGGCGAGTTAGCTTCATACAAAGAGCCTCTTCTCGACAGATGAAGAGCACATGACAGGCATCGGCACGCACGTAATGTCGCACCACACTTCCGTGCAGAAGGCCGCCCCCCTTCCAACCCCCTCTAAAGTAGGAAGCCTCGGCCCCGCCGTCAAGCCTCTACCAACTGCGGTCTTCGAGACCTGTGGCCCCGGTCACTCTTTCACGCCCTGAAGGGCATCGAGTTCTGCCAATGCTGCTGTGAGTTGCTTCTGCCGCTCCGCAGCTGCGGCTTGCTTCGCGGCAACATCCTTAGCCGCCGCCTCCACGGCCGGCGCGGCTGCCTCGGCCTGTTTTACGGCGTCATTCATCGCGGCCGTGGCAGTGGCCATCTCCTGGCGATGCTTTTCAATGGCAGCTTTCTTCTCGGCAACCAGTTTCTCCCACGACGCCCGCTCGGCGGTCAACGCCGCCATCTGCTGCTGCTTGGCTTCCAACTGTGCCTGTTTCGCGGTCCGCGCGGCAGCGGCGGCCGTCTGCGCCGACGTCAACTCCGCATCATTGGGCAGCGCCGCGAGCGGCTTTGCCAGGCTTCTTGCCACCTCATCGAGGGCGGCGATCGCCTGAACAACCTGCTCGATTTGCTGCTGGGTTGCGGTGATTTCGCCCCCCCGAGACGCGATCTTGCCGGCAAGTTCCTGAGACTCTTTTTCGAGCGCCGCGATCGCTCCGGCAAGCGTTTCAGACTGCTTTTTGGCCGCCTCCCGGGCAGCCTCGTGACCACGGCGGACCTGTTCCGCTGCCTGCCGTTTAGCGTCTGCCTCCGCCACCATCGCCTCCGCCGCAGCGAGTTGCTCCTCCTGGGTGGTGAGAGCGTTACTGAGTGACACGAATCGGCCATGGAAGGCCACTTCAGACAACCAATGGGCATGCTTGGCAGCCAAGGCAGCCAGCTGGGTCTTCCGCTCGACAACCTGGGCGGCACCGGCCTGCTCCTCGCCATGGGCGGCCGCCAAAGCCGCATCGGCTTGTTCCAATGCCGGCTTCGCCGAATCGACCGCCTTCTTGGCCGCGTCGCGCTCACCAACGAGTCCAGCCAACTGTTTTTGGGCCGTGTCCGCGGCAAGGACCCGCTTGTCAGTGTCCGCCTTGTGTGCGGTGGATTTCGCCACGGCATCGTCGTGCTTTGTCTTGGCGGCTGCGGCGGCCTGCTCAGCCGGACCCTTCTTGGCAGGATCCTCACCGGCCTGTGCAAGTGCCTCGGTCGCCGCTTTCATTTCCGCCGCGGCGGCCTGGACCGCCTGATCAAGCGGGGCTGCAGCAGCAACAGCATCGGCGTGTGCTTTCTGTGCGGCAGCGGCAGCTGCCATGGCAGCATCGACCAGTTTTTGACGCTCACCGAGCGTCGCCTCGGCCGTTTGTCGAGCGGCAAATGCTGCCTCCCTGTTCGTCACAAGGGTTGCCACCTTCGCCTGAGCGGCAGCGACTACCTTCTCCGCTTCGGCAAGGGCCGCCTTGGCCTCGTTCATCGACCGCTCCGCTGTGGCAACACGGTCAGCAAGCGTGGGCGGATTCTGTTCGAGGCCGCCCACCCGCGCCCCATCGGCTGCATTCCACACCGCAATCTGACCGGTCCAATCTCCAGTCACGAGCCGACCCGTTTCATCACAAAACGCCGCAGCGAGCCCGAGGTCAGGAAGCGGCTCAAAGGCTCGTTCTTGGGCACCATCCGGCTTCCAGAGTTTCGGCACGCGGTCGCGGCCCACCGAAGCCAGCCGACCGTCACGAGTGAAGGTCACAGAGGCGACACCGCCGCCATGGGCAGCCCAGGCCTTCACCTGATTGCCGTTCTCCAATTCCCACAGACGAATCTGGCCATCATCGCAGCCGGTGGCGAGCATGTTGGAGTCACCCCGCCAGGCCACCGACGTCACGCCGGCCGGATGTCCATTGATGACGAGATAGTCACGGCCGGTCGCCGCCTCCCAGACCACAACACCGCCGCTGCGGTCGCTGGTAGCCAGCAACACACCATCCGGACTGAAAGCCGCGGACTGAACCCAGTCGGTATGTTTCTTCATCTCAAAGAGCTTGTCTCCCGTCTCAAGCGAGTAGACGCGAACCATCTTCTGCGGGCCTCCGAGCACGACCAGCCGTTGATCGGGACTCACGTCAGCTGCCAGAACAACGTCCATTTCCTCGCCGAGTGTGCGAATCCGACGTCCGGTCTTCAGGTTCCAGACAACGACCCTCCCGCTTGTCGCACCCACTCCGCCGGCGGCGAGCACGAGGCCGCCTCCACGGCTGAACCGCACGACATGGGGCCGTCCCTCCGGAAAGGGCAGCACGCCCGTCAACTCGAGGGAATCGGTTCGATACAACAGAATCTGCTTCTGGCCACAGACGGCAGCCAACGGCGACCATGGGCTCGTGGCGATCGATGAGCAGGCATCCAGAGAAGACGTCCGCAGGATTGGTTCAAGCGACAGGTGTGCCGGCATCGGCTGCACGGCCGGCCGCTCGGTAGCTGGTGCCGCCATGGCCACATCCACCTTCTTGGCCTTGACTGCCACGCTGCCTGAATTTTCCAGAATACCGCCGTCGATCCACGCCCGCAGGGTCTGTCGCTCGGCCTCTGGAATCGGCGGCGCGTCCGGAGGCATGGTGGGTTCGTCATCGTGGTTCACCACACGAAACAGATAACTCCCGGAGGCGTCACCAGCCACTACGACCTCCCCTGAGCCGCCGCCCGCCATGATCCCGGCGTAGGTGGTGACATCGAGGCCTGCGGTCTTCTTGTCGGCATTGTGGCAACTGCCACAGCGTTGCCGCAGGACAGGCAAGGCATGGTCAACAAACGTTACTTTCTTCGCCTCTTCGGCCGCACTGGACACAGCGAAAACAGCCTGGAGGCACACAATCATTACGACGGAGCGAAGCATCTGTTGCATGGCATTGAGCAAGGCCGGCACGTTGATGGCGAGGCCTGATCGGGTGGGGGAAAGGTGGCGGGGAAGGATCAGTGATTGAAGACAAATTCGCGCGAATTGAGGATTGCCCAAAACGCATCTTCGAGGGCCTGCTGCTGGTTTGGATCATCTTTCAACAGGGCGACAAGCCCCTGTTTTTCACCGTCGGTCGGCTTGCGAACGAGGGCCCGAAGATAGAGCTCGTCGATCACCTCCTCGACCGGCCGCTTCTGGTCGAGCATGCCTTTTACGATGCCGCCTTCACGGATCTTGGTCTGGAGCGTGTCGCCGTTGAGCAAATGGAGGGCCTGCGACAGGTTCGGCTCCATTTTCACCTCGCACGAGCAGGCCGTCGCACGGTTGGCACGGCCGAAGGTCGTAAGAAAGTAGGTACTCGTATTGCCGTCGGCGATCTGCACGGCTCGGGCACCGAGCGGCAGGCCGGTGAACTTGTTTTTGGTAGCCGTGACGGCCGTCACCATGTCGAGCAAGACCTCGGCCCGCACCCGCCGTAGCGATGCCTTGGAGAAGTTCCGTTCGTCATCGGCATTGGTCTCGTTGGCCGCCGTCGACCGTTGATATGTGTGGGAGTTGCAGATGTCACGAATGAGTCGCTTGAAGTCATAGTGATACTCGGTGAACCGGCCGGCGAGCGTCTCCAGCAGTTCCTTGTTCACCGGCGGATTGCTGACCCGCACATCGTCGACCTCGTCGATGATGCCGCGACCGAAGAAGTGGGCCCACACGATATTGACAAGGTTTTGTGAGAAGTACGGATTCTCCGGCGATGCCAGCCACGCCGCGAGCACCTCACGACGGTCCTTGCCGGCCGTGTCGGGCGCGGCTCCCCCCAAGAACTTCGGAGGGACGACGCGGCCGCCCACCGGATGCTTCACGTCCCCGCCGCCGGCATTGAAGACGACCGTCTCCCGGGGATCCTCGCCCTGCTTCCGACCAATTTGGGCAAAGAAATTGGCGAAGCCGTAGTAGTCGTCCATCGTCCAGCGATCAAACGGATGGTTATGGCACTGGGCGCACTGGGTTCGCATTCCCATGAATACCTGCGCTATGTTCTCGGCCGTCTTGAGCGTGTCCCGCTCATGCTGAAAGTAGTTGGTGGCAGGACTGGCAAACGTGCCTCCCTTGGCGGCGAGTAGTTCCCGCACCAGCGCATCGATCGGCGTGTTCTGCTCGATCCTGTTTTGGAGCCAGCCGTAGTACAGGAGCATCGCCTTGTAGGACACTTGATTGGGGACCGTGCGAATCATCATCAGCTCAGACCACTTCATCACCCACATGTCGACAAACTCCTTGCGTTCGAGGAGCTGGTCGATCAAGTGCGCTCGCTTGGCAGGATCGGCACTGGCCATGAAGGAGCGATACTCATCCGAGGTGGGCAACACGCCGCAGATGTCAATGCTCGCCCGCCGCAGGAATTCCTCGTCGCTGCACAGCGGTGACGGATTGATGCGGAGTTTGCGGAGCTTGACGTTGACGAGTTCGTCGATCGTGTTGGCCGCCGGCGGATTGGCCCACGCGAAGGACAGGCCCTTTGGCAACGTGATGAAATGGGAGCCCACGGTGTGGGTCTCGTAGCGGGCCATCACGAAGGCCTCACCCCGCGCACCCGCCGTGACCAGACCATCCGGCGACACCTTCGCTGAGTTGTCGTTATTCGACAAAAAGACCGCCATCGACGTGACGTCGCGGTCGGTGCCATCAGCGAATTTCGCACGAACGGTAAGTTGCTGTGTCGCACCAGGCCCGTCGAGCACAGCCTCGGGCGGATAGAGTTCGACCCCGACGCAGGCCGGCACCGCGCCGGGATCATCCTTGGCCCCGGCCGTGAGCCAACGGTGAAGAATGGCGTATGATTCGCTCTCCTTCGTGAATTTCGCGCCGCCCCCGTGTGGTGCTGAGTTGGTCGCCTTCGTGAGGAGCAGGCTTTCCGCGGGGATCGCGAGGTTGATGCGGCGGCCAGGCAACTCACGGGTAAGTCGCTGATAATCACTGGCCGGGTCGAAGCCAAACAGCGACAGGCGGAATCCGTCCTTGCCACGGGCTGCCCCATGGCACGCACCGGAATTGCAACCATTTCGCATGAAGACCGGGAGGACATCGAGTCGGAAACTGAGATCGGGATTCTCAGCGGCCTTCTCGACATGCACCGGCACACTCACCTTTTTTTCACCAAGGGAGACTGTCAGCGTCGTATCACCATCGGCGAGCGGGTGCACCGTCGCTCCCTGCAGCCGCGTTTTGTCGGCATGCTCGACGGCAAACGTACACTGGCCTGTCACATCACGGGTGAGACCATCGGGCTCAATCAGTTGCACAACCAGTGACTGTCGATCCCTCGCGCTGGAGAGATGGACGCTTGCCGGGTAGACGGCAAGCGTGCCCGCCGCCGGTGTCTGTTCCGCTGGAGCGTCGGCCCGGAGGACGACAGCCGACAGTACTGTCGCGAGCAGGCAGCAGACGGCAATCGGTGATCGCAGGGTCATGGCCATCGGTAGGGTTCCTCTGTGGGCGCGGTGTGGCATGTCTTTGTCGCTCGTCTCATCCCGCCGGTGCCGGCTGGGACTGCTGACGTAGCTTCTCTAGTCGTGACAGCGGCTTTTCGGTCGGGGCCTTGGTCGCAGCAGGCGGGGCAGCGGCGGTGGGAGTTGCGGCCGGTGCGGGCGCCGGAGCGGCGATCTGCATTTCGGTTGACCCGCCCGACATCTTCACCGGTTCACCGGCCACCGTCGTGACGACTTCCACAAAAATTCCCTTGTGGTTGCCGACGGGGCTCTTGTCGTTGGTGGTGACGGTGAAGACGACCTGCGGTGAGTCCTTGGTAAACGTCATTTCGGCGGCTGACGTTTCGGGAGGCAGGCCTTGCAGCCGCGCGACGGCCTCTCCTTCGAAGGCCCGCGGATGAGTGAGCGTGCAGACGATCTGGGCGGGGCTACCCTTTTCGCAGGATGCCCTGGCGAGTGTGGCCGTGGAAAACGGCTCGGCCACCTCAAGTGTGGCCATCGGCGAGGCCACCCACGCGGTGCCACCGACATCGGCGGCACCGATCGCATAGATCGGCCACTGTCCCAGGCCGGCGTTGCCGGCGCAACTCAACTGATAAACACCCTCGGTGGCGTCGGGCGGGATCGTGATATTGGGCAGAGCACCGATGCCCGGGGGACGGAAGGGAAACTCGACAGTAACCGGCTGCGCGAAGCCCTCGCCACGGGTGACCCGGATCTTGAGGTCGATCCGTCCGTTGCGCACCACCGGGGCTTTCGGCTGCACGATGTCGATTGAAAACGGCACCGCATCGACCACGGCGACCGCTAGTTTCTCAACTTTGCCGGAATAGTGCACGGAGTTATTGGGGTCACCGAGAACGAAGTCGGCGGCATTTTCAAAGCGTCCGCGCAGGCCGCTTTTTCCCTCGGGATCCTGCTCCGTCACGTGTCGGGCCTCAAAGACGACGAGTTTCCCTGCAAGCGGCGCGTCAGCGGCGGCCTCAAACACGACCGGAATCTGATTTTGCCCCTGCTTCATGTGCGGCGCATGCATCGTGACACCAGCAGGCAAAGCCGATTCATCAAACGCCAACTCACCATCAAAATTCCGCTTGGCGGCATTCATCAGCACGGCATACCGGTTGCCACGGGGCACGAAGATGGTCTGTCGTGTCTGGGAATAGCGATCGATCCTGGGGATGGAGAGCGAGAGGCTCGGCTGCGGAGGCGACAACTCCACACGATAGACAAAGTCGGACTGGCCCCGACGCAGGTGATCGGTGACTCGCACGACATACTCGCCATCCTCCGGCACATCAAAGCGGAATGCCGAATCTGGTCCTCGCGCATCGTCATTCCCGGCAACATTGCGGCCATCGGCCCGCAGCACATTGACAACAGGATCGAGCCCCGTTCGCAGGCGGCGGGCAAAGCACTCGACGTCGAATGACTGACCCTTCTTGGCACCAAAGCGAAAGTGATCAACGTCGCCTGGTTCCCCAATGACGCCGTTGAAAGCCATGGCCACGTCGGCACTCGTGGCTGTCGCAACATCGTTGTTCGGCTCCTGCTCCAACGCGTTGCCCCCCGATGAGATGCGAAACGGAAGCGACGACGGACAGATGCCCGAAGCATCCTGGGCAAACAACCGCGTAACGGCACCATTTGGCCCGGGTGCGATGGCTGGCACCACGATCTCCTGCTCGAGAGGGCCAGCGGCATCCCCCACGAAAGTCACCTTCATGGTGTCGCCGGCCTTCCCACCCGCCGGGTAGACCGCGGACGGCCGTGGGAATGATCCCACATGGAGTCGATAGCGGCAGTTGCCGTCTCCCCCATAGGAAGACTCGCGCACCTGCACGACGTATTTGCCATCTTCCGGTGCCAGCACGCTCAGGATGCCATCCTGCAACGTAGCCGGGGAATCGTCAGCCGACGCCAATTCGAACCGGCGCATATCGACGATCGAGATGTGGGGATCGAAGCGGTAGCTCCCGAGTCGGAGGCCCTCGATCTCGACCGATACCCGCTGCCCTTTCTTGGCCTCGACAACATACAGGTCGACATCCTCGCCGGTCACCACGCCATGGACCGTTGTGCCGAGGGAAACGGCCTGCGGCTGTTCAAACAGACTATTGGGTTCAACCTCGTCGACAACCGGCAACGCACCGACCCAAAACGATCGATACTCAGAGATGCCGGTTTTGCTCCGGATCTGGACGATCTGCTCACCGAGTGGACACGCCTCCGGAATCGACAACACGGCCTTGAAGGAGTTGGCGTCAACCGGCTGAATCGACTTGACCGCAATGCCATCCTCCGAATGAAAGAGGATCTCCTCAGCATCTCCGAGCCGTTGCCCCGAGAAGGTGAACTCGCGATCTCCCCCACGCTGCGCACCACGCGGCAAGATCAGCGACAGTTGTGGAAACGAGGCTGTAGCGGTTCCCGCTACCAGCGCGAGAAAGCCAGCCAGGACCATGATCAACGGTTTGGCAAGGCCGCGCTGCACGGCGGACGTGGGCATGAATGGATGCATGTCTCCTCCTGCGGATCAGGGATGAAGGCGGGGTTCAGCAGGTAGTGGGTGGCGACTCTGCCGGTCAAGCATGCAGCACCGAACACCGAGGCTCAGACGATCAGATCGGGGAGCACCTTACCGCCGTCGACGATTTCGATCGGCCGTGCTCCCGGAGCCATCAATTCCTTGCGGGCATTGATTCCGAGTCGATCATAGAGCGTGGTTGCCCAGTCTTCGACGGTGAGCGGATTGTCTTCCGGCTCGCTGGCTGTCGCATTGCTCGAGCCGTAGACGATGCCCGCCTTGATGCCTCCGCCAGCCATGACGATGCTGTACACCTTGGGCCAGTGATCGCGACCGGCGGTGGGGTTGATCTTTGGCGTCCGGCCAAACTCTGTCGTCACGCACACAAGCGTGGAGGCTAGCAGTCCGCGCCGCTCCAGATCGCGGATCAGCGAAGCAAACCCTTGGTCAAACGCCGGCGTTTGTCGCTTCATGTTGTTGGCGATGTTGTCGTGGTGATCCCAGCCGCCGTAGGTGAGCGTGACAAACCGCACGCCCGACTCAACGAGCCGGCGGGCCAGCAGCATCCGCATGCCGGCCTGGGTCTTGCCGTACTCGTTCTTGATCTCCTCCGGCTCCTTCGTGAGATCAAAGGCCTCCTGTGCCTTTGCTGAGCTGATCAGGCTGTAGGCACGATGGTAGAAGGTGTCGAGCGCGTCAAGTGAATCACTCTTTTCCTTCTGGCGGAAATGATCATTGACGACATCGAGCATGCGCCGACGCTTGTCGAAGCGACCGGCATCAACGCCATTGGGCAGATTCAGGTCACGAACCTTGAAATTGGGGTCGGCCGGGTCTGAGCCGAGACTGAAGCCCGAATAGGCACTGCTGAGGTAGCCGGAACCAGCAAACTCGTTGGGCTGCGACGGAATGCACACATACGGGGGCAGGTTTTCCCGCGGACCAAACTCGTGAGAAATCACCGAGCCAAGGCTCGGGTACTGGAGTGCTGGGCTCGGTCGATAGCCCGTGAACATGTTGTGCGTGCCACGCTCGTGCGCGGCCTCGCCATGCGTCATCGATCGGCAGATCGCCAGTTTGTCGGCGATCTTCGCCGTGTGCGGCAGGACCTCACCGAATCGCACTCCGGGAAGCGCGGTTTCGATGCTGCCGAGAGGCCCGCGGTATTCAACCGGTGCGTATGGCTTGGGATCAAATGTCTCCTGGTGGGCATACCCTCCGGGCAGAAAGATCTGGATGATCGACTTGGCGACACCTTCCTTGGCAGCCTCCTCAGCTGAAGCTGAGGCAGCCTGCATGCGGAAGAAGTCACCGAGCGACAGCCCGAGACCGCCGATCGAGCCGACGGTGAGAAACGAACGCCGATCCATTCCAGATGTAATGCCGCGGTGCATGTTTTCCTCGCTCTGAGAAGTATGACAGACGATCGGTGTATGCTGGGAACAAACCAGTTCCGTCCACGTCAGACGGATTCCTTTTGATCGGCATAATCGTAGCACACGATTGAACCCTCGGGATAAGGGGGTCGCTAGCCGTTGGGCTGGTCTTCGGGCAGTGAGGCGTAACCTGTTGCGGGGCCAGTTTTTACAACGCGCCCCCATGGGGCTGTTCATGGAGCGACGCACCTCAAGGCTGGGCTATTTCCTGCACCTTGCTTTATGATTCCGGGAGATGACATGGCGGCCCTCAGGACACCGTTGCTACTCTGCCGACAGCGTTTTTATCGCGCTCATCTTGCTGCTCGCACCGATTGGGAATGCCTGCGGCGATGACTGGCCGGCCTTTCTCGGACCGCAGGGGTCGGGCATCTCGGTGGAGACGGGGTTGCTGGCCAAGTGGCCCGCCGATGGACCGCCGGTGGTCTGGAAAAAGCCTGTCGGCGAAGGCTATGCGGCGCCGGCCGTGCGCGGTGATCGGCTCGTCTTCTTTCATCGCGAGCAAGATGAAGAGGTTGTTGAGTGCCTCGACCCGAAGACGGGGGCGACGCTGTGGAGAAAAACCGATCCGACGGATTTCGTCGATCCATACGGCTACAACGGCGGGCCTCGGGCGGCTCCCGTACTCACCGCCGATCATTGCATCACGTTTGGTGCAGAGGGTCGGCTCACATGCCGGGATCTGACCTCCGGCGAGCTCGTCTGGCAGCGGCAAACGCATGCCGAGTTTGCCGTGCCCTCCGCTTTTTTCGGGGCCGGAGCGACGCCCCTGATCGATGGCGACCAACTGATCGTCATGGTCGGTGGCCATCCGCGGTCGGGCGTTGTCGGCTTTGATCTCGCCACCGGCAAGACACGGTGGCAATCCATCGGCTTCGACGACTTCCCGGCCGCACCAGTTCGCATCCAGCGCGATCGCCCTCCGGAGAAGCTCGCCAGCTACGCGTCTCCCGCCATAGCCACCATCCACGGCCAACGGCACCTTCTCTGTTTCATGAGACCAGGGCTCGTCTCGCTCGATCCGGCCACCGGTCGCATGCGGTTCGCCTTCTGGTTTCGGTCGTCGCTGCACGATTCGGTCAACGCCGCGCAGCCAGTCATAGTTGGCAACCAGATTTTTTTGTCTGCTGCGTACGACACTGGAGCAGCGATGCTTGAGGTCGCCCCCAACGGCCGCTCAGCCGCGGTCGTCTGGCAGGATGAAGACGCCATGCAAAACCACTGGTCGACGACGATTGCCCGCAGCGGATTTCTCTACGGCTTCAGTGGCCGCCACGAGCAGGGCTCCGACTTTCGCTGCGTGCGGGCCACGGACGGCGCAGTGCAGTGGCGGATACCGTCCGACAACAGCCCCGCAGCGGGTGAACCGTTCTACGGCCGAGGCTCTGCGATCTTTGCCGATGGTCGATTCATCGTGATGGGTGAGCGGGGCACGCTCGCCCTAGTCGAAGCCACCCCGGAGCGGTGTCACGAAATCAGCCGCGTGACCTTCCCCGAGCTTGATCACCCCTGCTGGACGGCCCCGGTGCTCGCCAATCGCCGACTCTTCATTACTGGCTGCCGAATCGCGCCCGGCGTGAGCCGCCGCGACCGAGAGGAGTACCACCTCTTCTGCCTCGATCTGGCGGCAGACTGACCTACCCGTCTCCCGACCGGCGTCTCCATCGCAGCATGCCGCGCGTTCGTTTTCCACCTGTTCCCGGCAGCCTCCTCCGCCACCTGCGGTCGTGGTATATCGTCGCTGTGGCGATCTTTTCGGCGGTTGCCGCGACCGTGCCGATGTGTCCGCGGCACGATGAGGCCGGCCGGCCACCGTGGCGGGTGGAGATGGTTAACGACGGCGACACGGTCACCTGCATCGATGAGTCCGGACAGACGGTGAAGATCCGCCTGCAGGGCATCGATGCGCCGGAGTTCGACCAGCCCCACGGCCGCTCGGCCCGCAACGCGCTCGATCAGAAACTCATCGGCCGTCGGGTTCGGGTGGCCGGCACCGCCCGCGATCAGTATGGGCGGCTACTCGGCACGTTGTGGCTCGAGGACCGCAATCTCAACCGGGAGTTGGTCGCCGAGGGGCATGCCTGGGTGTTTGGTGGCTTCAGCCCTGATCCTGACCTCCTCGATGCCGAAGACGCGGCGCGGCGGGCTCGCCGTGGGCTGTGGGCAGCGGATTATCCGGTTTCCCCGTCACTCTGGCGGCAGGAGCATCCTCGCCAGCGGTGACGAGGCCACGCCGCAGGCTCCACTTCCGGCAGATGCGGCTGTCGTTTAGGGTGCAGGGTATGAGCGATTCGCGGGACATCGTCATTACCGGCGTCGGTATCGTCAGCCCGATTGGCATCGGCAGCGAGCCGTTTTGGGAGTCACTCGCGACCGGCACCAGCGGCATCCGCCCGGTTGATCTCTTTGACGCCAGTTCGCTCAAGGTGAAGTTTGGTGGGCAGATTCCCGACTTCGATCCGAAACTTTATGTCCGGCCCCGCAAGAGCCTGAAGGTGATGAGCCGGGAGATCCAGCTCGGCTTCGCTGCCGCCGACCTTGCCATCCAGGATGCCGGCATTGGTGAAGGAAACCTCGATCCGGAACGGTTCGGTGTGGTTTTCGGCAACGACATGATCTATGCCGACCTCGAGGATCTCGAGACGACCTATCGCCGCTCACGGGTTGACGGTGGCTTCGACTTCCAAGCCTGGTCGGAGGCGATCCACGAAGAGGTGCACCCACTGTGGCTGCTTAAGCACCTTCCAAACATGACCGCCTCTCACATTGCCATTGCCCACGACGCCCGCGGCCCCAACAACTCGATTGTGCTCGGCGATGTGTCGGGACTCTTGGGGCTCGCCGAAGCGGCCAGCGTGATCGAGCGGGGCTGGGCCGACATCATGCTGGTCGGCGGCACCGGCTGTCGGCTCCATCCGACGGCGCTCGTGGCCCGCGGCGACTCGCTGCTTTCGCATCGGGCCGACGACTTCAGCAAGGCGTGTCGTCCCTTCGACCGCGATCGCGACGGCCTCGTGAATGGTGAGGGTGCTGGCACGATCGTGCTCGAATCGCGGGAGCATGCGGAGCGCCGTGGGGCCACGATCCGCGGCCGGCTGCTCGGCACCGCAGCCCGCTGCGAGCCGGCGACCCGGCAGAAAAAGTTCACCGGTGAGTCGCTGCGGCTCGCTCTGGAAGCGGTGCTCGGCGTTGCGGGCCTCACTCCAGCTGATATCGGCCATGTCAACGCTCATGGGGTTGGCACGGTGGAGATGGATCGGGCCGAGGCAGCGGCGATCGCCAGCGTCTTGGGCGACACGCCGGTCACCGCGCCCAAGAGTTTATTCGGCCATCTCGGTGCCGGTGGTGGTGTGGTGGAACTGGCCGCGAGCATTCTCGGCCTCGAGCGGGGGCTCGTGCCGGCCACGCTCAACTATGAGACACCCGATCCGCTTTGCCCGGTCAATGTCGTACATGGCGAGCCGCTCACCGACCGGCCAGCGACGGCCATCTCGGTCAATCTCTGCTCGACAGGCCAGGCCGTCGCGGTGGCGATCGCCGGTTGATCTCACCAGCGGCCTTCGCAGCTGAGGGCGAGCCCATTGAAGAAGACCTGCCCCCTGGATCGATCGGATCAGAGCGGGCGTTATCGAGATTGAACTGCCGTAGAGCGGTGGCGATGCCGGCGACCCAGAGAAAGTCCCATCCCGCGTTGATGGCGAAGTAGGGCGTGATCTGCCAGCCGGCAAAGAGGGAGAGGTCACCAACAAACCCTGCGGCAAAGCGGGTCGCCGATCCAGCCTCGTCGAGCGGGGTGATGATCACGTCGCCGTGCAACGCGTTGCGGCCATCACGCTGAAAGAAGGAAGATCCACCGTAGTAGATCAGTTCGAGGCGGGAAGACCGCCTCATGGCCGAGGGTATCGAGAAGTTTGTCACCCCGCAGCGAACCCTGCTCTCGCTCATCGCCGCCAGGCGGGCCCGCTGAGTCACCCTAATCGCTACAACCTGCCACCGCTGCAGGGCGGGGGGCCGCCGTCTCGATACAAGAGACATGAAACGGCACCAACTGCTGCTCGTGGGCCTGCTCCTGTTTTTCGCCGGCGTCCAGTTTCGGCTCGTGGAGTCGTTCACACTCAGTGAAAAGTCGAGCCGGTTCATCGCGGCACAGGTGACACGGGCGACCACACCACAGGCGGCGATGTGGCAAAACGCTCCGGGTCGCAAGGTCGTGCAACCGCCGCGATGGCTGGGATTGGCGTTGATGTCGGTCGGCTCTGTGCTCGCGCTCAAGAGCCTCTCGCTGCGGAAACAGGGAGTCGACTCGTGACGGCATGAACGCCTGCCGTCACTGCTCTCCGCTGGCCGTCTGCAGAGTGATCACGCCAGCACGTCGCGGATCACATGCCCGTGAACGTCGGTGAGCCGCATGTCGCGGCCGCTGAAGCGGTAGGTGATTCGCTCGTGGTCCAAGCCGAGCAGATGCAGCATCGTGGCATGAAGGTCATGGATCATGAACTTCTTTTCCACGACCCGGTAGCCATAGTCGTCAGTGGCGCCCACGATCACGCCACCCTGCACTCCGCCACCGGCCATCCAAAGGGAAAAACCCTGCGGGTTGTGGTCGCGACCATCTTTGCCCTGGGCAAACGGCGTGCGGCCAAACTCACCGCTCCAGACGACGAGTGTCGATTCGAGCAGGCCACGGTCGCGGAGGTCACGGATCAAGGCTGCGATCGGCTGATCAACGGCGCGGGCATTGTTTTCATGGCCCGCTTTCAGATTGCCATGCTGATCCCAGCGGTCGCCGCCTACCTTCGGGCAGGTCAACTCTACGAAGCGCACACCCCGCTCCACCATCCTCCGGGCGAGCAGGCACTCGGTGCCGAAAATCTGCATCGGCTGGTAGTCACTTTCGAGGCCGTAGGCCCGCTTCGTCACCGTCGTCTCATCGGCGATATCGAGCAAGGTCGGCACCTCGGTCTGCATGCGGTAGGCCAACTCCTGATTCGCGATCGCACTTTCCAGCGCATCAGGCGTTGACCCGGCCGTCGCCAGCCGTTCGGTAAAGCCTCGGTCGAGCCGTCGGGCGAGGTCGAGTTTGGCCAACTGGTGCGGTGCAGACTTCTCCTTCCGCTGCACGTTAGCCAAACCGATGGCGTTTGGCTTCACGATCGACCCCTGATACGTAGCCGGTAAAAAGCCGTTGGTGAAGTTGTCGAGACCTCCGGGTGGAATGAGGCCTCCATTGATCACCATGTAGCCCGGCAGATCGTCGTTTTCACTCCCCAGACCATAGGTGGTCCAGGCCCCCATGCTCGGTCTCCCCTGGAGGCCGCTACCCGTGTGGAGAAAATAGTTGGCATTGGTGTGCTCGGGAAATTCGCTCGTCATCGAACGAATGATCGCCAGTTCGTCGACGACCGAGCCGATGTGCGGAAAGAGGTCGCTGACCGGGATGCCGCTCTGGCCATATCGCTGAAACTTCCAGGGGCTCGGCAGCAGGGAGCCGACGTTGTTGAACTGTGTGGCGTCGACCTTGAAAAGCCCCTTGGGATCTTTGCCGGCGTCCTGCTCCAGCCGAGGCTTTGGGTCAAAGCTGTCGACCTGCGAGACACCGCCATCCATGTACAGGAAGATCACGCTGGTGGCCTTGGCGGGATGGTGAAGGGCCGGCAACACCCCGGCCGACGCCGCGCACACCGCATCGCGATGCAGCAGGGCCGCCGCGGCCACCCCGCCAAACCCGCAGGAAAGCTGGCGGAGCAGGTCGCGTCGTGAGAGCGGTCGGGGTCGGTAGCGACGGCAGTGGTGCAGGCGACGAGTGATCATGGCACAAAGATGAATTCCTTGGTGTTGATCAGGGCATGAGCAAGGTCGGCCCAGGCGGCTTCATGACGCGGGTCGGCCGTGAAATCACCACCATGCAGCGCAGTCTGCTCAGCCAGGAATTCGACAGCCGCCGAATGTTCAGCGGTGGCCGGCGGCCGGGCGAAGGCGGCGCGATACATCTGGTCGATTCGCTGCTCGGGCGAAAGCGACGGCTCCGCCAGCGTCTGCTTCGCCCACAGCAATGCCTGCTCAATCACAAACGGATCATTCATCAGCGTGAGTGCCTGGGCGGGCACGTTGGTGATGGTGCGGCGCCCCATCGCCTGAAACGGGGTTGGCATGTCGAAGGCGAGGAGGAAACTCGGCAGGAAATTCCGCCGGATCTTGGTGTACAGACTTCGCCTGCCACCGCCATCGAGCGGGCCCGGGTTCGGCCGACCGCGTCCCTCGTGAAAGTCGTTCAGAAACACCTCAATGCTTGCGCCCCCGAGAGTTCGGTCGAGCCGCCCACTGACGGCAAGAATCTTGTCCCGCACGGCCTCGCCTTCAAGACGACGCAACGGATAGTGGTGCATCAGGAGATTGAGCGGATCCTGTCGCATGGCGGCGGCCGTGGGTGATGAAGACATCCGCCATGTGCTGCTTGTCACGATCTCCCGCACAAGTCGCTTGATGCTCCAGCCCTCGGCGATGAACCGCACCGCCAACGAATCGAGAAGGGCCTGAGCCTGCGGATCGGCAGCGGCCTCACCAAGCTTTCCAAAGTTGTCCGTCGTCGGCACGATGCCGCGACCGAAAAGATGATGCCAGATCCGATTCACAATCACGCGACTGGCAAGCGGGTTGGCCGGGTCGAGCACGCGATCAGCCAGTTCCTTCCTCCCCGATGAGTGCCGCGGCCAGGAAGGCTGATCGGGGCCGTCGATCGCCTCCAAAAATCGTCGTGGCGACACCTCTCCCGGTCGTGCTGCCGAACCCTTCAGCAGCACGAATTGATCGATGCCATTGCCATCCAGCAGCGCTGGAGCGGTCGCCGAAACGAGTTTTGCATCGGCCATGATCGTGTCGACGTCAGCCGCGTGACGCGCCGCCACGGCCAGCAACTCAGCAGCCTCTCCGGTCGTCCAGTCCACTGCGACCAGAGCGTCGTTCATCCGCACCGGCCAAGCCGAATCGGTCCGTACAGGCTGCTCGAGGGCCTCGACCACCTCGGCCACACTCGCCTCACCCTCGACCGCGGCATACTCCACATGGACTACGTGGCCAGTATCCCAATCCTTGATGTCCCGACGCAGATCCTGCCGGATCCATTTCCATTCCCCCTTCGTGTCGACCGTGGTGACATGGGGGCCATAGAGCGGTCCGGCAAACATCACGTGGCCGTCGACGATGGCCGCGATCTGCAGGTGGCCACGAATACGGTGCCATAGCACGCCCTGCGTGATCCGGTGCTTTGGTGTCCTGAGCACGCGACCAGCCCGATCAACTTTGCCAAGAGCGCCCGCCTCGCGCTCGGTGCTTGATTGTGACTGAGCCCACGCGGCGGCGCTGGAAGCGTGTCCGAGCAGCTCCACTCGGATCGACGGCTGGGCCCCTTCGGCTCCAGCTCTCACAACAGGCTGACCAGTTGCCACCACACCCCAGGCAGCCGCGTCACAGATCAACGCTGTCGGCTGTCGATCGGTCGTGTAGTCGGCCAAGACTGTTTCAACTGCCACGGGTATCGTGCCGAAGATGGACTCGTTTGGCGGCTCAGTGGTGGCCGAGATTCCAGTGAGCCCCTCGAGTCGGGGCAGGAGGCTCCGACGAAGGGTTGCCTGAGCCTCGGCCAGACGGTCGGCCACCCCGCGGTTGTGCTCGAGCGTTTCGAAGGGCACCTGACGGTAGCTGCTCGACATCACCATTCCAGCGATGGCGTAGTAATCTTCGTCGGAAATTGCGTCGAATTTGTGATCGTGGCAACGGGCACAGCCGAGAGCCAACCCCAGAAATGCCTTGCCAAACGTATCGATGCGGTTGTCCACCCGGTCGGCCTCATCCTGCCTGATGTCAACCGGTGAATGCACCTCTTCGCCGAGCAGCCAAAATCCTGTCCCAAGCACCGATTCGTTCACTCCGCCGGCGGTGACCCGTGGATGGTCAAGCAGGTCACCAGCCACCTGCTCGCGGATGAACTGGTCATAGGGAAGATCAGCATTGAATGCCCGCACCACCCAGTCGCGATACTGCCACGCATTCGGAATCGGATAATCGAACTCATGACCCCGCGTTTCGCAAAAGTGCGCGACGTCAAGCCAATGCCGCGCAAACCGCTCACCGTAGTGCGGTGAAGCGAGGAGTTGATCAACATACTTTTCGTATGCCAGCGGGTCGGGATCGGCGCTCACCCGAGCGACATCTGCCGGGTGTGGTGGCAGCCCCGTGAGGAACTCGCTCGCCCGCCGCACGAGCACCTCGCGGGAGGCCTCCGGCGCCGGTGCAAGATCGGCGACCTCCAGACGTGCGAGGACAAACCGGTCGAGGTCGCTGCGGCACCACGTCGGTTGGTTGACGGCGGGCGGCATGGCGGCCTGTGGCGGATGCCAGCACCAGTGTTCGGCCCTCCGCGCCGCGATGTCGAAGGTGGCGACCGTGGCCTGCTTGCCATCATCGGGCCAGGGCAGCCCACGACGCACCCATTCCTCGATCGTGCCGATGGCCGCCGCGGAAAGTTTGCCGGCGGGGGGCATTTGCAGGTCACCGTCATACCGCACTACCTGAACAAGCAGGCTGTTGTCGGGATGGCCGGCCACGACCACGCCCTGGGCGGCGAGAAAATCGGCTCGTGAGTCGAAGGAGAGCCCTCCTTCAGGCTCACCGGCGGCGGCGGAATGGCATTCGGCACAGTGCTGCAACAAAAGCGGCCGCACCTTGGACTCGAAAAACTCCATGTCTTCCGCCCGAGTTGCGACCGTCTCGGCTCTCGACGGCATGGTCGCGAGCAAGAGTCCCGCCACACCGGCAAGCACAAGCCAGCAGCATTCCGATCGGCGAATCGGTCGTGAACTGCTCATTAGAATGTGTATTCTACACCGGTCGGTTAGTGAGAACACTCAACATTGAATGCCAACACGGTCGTTCTTGTGCAAAATCCTTGTCGAACGGCCGGTTATGACGCCGGCTGATCGATTGGCAGGGCCCAGAGTTGGCTGGCTGTGCGAAAGAGAAGCCGCCCGCCGCTCACTGCTGGCGTTGCCCGCGCCTCTTCACCAAGCGGTGTTCGGCCAAGGATCTCGAACTGATCGCCTTCGGCGATGATGACGATTTCTCCATCGCTCGACACATTCACGATCCGGCCACCGATTGCGATTGGCGACGCCGAATAGTTTCCACCGACGCGGCCTTTCCACACTGGAGAACCGTCCGCCACCCGGACGCACGTCACAACGCCCCGATCACCCCACAGATAAAGGCGACCGTTCGCTTCGATCGGTGTTGGCACATAGGGAGCGGCACTCTTGTCGATTTCGTAGGCCACCGTCGGCTCCCCGCCACCAGCCGGGGGTCGGACCGCCACCAGGAGATTGTTGCCACCGCCGTCGCCGCTGGTGCCGATCAGCAGACCAGCCGCCTGGATCGGCGACGAAACGGTCCGCCTCGGAAAACAATGATTTTCCCAGAGGACTTTTCCCGAAGCGGGGTCGATGCCGTAGAGACCGTGCGCATTGCTTGTGCAAATAACCGCGGTGCCACCTGTCGCATCGCTCATGACCAGTGGCGTCGAGTAGGCCGCCTTGGCAACACCTTCCCGAGGAAGCCGCCATCGCTCCTTCCCGGTGACGGCTTCGATCCCGACCACCATTCCCGGTCCATCCTGCTCCAGCGGGACGATGACCAGGTCTCCGCAAACTGTCGGCGTACCACTGAATCCGTGCTCGGCAGCAAACGGCCCGAGGTCGACGTGCCACCTGTTTTTCCCGTCGTGCGACCAGGCCTCCAGGCGGACGTTTTCCCGCGTTCCCCACAGCCAATAGAGACCATGCGGATCGGCGGCAACCGAACCGGAGGCCGCACTGTTTTGTTTGTGATGGGAATCGATAGGGCCGGGGATCTCCCGCGCCCAGCGCTGGTCGCCCGTGGCGAGATCGTGGCACAACAGGTAGCGCATTCCCGCGGGCTCGTCGGCCGATGCCGTGTACACGTGATCCTGCCAGACCACCGGAGACGCATGGCCAACGCCGGGCAGCACAGCCTTCCATGCCCAGGCGTCGGCCGACCACTGTGCCGGAAAGATTGCCTCTCCACCGTTACCGGCCGCATCCCGACCCCGCCATCTCGACCACCCACTCTGCTCCGGCCCCTCTGCGGCCACTCGTCCTTGTTCACCACCTGCCACGAGAGCAGCCATCGTCACACTGACTATGAAGGTCGCTTTCTTCATCACACTCATTCCCGAGGGACGTGTCGCAAGCGGTCGTGAGAATACCATGATCGATGGGATCGCCGCAGCGCTCCGGCCACGGATTGTGGAATCGTCGTCATCAACCACGTTTCTCTGGGGCGGCGGACCCACCGATCGCGTGATCACCAGACTTTTTCTGTGTAAAGCCGCCGCCTCCCTGGCCACCGCCTTCGTGACTGACCACCCCTGGCTCACCTCATTCCTGGAAACGGCACCGCGGCGCCATCCATCTCGAAGAGATGAAAATGGTGAACAGCCGGTACATTCGCCTTCCAAGCCCACACGATCTGCTTGGCCGGTGTCACTTCCAGCAGCCGCTCACCTCCTTTCCCGATTCGATAACTGGCGATCATGGTGTTGCCGTTGGGGAGCCGCTGAATTCCACAGGCATCGTTGATCGCTCCGTCAACATCGGTTGCCGTCACCAGCCAGCGGACCTTTCCACCAGCATCAAACTCGACCACGCGGTTGCCGTTGGTAAGGCCGGCGAGGATGCCGCCGTCTTCCAGGGCGATGGCCGTGAATGGCCAGCTGTTGATCTTCGGTTCCCCGGCCACATGCGTGTCGATCGTTGCGATGACTGTGCCATCCGCGGCGTAGCGGAGGATTGCAAAGTCAAGAAGGTGGGGCACGAGGAATGTGCCGTCGGCCTGCTTGCGGGCCATCCGCGTCTGCATGTGGGCGTTGGCCTTCTGGCAGGCGAGGGGAAACTCGTTCTTGACGGTGCCAGCGGCGGTGATCTCGAGCAGCCGCGGATTTGGGCCTGCCTCAGTCAGCACATAGGTCCCATCTGCCGTCTTCTGGATGCTGTTGACCTCCGCCTGCGTGCCGTCATAGCGCCAGACGATGCGATCGGGGGGGGCATCCGCCGCCGCACCGCGGCGAATCTCGATCGCCGCCCCGCCGGGTACGACGTCGCCAGTGGGCAGCCGACTCCCCTTCCCGACGGCCAGGAGCACGTTGCCGTCGGGCAACACCCAGCCCTCGCGCGTGTTGACCGGATAGGTCCACTCCACGACGCCCTCCGGAAGCTCCGGCGAAAATGCGACGATCGCCGCCTGCTTACCGCAGACAAGCATTCGCCGCTGCCCGCCGCGTGTGTCGTCTGCTTGCGCTGCGCTACCGATCATCAGGGTCGCGACGAGCGCCCTTCCGAGACAGCAGACGGCGGTTTCAAAACGGGCTGAGTTTTGCCAAGAGATCATCTGTGTGAATTTCATCCATGACACGAAACGGGATACAGCCACTCGCTAGGCCAGGGCCTCACGGATGACGTCACCATGCACGTTCGTGAGTCTGCGCTGGATGCCGTTGTGATAAAAGGTGAGGTGCTCGTGATCGATACCAAACAGGTGCAGTAGCGTGGCATGGAAGTCATGCCACGGGATCGGTCGCTCAACCACTTTCCAGCCGATGTCATCGGTTGCCCCGATGGCGGTGCCGGGCCGCAGGCCGGCGCCGGCCAGCCAGCAGGAAAATCCGTAGCGGTTATGATCTCGCCCCGTCCCGACTTTGTCAGCAGCTGATTGGGTGAAGGGCGTGCGACCAAATTCCGTGGTGAAGATCACCAGCGTGTCTTCCAGCATGCCCCGTTGCCGCAGGTCACGAAGCAGGGCCGCGACCGGCCGATCGATGCGGGCCGCTTCGTGACCGTGGTTTTCTCGGACGTTCTCGTGGGCATCCCAGCTTGCCCGCGGAGACCCCGCGATCGGGCCGCCAGAAAAAATTTGTACAAATCGCACGCCCTGCTCCAGGAGACGGCGGCCGAGGAGACAACGCCGCCCCATGTCGGCGGTCGTCGGGCTGTCGACGCCGTAGGCTGCATGGGTGGCCGTTGTCTCGGCGGCGAGGTTGGCCACCTCCGGGATCGAGGCCTGCATGCGGGCAGCCAGTTCGTAGGACTTGATCCGCGCGGTGATCATATCTTCGACCGCTGGATCGGCGACCCGTTGTTGATCGATCGCGGTGACAAACTCACGCGTGGCACGGTCTCTTGCTGGATCGATCGGCCGGGCCGGGAAAAGGTCGGCGACGGGCTGCTCCCCACCCCGCAGCACCACACCCTGATGGCTCGACGGCAGAAAGGCACTGCTCCACGTCGCGGCACCCGAGTTTGGCGGGCCCCGCTCATCGTTGAGGACGACATAGGCGGGCAACGACTCGTTTTCGACTCCGAGTCCATAGGAAATCCAACTGCCCATGGAGGGAAAGCCGATGAACTCGAAACCACTGTTGGCAAGCATCAAGCCCGGAGTGTGGTTGGCCGACTTCGATTCCATCGATCGCAAGACGGTGAGCTCGTCGGCGAGTTCGGCGATGTGCGGAAACAGTTCAGAGATTTCAAGACCACTCTCGCCACGTCGATGAAATGTCCAATCGGCCTTGCGGAGCAGCCCGACTTGTCCAAAGAAAATGTCGGGTTGCTCATCGAGCGTCAGTTTCGTGCCATGAAGCCGCTCGAGGGCCGGCTTCGGATCAAACGAATCGATGTGGCTCAACCCTCCCACCAGACAAATGTGTATGGCCCGCTTGGCCCGTGGCAAAGGAGCGGCGCGGCTGTCCGCTTCGGCCGAAATCGATTCGGCGTGCAGCAGCGCTGCCAGCGCGGTGGCTGCCAGACCCTGAGTACCCCAGTCAAGAAATTCCCGCCGCGAACTCGAGGTCTCCGGGCACGGGAGAGGCATGGGTTGGCTCCGGACGAATGGATGATCAGTCGATAACGGAAAACTCGGCAACATTGAAGAGTCCGCGGCAGACAGCCTCGAGGCCGTGATCGGTGGCGAGCCTTCGCGCCAGCCGTTGCTCCTCGGCATTGGGGTCCCGACCAAGCGCCAGTTGCCAGCCGCGCTCGATCTGGGCCGCGACGTTGTCGCCGGCTTCCCTCCGCAACCGGGCGGCAAACATGTCGGCCATCTGCAGCACAAACGCATCGTTCAGCAGAGCCAACGACTGCAGCGGTGTCGTGGTCACGCTCCGCCTTGGTGTTGTCACGGCCGGATCGGGGCAATCGAATGTCTCGAGCAACGCAGGACGGTCACCGCGGGGGCTGAAACGGTAGATGGTGCGGCGGCGAGGCAGCGACGACACCTCGATCAGCGGTTGGTAGTAGGTGGTGCCGTCGATGTATGCCACCGACACGTCACGGTACCCGGGACCCCCGCGAGTCGCATCGAGTGCATCCGACACCACCAACATCGCATCACGGAGCGACTCGGCCTCCAGCCGCCGCTGCGGCCCCCGCCAGAGGAGCCGGTTGGCGGCATCGATGCGCGGGCCGCGGGAATCGGTATCTGCCAGATGGGTCGACTGCCGATAGGTACTCGATGTGACGATCTGGCGGTGCAGCCACTTGAGGCTCTGGCCATGCCGGCGGAACTCAAGCGCCAGGTGGTCGAGCAGGTCGGGATGGCTGGGCCGACCGCCATTGAAGCCAAAGTCGCTCGGTGTGTCAACGATGCCCACACCAAAGTGGTGGTGCCAAATCCGGTTGACGATCACGCGGCTAAACAGCGGGTTGGCAGGATCGAGGATCCATTCGGCCAGTTTGCGGCGCCGGTCGGCCTCGGCCGCATCCGCCGCAAGATCGAAGTCGGGGTCCACACCGATCACAGCCGCGGTCGCCCCGGGCGAAACGGTCCGGCCAGCGAGATCGGGATCGCCACGGGCAAGAACCTTCGTGACCTCCCCTCGACCGGGCACCAATGCATAGATCTTGCGATTGGCCCGCGTGGCCTGGTGTTTGCGGGCGGCAACGGCGTTGGCGATGGCCGCCACGAGGTGGGTCCGCTCCGCACGATCGGAGTCTGACAGGGCTGCCACGATCGCCTGCTCGGTGAGGATCCCGGCGGTGGCCGCGGATGCCGCGACCTCAGCGGCCGTCAGCGGACGGTCATACAGGGCGGCCCGTTCGATCCGCCCCTGCAAAAACCGATTGCCGCCAGCTGGCCGGTGACGCAGGCCGAAGAGAATTTCTGCTTCCGACGCCGCAAAGGGCTGCAGGGGCGCCGTCCGGACCGGCTCTCCATAGACCTCCCCGTTGCGATAAGCAGTGATGGTGCCATCGTCAGCGTACACGATCGCCACCTGCACTGACTGCGTCTCCGCAGCTTCCTCCCGCGGCCCGCCGAACGATCCGCTCCGAGCGAAGTTGTTGCTTCCGGCCAACCAGCGGCCCGGCTCCCGCTCTCCGAACACGATGGCGTCAAAGATCACGCCATTGCGTGTTTCCAGGGACAGCGCTGCCCCACCCCGTTGGTCGAGGCCGTCGAGTTGCACCCAGGCCTCCAGTGTTTTTTCCCTGAGGCTGACGGGAATCGGTGGCGTCGCCACATAACTCTTGCCGTCGAGCACAAGGGCTCCGCCTTCAGTATGAGCCGTACCTACAGCAGAGCCATGCAGGCCACCGATGGAGTCCCGCAGGTCACCAGCGAATTCCCAGCGGGCAAACGGTGTTGGCGGCGTCGGCCTGCTCCCGTCAGCCAGCACCAGCTTCCGGCCGACATCATCAATCGCCCTCAGCGCAGACCGCAACGCCTCGAGTTCGGCATCCATCTCGGCCAACGCCACCTTTTCAGCGGGCATCGATACCGTCCGCTCACCATGGCCGAGGCCCGAGATCGCCGAGGCGAGCCGGTAGTAGTCAGCCTGGCTGACGGGATCGAACTTATGGTCATGACACCGGGCACACTGCAGCGTGAGACCGACGAACGTCTGACCGAGGGTGCCCAGAACTTCTTCGATCTCATCCTGACGTGCGAGAAGCTTCATCCGCTTGCTGCCGCCCACCACCGTGTTGTGTGCTCCGGCCACCCAGAAGCCGGTGGCTGCCACGCCATCGAGACCGTCATCGAGCAGATCGCCTACAAGTTGCATCCGCACAAACCGGTCATACGGCATATCGGCGTTGAGGGCGTCGATCACCCAATCACGATACGGCCAGGCATTGTCACGGGCGAAGTTTCGCTCGAAGCCGTCACTTTCACCGAATCGCACGACATCCAACCAGTGCCGGCCCCAGCGCTCACCGTACGCGGGGGAGGCCAGCAGGTGATCAACCAGCGCCTCGTACGCTGCCACGGAGGGATCAGCCGCGAAGGCAGTGACCTCCTCAGGCGGAGGCGGCAGGCCAACGAGGTCAAACCAGACGCGGCGGACGAGTGTCGCGGGATCGGCTGGTGCTGCCGGCTGCAATCCGGCTCGAACGAGACCGTCGAGAATGAATGCATCGATCGGACCGCGGCCCCATGGAGGGCCCCGACCGTCGTCGGCGCTGTCGGGCAGCGGAACATCACGGACCGGGGAAAGAGACCAGAAGTCCCGGCCAGCCCGGGTGTCCGTCGTCAGGGAAAAGAGATCAAGCGAGCCACGCCCCCACGTGGCTCCGGCATCGATCCAGTCGGCCAGCACCTGCTTTTCTCCGGCCGCAAGTGGATGTTTGGGCGGCATTTCACCGTCTGCGACGCGTTGCCAGAGAAGGCTGGCTTGCGAGTCACCAGGAACGAGTGCGGCACCGCTCTCGCCCCCCCTTCGCACGGCAACCTCGTCGGTGAGCGTCAGACCTCCTTCCGGACTTTCACCGGAGTGGCATTCCAAGCACTTTCGCACGAGCAGCGGGGCCACGTCGTGATCAAAATCCACAGCAGCGCCTACCGTCACCGCTGAGGAGGCCCCGGCCATGCCGACCATGGCGGCAGACGTCGCACACAAAACAACTGCTGAGCGTCGACAACTACTAATGGTTCTCATAACTACCACTCCCGCACCATCCGGGCTGCGGCTTCGATAAACCGTCGACCCGCCTCGGGCATCCGCTTCTGGGGTTACGGAAGAATTTACATCCCCGGAAGCCCGATCCAAAAAATGGCGGCTTGTACTGCGGGACATCCATGACCCCGCCCACTCGGGCCATCGGAGCCAAACCAAACACTCGGCGCTTAGCGATAGAGACAACCAGCCGTAGATTGGCACGCAAGGTTTGACTGCGTAGCCAGGGATGGCCCTCCTGGCCTCCCACTCATCACGCCGCCTCAATACCGGGGCTCTCCCCGAAGTAGTACTTCTTGGCGTCGGGGTTGTTGAGGACTTCCTGGGCGGTGCCGTGGCAGAGCACTTTGCCCGCGCGGACCACGTAGCTGCGGTCAGTGATCGCCAAGGTCTCCCGCTCGCGGTGGTCGGTGATCAGGATCGAGATGCCGTCATCCCGCAGGCCCTTGATGATCTTCTGGATCGAGTGGATCGTGACCGGGTCGATCCCCGTAAACGGCTCGTCCAGCAGAATGATCCGCGGCTCGGTCACCAGGCAGCGGGCGATCTCCAGCCGCCGCTTCTCACCCCCAGAGATGTAGTGCGACTTCGACTTGCGGATCTTCACGATGTCGAACTGCTCGAGCAGTTCCTCGCACCGCCGCCGCCGCTCCTTGGGGGCCATGCCGATCAGCTCCATGATCGCCAGCAGGTTTTGCTCGACGGTGAGCTTGCGAAACACGCTCTGTTCCTGGGCGAGATACCCCATGCCGCCGTCTCGCGACCGCTTGAACATCGGCCAGTCGGTGATCTCCTCGTCGTCGAGAAGCACACGGCCATCGTCGGGGATCACGAGCCCGCAGGTCATCCGGAAACTTGTCGTCTTGCCAGCGCCGTTGGGGCCCAAAAGCCCGACGATCTCCCCCTGCTCGACATGAAACTCCACACCGTCAACGACCCGGCGACGGCCGTAGATCTTCACGAGCCCTTCGGCAGACAACAGGGGCATGGCTCCTCCTTGAGCGGCTGCAGCCTTGATCGCTCGCGGCGCTACCGAACGAACCGCATCCTCGCGAAGTTTGGCCACGAGGGCAATCGCAGCTCAAAGCGGCCAATTTTCACGGGAATGGCCCACGACGCCGGCACCGCATGCGGCCAAAACACAAGCATCGCCTCCCCGATCAGGAGGTGACGGTCGACATGGTGGCCATCATTCCATAACCGACTGTCCTTGCTGGCCGCCGAGTTGTCACCGAGCACAAAATACTGGCCGGCTTCGAGGGGAAAATCGAGCCGGTCCTGCTCAAAGAACTCTCCCACCCGCGCTCCGAGTACCGTCGTCAGGTAAAAGACATCTCGCAGCACCCGCATGCCCGACACCTGCACAACCGCGCCGTCGGCGCTGATGCCGACCGGCGCCAGATCGCTCGGCATCGTGTCACCCGGGGCCACTGGCGTGGCCCGCGGTTGAACGCGGGTGGCATCCTCAATTGGCTGCTCCCAGCCGGTCTGCCGGTCGAATGTGGCGCGGCGGCCATCGATGAAGAGCGCCAATTCGTCATCGACGTTGGCAAAAAGAATCGTCCACGAGCCCTCGCCCTGCACCGGCGTCGAGGCCCGTGGCTGCTCGGCATCGTCCTGGCCGCGCATCACCATCGTGGCTTCACCGGTCGCGAGGTCGATCGCGCATCGATACTCCGCACCCGCCTCCACCAGATCGAAGACGATGCGACCGGAGGCCGACCGGGATTCAAGGGTGGTCTCGAGGGCGATGTCACCCACCCAGTGCGACCGACTTGCCAGCGCGTTGTACGGTTGAAAGTCGGTGATGAGTGTCGGCTCCGCCTCACCGACGAGAGAGCCGCCCGCGCGAACCATCGCCCACTGCTCGTCGGAAGGAACCATGTGTCGATAGCGAAGGCTGGCTGCTTGGCCCGGTTCACACGCGACCGTAAACGAGCGGCCATCATCGGTCGAAATCCAGCCGCTTCCCTCCGCTACCGCCCAGTCGGTCCACGCCACCGGCCAGCCGGCTGCCAGGAGCTCGGGCGACACATGGCTGGCATCATGCACGCACTGCAGCATCGCCAGCAGCTTGCGGTCAGGCTTGCGAGCGATCTGCGGCGGTTGCCCATCGCGGCTCGTCCAGATGTCACCAGCAGCAATCGACACGATTTCACCAGGCAGGCCGACAAGCCGCTTGATGTAGTTGATTTTGGCATCCTCCGGATACCGAAACACAACCACGTCCCAACGCTTGGGTTCCGCGAAGTCATAGGCAAACTTGTTCACCAGGATGCGGTCACCGTTGAACGACGGATACCGCGGGTCGTACTCGAGGCCACCGTTCCGCTGTTGCAGCAGTTCGACCGGGAAGCCGCAGTTGGGGCAGGTGCCGGCCGCGACGAGTTTGCTGTCGAGCCGGCTCCGGCGCTGGGCAATCGGCCCGCCATCCCGCTCGAGGTCGGCCAGTTGCCGACGGGCCTCCTCCCGCTCCCGCGGCGTGCTCAGCGAACTGTCAGTGGCCGAGCGCAACCGCACGACCTCCCGCTCCAGCCGCGCCAACTCCATCCGGAGGCCCTGCGACTGATCGTCTTCTTCAGCACTACACCCGACTCGATAGGTCAGACCACATGCGTCACAGGCCAGATCCTTGTGACGCCCCATCAATGTTGGCGCCATCGAACCGGTGGGGATGACAAACGCCTCGGCCTCAAAGGCACGAAAGAGCAGCGCCAGCGCGAAGGCCACCACGATCGACTCCACCGTCTCACGACCAAACACTAGTGGGCCGCGAACCGTGTCACCAGGTCGGGGACCCTGGGGATTTTTGGTTGGATCCGCCGTATTCTCCGGCCGGTCGGGTTGATTCGTCATGGACTGGTTGCTCCGCAATGGAGTTTACGGTGACGCTGCTTTGCACCTCAACGGGCCAGGCATTCTTCCACTGCAGCGGTGATGTCTTCGTAGGTGAAGGGTCGCCCCAGTTTCTTGGAGGCCATGTCATCATCAAACATGCGGGCCAGCGCCCCATCGGCCTTGTACACGAACACAGCCGGCACGCTGACGAGACTCATTTTTTCGTAGAGTGCGTCGGCATCCTCACGGGCTACGAGATTCACAATCGTGCCGGCACCGACATCCCGCAGGAAGCCCTCGACGCGCGGCACGACCTCATCCGGTGTCCCGATGCCCTCGTAGTCAAAAGAGAGCGACAGACAGACGACACGCTCCCCAAAGGTCTTTTGTAACTTGATCAGCCCCGGAAATTCCTTGATGCATGGTGGACATGAGGTACTCCAGCAGTCGAGCACCACGACTTTGCCGGCATGCTTCGCCAGCTCAGCCTCGACCTCCGTGTGATCGACCAGACGAATCGTGACCGGAAGGGGATCGGCCTCCGTCGGCGGGGTGGCTGGAGCAGCGGCAGCCGGTGCCTGTGCGGGCGGCTCGCTCCCACATCCTCCACAGGCTCCGAGAAATGCCACCGCCAGGCATGCCATAATGCTTGCGCCGATGCCACACTTCACACACATTCGTCACAAGCCTCCAGAGCAGCTTCATCAGCCGCGGGAACTCATCGTGGCATGCGCGCCGATGCGCAGCCACATCAATCTGTCACACATCGTACGCACTTGTGGCTGTTTCGGCATCCACCGTGTCATCGCCTGCGGTGCCGCCCGGCTTCACGACCGCATCGCCCGCGATGGGGCCGACGCGGTGATGCTCGAGGTCCACCGCAGCCTGCCACCAGTACTCGACCGGCTGAAGGCTGCGGGCTACGAACTGGTGGGACTCGAGCAGACAACCGGGTCGGAAAGCCTGTTCTGTTTTTCATTCCTGCCGCGGACAGTGCTCGTGGTCGGCAACGAGCGCACCGGACTCGAGCCCGACGTGCTCGACCGGGTCGACCGCGTGGCCGAGATTCCACTCGCCGGCCTCCCCCACAGCCTCAATGCCGCCACCTCGACATCGATCGCCGTGTACGAGTACTGTCGGCAGCATCCCCCCCGAGGAGCGTTGCCGGGATGACGCTCGTCATCGGCACCGACGAGGCGGGCTACGGGCCAAATCTTGGGCCGCTCGTGGTGGCGGCATCGGTCTGGCAGGTCGATGCTGCACCAGCCGCGGCTGAAGCAACGCTGGCCCGTGCGCTTTCACTCGCTGCCCACGCTGCTGATCGGGCCGTGGACCTACCCCCAACACGCGTGACTCCGCTGTGGACCGACTCCAAGCAGGTCTATCGTGGCGGAAATAAGACAGGCGGCCTGATGGCACTTGAAGCGGGGGTGCTGACGGCGCTTGGGATCGCGAACGGGGCTGTGCCAAGCAGCTGGCCCGCCTTCGCGGCGGCCACTGACATTGGCGACGAGGCGCTCCTGCCGCCCGAATGGCCGGTGTTGCAGGTGGTGCCTCTTCCACGAGTGGCCGATGCCGAGGCCTGCGCATCACGAAGTACACACATCGCCACGGCACTGGCCGATGCCGGTGTCTCACTTGAGCGGATCACATGCCGGATCGTGCATCCGGCTGAGTTCAATGGCCACTTGACCGCCGGGCTCAATAAGTCCGACATCCTCTCGGCAGTCACACTCACGCTCGCCGCCGACACCCGCCGACGAGCGGAGGCTCACGCGCCGGTCACGATCTGGTGCGATCGGCATGGCGGTCGCAAACACTATGCAGCCGTCGTGGCCCGGCATTTTGACTGCCCGCTCGTGCAGCCAATCGAGGAGACACCCACGCGGTCGGCCTACGAACTGCTCGGCTCAGACTGTCGCATCGAGTTTTGTGTCGGAGGCGAGGCCCGCGGCCCTGTTGCCCTGGCAAGCATGACGGCGAAGTACGTCCGTGAACTTGCTATGGAAGTCTTCAATCAGTTTTGGTCTGAGCGGTTACCAGGCCTCGCTCCCACAGCCGGCTATCCAGTCGATGCCACCCGCTGGCGGCGCGAGGCAGCGGCGGCAATCCGTGCCGCCGGCATCACTGACGAGGAGCTCTGGCGTCAGGCGTAATGCCTTGCTTCGCTTCGGTGGAGCCACCACAATTCTCCCGATGGCCACGATCCCCACGCATCTCTACATCGTCCGTCACGCCTGGGCCGAGGACGCTGGTCCTGCTGGCGACGATTTTTCGCGTCCGCTCACCAAGAAGGGGCGGAAGCGATTTGAGAAGTTCATTTCGCATCTCCGGGATGGCGGAATGCGGGTCGATCGCATCGCCTCGAGCCCCCTCGTGCGGACCCGTGAAACAGCCGAGATCATGGCGCAGGTGTTTGAAGTCGCATCGGGTGTCGACCTCGTCGATGCCCTGGCCCCCGGGGCCGATTGGCAGGCGGTCTTGGAACGGACGGTCCACTATGACGCCTCGCGTGTGGCCTGGGTCGGGCACGCGCCCTGCGTGGGGCGCCTGGTGGCGCTCACGATCGGCGACGGATCGGCCGCCATCCGGATGCAGAAAGGATCGGTCGCTTCGCTGCGGCTCGAAGACGGGCGGGGCAACCCAGGGGAGTTGGAGTGGCTCGTAACCGCCGGCGTGGTCGAGGGAGCGTGAAGACGCTAGAATCTGCCCAACAACTCTGTTTCAAACTACTTGATGACAAATAGGTAGGTGAGCCATGCGAATAAACCCATCTCTTTCTTCGACAACTCCACTCCTTTTCATCGCCATCTCAGCTGTTGCGGCGGTCAGCGGATGCGCACCGTCGAGCGATACCAAGCCGAAAGGTGAGGTCGTCGAAGTCGAAGTGATTGAGGCCTCTCCTCCTGCGGACACCACTCCGACCGCTGCTTCCGGCGACAAAACCACGCCGGCAAAGAAGGCGGATGCCGCCAAGGCTGAAGCTGATGCAGCCATCGACGAAGCCGGAAAGTCAATCAACAAGCCGAAGATGAAGGAACCGGCGGCCACTGAGCCTGAACCCAAGCCTGAACCCAAGCCTGAACCCAAGGCTGAACACCAGGCAGAACCCAAGCCAGAACCAGAGCCGCCAC
>JAYQOK010000005.1:46674-66151 GCA_038144795.1 Candidatus Kuenenia sp. | reverse complement strand
TTCATGGCCTATTCGATCGATGAATCGACCGGTCACCTCACACTGCTTAACCATCAGTCGTCGGGCGGCAGTGGCCCCTGTCATCTCTCCGTGGACCGCGACGGCCGGGTGGTGGTTGCTGCCAACTACGGTGGTGGTAGTTCGATCTGCCTGGGGCTGGCCGCCGACGGCAGCCTCAAACCGGTTGTCAGCGATGAGCCCGGCGGCTTTATCCAGCATGCCTACGATCGAGCTGGCGAGGCCGGCATCAATATCAAGCGACAGGAAAAGCCCCATGGCCATTCGGCGGACATCTCTGCCGACGGCCGGTTTGCCTTTGTCTGCGACCTCGGCCTCGATCAGGTTCTGATCCATGCCCTCGATACCGATCGGGCCACGATCCGCCCCCACGCCGCTGCCACAGTCAAGGCCGGCGCCGGCCCACGGCATTTCGCAATGCACCCAAGCGGCAAGCATGCCTACTGCGTCAATGAACTCGACCTCACGGTCACGGCCTTCGCGACTGACCCGCAGGCCGGCACGCTCACTCCGATCCAGTCGCTCTCCACGCTGCCGGACGGTGTCACCGACCGCACCGGCTTTTCGTGCGCCGAGATCGCAGTGCATCCATCCGGGCGATTTCTCTATGCGTCCAACCGGGGCCACGACACGATCGCCGTCTTCGGTATCGACGCGGCGACGGGAAAGATTGTGTTTCAAGCAGCAACACCGGCGGAGGTTCAGACCCCACGACACTTCGCCATTGCGCCCGACGGCAGACATCTTGTCACCGAGGGCCAAAACTCGAATACCGTGGCGACCTTTTCGATCGACCCCGAGACCGGCATGCTAAACTTTACGAATCGGACGCTTGCCGTGCCGGCGCCTGTGTCGGCCGTGTTCCGTCCGCTTCCGTGAGACCTCCCGCTGACGATGATGACCTGCCTGCTCAAGTCGAAGATCCACCGCGCCGTGGTGACGGGTGCCTCGGTTGATTATGAGGGGAGCCTGACGATCGCCGCTGATCTCGCCGAACGCGTCGGCCTGCGGGCCTATGAACGGATTCTGGTCGGCAATCTCTCCAACGGCGAGCGGTTTGAGACCTATGTGATCTACGGCGCAGCCGGATCGGGCGTGATCGAACTCAACGGGGCCACGGCCCACCTTGGCAAGCCGGGCGATCGGCTGACGATCATGTCGTTCACCTGGCTCGACGAGGCCACGGCCGACGCCCATATACCGGCCGTCATCGTGCTTGACGAACACAACCGCGCGAAGTAGAGCCCGCTGAGAAAGTTTCGTACGACCCTCTTTTTATCACCGCGCGATTGGCCGCTTCGCCAACAACAGTTCCAGATAGCTCCGCCGCTCCTGCTCACCGCAGCCCAGATCGGTGGCCAGCGACTCAATCACGCTGCGGGCCTGCGGCAATTCGCCTTGGCGGGCCTGCACTTCCAACTCGACAAATTCTCCTAGGCCCTCAACACGGTCGATCGCCACATCGACATCACTGCCATGCCAGGGCACGCGAGCCGGCCGCCGCCGCTTCGCGACTTCCATGACCTGCCGGAAGCCGAGTGACTCAAGCAGTTCAGTCCATTCCTGAATGGTGCGACTGCCAGCCGGACCGATCGCAGCCAGCGGCAACTCGATCTCGCGGCGGGTCTTCGTGGCCGAGTCGATCCGCGGCCCCTTCCAGGTAATTGCCACCTCCGCCCCCACCCGCCGCAGACGGAAGGCCTCGTCCGTCTTGGCAAAATCCCGGGCAGGATGGGCGAAATACCGGTCGATCTGGTCAATCGGGTCAGCAAAACGGGCTGCCAGCCTGACAAGCCTCTGCTCGAGAGCCGCCAGATCACCAGCAGGAAACTTCAACTCAACTTCGTACACTTCCGATCCGCCTTCCTTCAGTGAGCCATCGCACCAATCGTCTTATGATACCTCGCCCTCATGCCGTCGCCGTCATCGTCGCCCTCCTCGCCACGGGCTGCTCGGATCAGGCCGCAGTTCCCCATCCGGCTATCGGCCGCAGCATTGGGGCCTTGCCGCTTGTGTCGGTGGTTGATCCAACCCGGACAACCCCGGAACTCATTGGCAAAGTCACCTTGCTGAACTTCTGGGCCACTTGGTGCCCCCCCTGCCGCCGCGAACTCCCCGGGCTTGCCCGGCTGGCCAGTCGGCTGGTCAGCGAGCCACGCTTTCAACTCATTGCCATCGCCTGCGATCAACAAGACCCTCGCGAACTTGGGCCCTATGTGACCCGCTTCTTAGCCAGCCAGGGAATCGAACTCGACGCCTGGGTCGACCCCGACTCCGCCGTGCAAACGCTCTTCACCAAAACCTATGGCTTTGGATCGCTCCCCACGACCTACCTGATCGGCGTCGACGGCCGCGTGCAACGGGTCTGGGTCGGCTACCGCAGTCGTGACGAAACAGATATGGCGCGGGCAATCCTGGTGGCCATCAAGGATGCCGCAACAGCGGCTCCAGCCGCTCCAACTGCTCGATGAAGCCGCGGGCGGCGGCCGCGGGATCGGGGGCCTGCGTGATCGCCGATGCCACGGCGACGCGGCGGATGCCCAACGCCGTCAGCTCAGGCAGCCGCTCCAGTGTTACACCACCGATCGCAAACGTCGGCAGACTGATCGATCCCGCTACGCCGCGCAAAAACTCCTGATCTGCAAACGCACCAAACTGCTTGGTCGTTGTGGGAAAGCAGGGGCCAACTCCCAGATAATCTGCGCCTTCCAACACGGCGGCCTCTGCTTCAGCAAGCGAATGCGCAGTGCGACCGCTGAGTGCCTGGGGGCCGATCACGCGACGGACCAGCGGCGTCGATAGATCGTCGGCGCCCGCATGAACTCCGTCGGCGTTGACTGCCGCGGCCACGTCGGCTCGATCATTGACAATCACCAGCGGCCGCGAGCCTCCCTCGTCGGCATGCCGGTGGGCGATCGCCAACGCCATCCGCACGCGAGCAACGAGCTTTGGCACAAGAAGCGTCTTGTCCCGCACCTGAATCATCAGCACGCCAGCGGCGAAGAGCGACTTCACAAGGGCCGAGAACGTCACCTCATCCTCCCGTCCATCAACGAGCACACACAACTGGATGCCGTCCATCCGGTCGGCTGACCGCGCTGCCCCGATCGCCGCCCGCTCCAGCGTGTAGAGGCGGTAGCGAAGCTGCTCGAAGCCGCCGACCATGCCGGTGGCGATTAGGGCGACGCACTCCTCAAGACTCCGAAGCGCCTGAGCCGCTCGAGCAGCGTTGGCCGCGAGAAGATCGCCGGGCGAGGTGCGCCCAAGTTGCCTGGCTGACCGTGAGCCGGCGCCAACGTCACCTGCCACATCGCGGAGGGCGATACGGTGTTGGAGGCCACCCTGCATGAGCAGCGTGGCGAGGTCGTGCCGTAGATCTTTGGCCTGTTGTGTCAGAAACGGATCGTCGAGCATGAACCGCAGGGTATCCTCGATCACCCGAAGCGCCTCGCCCGCCCGGTTGGCCGAGGCGTCGAGGGCGCGCCACGCCCCGGCAACCCGCCCGAGCCGGTCGCCGGCGGGCTGATCTGCTTCGTTCTCGGCGCCATGCGGAATCGAATCCATGCCCTTGTTGTAGCCGGCAAACGCCTTGGAAAAACGGGGGGCGATCCCTACACTCCCCGCCCCGCAGGGATGTCGCATGGGATTGGTCCGTTCGCTCACGCTCGTCTGGCCCGGTCTGCCCTGGCTGTGGCTGCGCGGTAGCCTCGGTGGCCTCGTGCTCGCGCTGGCCTTCGCCGTGCTGCTCGACATGGCGATCGTGACCACCTGGATCTGGTCAGAGTTGGTCGATCTCCCGGTGTCGATCGGGATCTGGACGGCCACGATTACAGTCTGGATCATGGCGACCGCCTCGGCGGCCTCCTCGTTTCCGGCCCCAATTTCCAAGGGTCCCGATGCCGCGGCCCACACGTTCTTCGTGAAGGCCCGCGACGCCTACCTGGCCCGCGACTGGCTCACCGCAGAAACAAGGCTCAGGGCGGCACTCGCCCTCGCACCCACCGACGGGGAGGCCCAGCTCTTGCTTGCCACGCTCCTCCGCCGCGTGGGCCGGAAAGCCGAAGCCAAACGGGCGCTCGAGCAGCTCTCCCGGAGCGATTCCGGGGCTCCCTGGCAGACCGCCATCGCCCGGGAGTTCGTCTTGCTTGAGCATGGCCGCCACGACGCAGAGTCCGAATCGCCGCCCGACGACAACGTGCTCCCGATGCCCACCGGCGGCTCCGCCGCAGCGTCTGCTGAAAAAGCGGCCTAGCCGCCCATTGCCCGGGGGCAGCGAATGTCTCGAAATCTGCGGTCGCAGCAAACGTGAAGAGACTTTTGTGACCTCCTTCCCTAGAATCCCCTGGTCCTTTTGGCGTACGGTTTGCAGTGACAGAATGATGGGATGGGATGCCTGCCGGAATGGCATGGCCTGCCCGCAACACCAGGGAATTTTCTCATGTACGAGCGTTTCACAGACCGGGCTCGCAAGGTGATGCAGCTGGCCAATCAAGAGGCCCAGCGGTTCAACCACGAGTACATCGGCACTGAGCACGTCCTTCTCGGCCTCATCAAGGAGGGCAGCGGTGTTGCAGCCAACGTGCTCAAAAACCTCGACATCGATCTGCGGAAGATCCGCATGGAGGTGGAGAAGTTGGTACAGAGCGGCCCTGACATGGTGACGATGGGAAAGCTGCCGCAGACCCCGCGGGCCAAGAAGGTGATCGAATACTCGATGGAGGAGGCGAGGAACCTCAACCATAATTATGTCGGCACCGAGCACATTCTCCTCGGCCTGCTCCGCGAGCAGGAGGGAGTGGCAGCCCAGGTGCTGATGAACCTCGGCCTCAAGCTCGAGGACGTCCGTGAGGAGGTACTCAACCTCCTCGGCCACGGCATGGAGGAGGGCGGCGAGCGGGCCGGCATGGGCGGCCGCCAGACGGCCGGCGCCGGCGGCGGTGGCGGCGAGTCATCGCCCAAGAGCGGCAAGAGCAAGACCCCCGCCCTCGACAGCTTCGGCCGCGACCTCACCGAACTGGCCCGCCAGGGCAAGCTTGATCCTGTGATCGGCCGCGAGAAGGAGATCGAACGGGCGATCCAGATTCTCTGCCGCCGCACGAAGAACAACCCTGTGCTGCTCGGTGAAGCGGGCGTCGGCAAAACGGCCATCGTAGAGGGCTTTGCCCAGCGGGTCGTTGATGGCAACGTTCCGGAACTGCTCGCCGACCGGCGGATCGTGGTGCTCGATCTGGCCATGATGGTGGCGGGCACGAAATACCGAGGGCAGTTCGAGGAGCGGATCAAGGCGGTGATGAACGAGGTCCGTCGGGCCAAAAACACGATCCTCTTTATCGACGAACTCCACACGCTTGTCGGGGCCGGCGGCGCCGAGGGGGCGATCGACGCTTCCAACGTGCTCAAGCCGGCGTTGGCCCGCGGCGAGATCCAGTGCATCGGGGCCACCACACTCGATGAATACCGCAAATACATCGAGAAGGATTCGGCTCTCGACCGCCGCTTCCAGATCATCATGGTGGAGCCGGCGAGCAAGGCCGAAGCGGTGGAGATCCTCAAGGGCCTCCGCGACCGCTACGAGAGCCACCATCGGGTGACCATCTCCGACGAGGCCCTCGAGGCCGCCGTCGAGCTCTCCAGCCGGTACATCACCGGCCGCTGCCTCCCCGACAAGGCGATCGACGTGGTCGACGAGGCTGGGGCTCGCGTGCGGCTCAAGGCGATGACCAAGCCGCCGGATCTCAAGGAGATCGACGAAGAGGTCGATCGCCTCAACAAGGAAAAAGAGGAAGCGGTCGCCAACCAGGATTTCGAGAAGGCTGCCGCCCTCCGCGACCAGGCCGACAAGCTCAAGAAGAAGAAGCAGGCGATGACCCGCGACTGGCGGGATAAGAGCCGCGAGGCCGACGGTGTGGTCGACGAAGAGGTGGTGGCCGAGGTCGTCTCAAAGATGACCGGCATCCCGCTCACCCGCATGAGCACCGAAGACCAGGCCCGGCTGATGGGGATGGAGGACGAGCTCCACAAGAAGGTGATCGGCCAAGACACGGCGATCAAGAGCGTCTCGAAGGCGGTCCGCCGCAGCCGCTCCGGCCTCAAGGATCCGAAGCGGCCGATTGGATCGTTCGTGTTCGCCGGGCCGACTGGTGTGGGCAAGACGCTGCTCGCCAAGGCGCTGGCGCAGTTCATGTTTGGTGATGCCGACGCGCTCATCCAGATTGACATGAGCGAATACATGGAGAAGCACAACGTGAGCCGGCTGATCGGCGCTCCGCCGGGCTATGTCGGCTTCGAGGAAGGCGGCCAACTCACCGAGAAGATCCGCCGGCGTCCCTATGCCGTGGTGCTGCTCGATGAGATCGAAAAGGCTCATCCTGACGTCTTCAACATGCTCCTGCAGGTGATGGAGGAAGGGCGGCTCACCGACTCGTTCGGCAGAAACGTCGACTTCCGCAACACGATTCTGATCATGACGACCAACGCCGGCGCCGAGGCGATCAAGAATGAGTCGGCCTTCGGCTTCCAGGCGCCTGATACTGACGCCAGCTACGACAGCATGAAGGTGCGGGTCAATGAGCGGATCGAAAAGGTCTTCCGGCCGGAGTTCCTCAACCGTCTCGACGACGTGATCGTGTTTCACCATCTCACGGTCGACAACCTCAAGCAGGTGATCGATATCGAGCTGGAGAAGGTCCGCGAGCGGCTCAGCGAGCGGGGCCTCAAGCTCGAACTTACTGACGAGGCCAAGAAGTTCCTCATCAAGAAGGGCTCCGATACCGACTTCGGTGCCCGCCCGCTCCGCCGGGCCCTCGAAAACTTCATCGAGGACCCGGTCAGCGAGGAACTGCTCAAGGGTGAGTTTGAGGGCAAAGACACGATCCAGGTGGACTGCAAGGAAGTGGCCGGCAAGAAGCAACTCGTCTTCACCGGAATCGTCACCGCTGAGCCCGTCGCCACCGGCCCCACCGACGATTCCTCGTCGAGTTAATTCGCAGATCACCCCAGACTCCCTGACTTGCCGCGTACTGTCATGATCGGTGCGAACGGCTCAAGCCACCTGACCGGCGCAGCCGATCCTCTCCGTAGGAGGACGGGCGCGGCTGCGCCGACGGCGCGATGGCATCATCACCCACCACGAACCACACAGCCCCACCCGGGGGCGTCACCGGCTGGCTCACTGAGCAGGTGGCCGATCTCGGTGCGTTCGCCATCAGCCTCGTGGCCGGCATCGGCGATGTCACGCTATTCTCGCTAAAGACGGTCGGCTGGCTCTTCGCCCGCCGGCAGCGACGAGATGTGTTGCTTCCCAACTTTTATCAAATCGGAGTGATGTCGCTTCCCGTCGTAGCGCTGACTGGCCTGTTCATCGGGATGGTGTTGGCCGTGCAAAGCTATGCCCAGTTCAATGCACTGGGTCTCGAGACCCGGCTTGGTTCCGTGATCAATCTATCACTGGTCCGCGAACTGGGTCCGGTGCTGGCTGCCACGATGCTCGCCGGTCGGGTCGGCAGTGCCATGGCTGCTGAACTCGGCACCATGCGAGTCACCGAACAGATTGATGCGCTGGAGAGTATGGGTGCCAACCCGCTCTACTACCTCGTGGTGCCCCGCTTCCTCGGCTGCCTGGTGCTGATTCCCACGCTCACGATCATGGCCGACTTCATGGGCGTGCTCGGCGGCTACCTTTATTCGCACGGCATCCTCGGCATCGACTACCACCACTACTGGGCCAACTCCCGCGAGTATATCGATGCCTTCGACTTCCTGATGGGGATCTTCAAGAGCTTTTTCTTTGGCGCCGCCATCGCGCTGGTGAGCTGCCATCACGGCTTTCATTGTGACCAAGGAGCCGAAGGGGTGGGGCGGGCTGCCACCAATGCCTTCGTGCATTCTTTTGTGATGATTCTCGTGCTCGACCTGTTCCTGGGCATCTGGCTCAACAACGTCCATGACTTCTTCCGGCCCGAAGGCCCCCGCAAGCTGCTGTAGGAGCGTTTCCGTGCCCGCCACTGCCACCGCCCCGAGCCCGCCCACCGAGGCCCCCGCGCCGGCGCTGCTGGAAATCGCGGGGCTGACGGTCCGCTTCGGCCAGCAGGAGGTGCTCCGCGAGATCACGCTCGCGATCCCCGACGGGCAGACACTCGTGATCCTCGGTGAGAGCGGCTGCGGCAAGACGGTGCTACTGAAAACGATGATCGGCCTGATCCACCCGACGATCGGCGACATCCGCTTCGAGGGGCAGAGCCTGCCGCGCATGAGCGACCGGACGCTCGCCCACCTTCGCACCCGCTACGGCTTCGTCTTCCAGGGCGCCGCACTCTTCGACAGCTACACGATCGCCGACAACATCGCCTTCCCGCTCCGTGAACACACCCGGATTCCGGCTGCCGAGATCACGCAGATTGTGACCGCGCTGACTGATGAGGTGGGGCTGCCACGGTCGGCCCTTCGCAAGAAACCGATGGAACTCTCCGGCGGCATGCGGAAGCGGGCCGGCCTCGCCCGGGCGTTGGCCCTCGACCCGAGCCTCATTCTCTATGACGAGCCGACCACGGGCCTCGACCCGATCATGAGCGACGTGATCAACGAGTTGATCCTCCGCGTCCGGCAGCGGCCCCGGGTGACGAGCGTCGTGGTCACCCACGACATGCACACCGCCCGCAAGGTTGCCGACCGCATCATCATGCTCTATCCCGTCTTCCGACTGCGGCCCGAGGCCTCCCAGATCGTGTTCGACGGCACCCCGGAGGAACTCGACCGATCGCGGGATCCCCGTATCCGCCAATTTGTCGAGGGCCGTGCCGGCAGCCGGCTCACCGAGATGCAGGAGGAGCAGAGCGATGCGAAGGGCAGTGGCGACAAGCCCGAGGAGCCGGACGAGGCTGAGGAGACCGTATGAACGATCGCGTAATGCAGTTTCGGGTGGGCGTGATGGTGCTGGCGACAGCGATCATCGCCGGCATCCTGATCGTGCTCTTCGGTGACCTGCCGTCGCTGGTGCAGGCTTCCTACCCCCTGAAACTCAGCTTTACTGACGCCCGCGGTGTCTCCGACGGCACCCCGGTGCGGAAAAACGGCATCCTCGTCGGCCGCGTCTCGAAAGTGCAGCTCGACGAACGCGGCGGCGTGAGCGTGGTCGCCGACATCGATTCCTATGTGCCGATCTACAAGGACGAGCAGCCACGCATCGTCACCACGCTCCTCGGTGATGCCGAGATCCAACTGGTGCCCGGCCGCATCGTGCCCCCGCGACAACGGGTTGGCCCCGAGGAGGTGCTCATGGGTCAGGTGGCCCGCGATCCATTCGAGATCTTTGCCACTCTCGAGCCCAAGTTTAGCGCCACACTCGACTCCCTGTCGGAGGCAAGCGAGTCGGTTTCGAAACTGTCGACCAACCTCGATAAGCTTTTTCTGGGAGACGACGACGCGTTCGAGCGGATGGTCGGGAAGACCGAGGCGGCTCTGGATTCCTTCAGTCTCGCGATGAACAACATCAACGATGTGATGGGTGACCCCAATTCCCGTGAAAAGCTCAAGGCCACGATCAACGAGATGCCGGCGGTGCTCGCCGACCTGCGATCATCCGTGCAGGGAATCGGCACCACGCTCGATTCAGCCGACCGCAATCTCCGCAATCTCGAGGGCCTCACCCGGCCACTCAGCGAACGGGGTGAGGAGATGGTCTCACGGGTCGACGCCACGATCGGCCGCCTTGATGAGGTACTGTCGCAGGCCGTCATGTTCACTAAGGCGCTCAACGAGTCGCAAGGGACGCTTGGGCGTCTGGTCCGTGATCCACTGGTCTATGAGGAACTCGCCCAGGCCGCCGCCAACGTGAACCGGATCACGAAGGAACTCCGGCCGATCGTGAACGATGTCCGCGTCTTCACCGACAAGATCGCCCGGCATCCGGAACAGCTAGGCGTGCGTGGAGCCCTTGATCGTCGGCCCGGGCTGAAGTGAGTCATTCCGTTGTCCCGATGAGGGTGTTTCCTGACCGAGAATTTCCCGAATGCTCGTTTCTCGGAAGGGCACATGTGTCTGACTCGCCAACCACGCCATCGTCTGTTCTATCGAGTCAACTTGCAGAAGCAGGACATCGCCAGAAGCAAGTGACTCGATCGCCTTGCTGGCAGCCTCAAGCCACGTTCCTCCCGACACGACCTCTCTCGCGCGGGTCGGGGTCTCTCCGATACCTGTTGCTAGAAGATGCGTTATCTCGCCAGGCTTCCGCCCTCGGACATACGCATCCTCGTAGAAGAGAACACGATCGAACAAAGTTCCCAGCAACCGCCCCTGAGCGAGAAGATCCTCATCCCGACGGTCACCGGCAGCCGAATAGACAGCGATCCGTCGACTTCCGGGCAGATATTCGACCACGCGACACATCTGCTCAAGTGCCCCGAGGTTGTGGCCATAATCGATCACCACCGTCGCGCCCTTCATCTCAAGCAGATTGAAGCGACCCGGGGAGCCGGCCGCACCGCAGGCAAAGCTCTCGAGCCCCACCCGCACCAACTCGAGCGGCACGCCAAGCCGCCAGGCGGCGGCGGCCGCCGCCAAGACATTTTCCACCTGAAAACTCGCCAGCCCGCCATGCACGAGGGGAACTCTGTCCAGATGGGCGAGTCGCGTCTCGCGGGGCCCATCGCACAAGACAATCCAGCCCTCACGAACGGTCGCGGCCAAGCCGCCGTGTGCGAGATGCTCGACGACGACAGAATGCTCTGGATCAAGAGCAAAATAGACCACCTGCCCCTTGCACCACTTCTTCATATCGACCACAAGCGGATCGGCCGCATTGAGTATCGCGGCCCCTTTTCCAGGCCGCACGGCAGCAACAATCGCGCCCTTCACCCAGGCCAGCCGCTCCGGCGTATCGATGCCGTCGATCCCAAGATGGTCTCCCTCGCCGATGTTGGTCACAACGGCCACGTCGCAGAAATCAAAGCCACAGCCCTCACGGAGAATACCTCCCCGAGCCGTCTCGAGCACAGCCGCGGTAACGGTGGGATTGGCGAGCACACGACGGGCACTCTTGGGGCCGCTACAGTCTCCGGTGTCGATCATGCGGGTGCCGATAAACACACCCTCGGTGCACGTCGTACCAACCGTAGCCCCACCGGTCGCTACAAGATGTGAGAGAAGTCGCACCACCGTCGTCTTCCCGTTGGTGCCAGTGACTGCAGCGACCGGAACGCGACCGTCATCTCCTGGCGGAAAAAGCGTGTCGACAATTGCAGCACCGACCTCCTGCGGTGTGCCTTCAGTGGGCTCGAGGTGCATTCGCAGGCCGGGGCTGGCATTAACCTCGATGACCGCACCCTGTTGCTCCTCAAGCGGCAAGGCAATGTCGTCAGCTACGATATCGATGCCGGCGATATCAAGCCCCACAATCCGAGCCGCATCAATAGCCCGCGCCGCCACGTCAGGATGCACAATATCGGTGATATCCTCCGCGGTTCCGCCGGTACTCAGGTTGGCATTGTTCCGGAGAAACACCACCTGCTCCAGCTCGGGTACACTCTGAGGTTCCAGACCTTGCTCAACCAGCACCGCCAGGGCAACGGCGTCGATCTCGATTGGACTCAGAGAACAGGCATGATCGCCACAGCGTCGTGGGTCTTCATTCACCCGATCGACGAGTTGCCGGACCGTGGAGACGCCGTCCCCGATCACCATCGGCCGCCGCCGGTGGGCCGCCGCAACCATCCGTCCTCCAATGATCAGCACGCGATAGTCGGCTCCCTGAACGTATCGCTCGACAACGACCGACGGAGACTCTGCACGGGCAATATGCCAAGCCCGCTCGATCTCCTCCCGAGTCGAGATGTTGACCGAGACGCCACGGCCCTGATTGCCATCGCGTGGCTTAACCACGACGGCCGAACCGATTTCCTGGGTAGCCGCCCAGGCGTCTGCCGCATCGGCCACCGGTCGGCCTTCCGGCACCGGCACCCCCCCTTCCTTGAGGAGCGTGCGGGTGAGTTCCTTATCCTGGGCGATCGACTCCGCGACGGCCGACGTGGCATCGCTCTCGGCAGCAATGATTCGCCGTTGCCTGGCTCCCTGCCCAAGCCGCACAAGTGACCCTTCGCTCAGCCGGCGGGCAGGGATTCCTCGGGCCAACGCGGCAGTCACGATCGACCGCGTGCTCGGGCCGAGTTGCACATCCAGCAACCGCTTTCGCAGCCGAACCACTTCAGCAGTCACGTCAAAGGGCGCATCATCGATGGCGGCCAAGAGGAGTCGATGGGCCACATAGAGGCACTCAACGGCAAAGGCCTCTTCCTTGTATTCGATAACCACCCAGTAGACACCGCGATCGGCTGTCTCCCGAGCCCGTCCGTAGCCAACAGGCGTGCCGGCAAGCGTCTGGAGCTCCAGCGTCACATGCTCAAGCACATGCCCTAGCCATGTACCCGTCCGCAGCCGCTGGAAGAAGCCACCCCGCTCTCCGATCGAGCAGCGGTGTTCGATCATCGTCGGCAGCCAAGCCATCAGCCGGTCATTGAAGCCCGGCAGCGTATGCGATGGAAAATCCTCAAAATGCCCAAGGTCAACAACCGCCTCGAGAACCGGAAATGATGCCCACTGATTCGGACCGCGGAGAACCCGGAGGGAACTGATCTTCATAGACGCTGATGCGCGCTCTCATCACCCTCTGCAGACGCGTGCTCGGGGTTGGGACAATCGCGATGCTTCGGTCACCGGACATTCCGATAACACCATGGAAGAAGGATGCGCGAAAAGATACACGATGCTCCGGGCGCGTCGCCCGGAGGCACGATTGCAAAAACAAAGTGACCACGTCGAAGTTGGCCGCCGTGGCCATTGGCAGCATGGAATTCTGAAAGCCTGGCGTTAAACGAATCCAGTCCACCGAAAGTGTACGCACCCACCCTGGCAGAAGGAACCTTTTTCGGAGCACTTGTCGGAAACCGACAGGCATTCCGCGTGCCGTGAGACTCATGAAAAGGCGCCGGTTCCGGAGACAGGAAAAAACGAAGCGACACCTTTGCCACAGGAACGTCTGGTGGAAAGATTGACAATCGTTTGTACAAATCATTGGCCAGATGTCCGGCCGGGTCGTAAAAATTGCCAAGTGGGCCTTTGTTCATCGGCTGCCAAGGCCCTTACCGCGACGAAACCGCTCCTGCACGGTACCCTAGGGATGTTCGGAAAACCACGCCTTTCCGTTGAAATACAGATGTTCGCGGTGTCTCCCCTCATACAACGCTCCCTTTAACCGCTTTTCACGGTTTTTCTTGACACGCCGCCGCCTCCCCTCGGCTCCATCGCCGAGCCCCCTCCCGCCGCCCTCAAGCATCGCCGTCGGGCCGCGGTCCATTCTCTCTGGCCCCCCCCGCCTCCCGGAACGATTTTCCATCGAACCAGACGAAGAGGTGCTCGCGGTATGTCGATTTGATCTGGACGCCGACTTGCACTTCGCGGATGGCTGGATTGCATTGACTTCCAGCCGGCTTCTCTCCGACGACCCGACCACCGGCCGCCCCGAACCAAACGGGCGGCCCAAAGAATGGCAGGTGAATTCGGGCACCCATCTCAATGTGCACACCCGAGCGGTGCTCGGCCGCATGGAACTGATGCACGACGGCCAGACACTTGCCGATTGGAGATTTACAGCCGCCAGAGCCAGAGGAGCGCATGCTCTCAAAGATGCATTCGATCAGATGGTTCATGGCCGATCCGAAACCCACGCCGCCCGGCCGGCAGAAGCAACCCGGGCAGTCACCCCACCTCCATCAAAAACCCTCGATGAAGAAGGTGGGGAACTTGGGACGCGAGCCTCGTGGAGGTCACTGATACGGCTGGCGGTGTTCGCTCGGCCCTATCTCGGCGTGGCTCTAGTAGGCGGCCTTCTTTCTTTGGCAAGCACGACTGCGGCTCTGGTTCCTCCATACCTCACCATGCCATTGGTCGACCGCGTCTTGATTCCCCGGCAGCAAGGCGTTCCTGTGCCGTTCTCAGCCGTCTGGTGGTACCTCGGCGGCCTGCTCCTCGCCGCCATCGTGGCATGGTTGTTGTCGTGGGCGCGGACGTGGACGCTCGCCTGGGTCAGCGAGCGGATTGCCGCCACCCTGCGAATCCGCACCTATGCCCATCTTCAATCGCTGTCACTCGATTTTTTCTCCGCCAAACGAACCGGTGACCTCATGACCCGTGTCGGGAACGATACCGATCGGATCAATCTGTTTCTGTCCGTTAATGTCATCACTTTTTTCTCCGACGTCCTGCTCGTCGTACTCACCGCCCTCGTACTCGTCACGCTCAACCCTCTCCTGGCAGTTGTCACGCTCGTACCTTTTCCACTCGTGGTCTGGTTGGTCTACACCGTGCGCGTCAAACTGCGGCGAGGATTTTCACGGGCCAGCATCGCATGGGCCGACATGACGAGCGTTCTTGCCGACACGATTCCAGGGATCCGGGTCGTCAAGGCATTTGCCCAAGAGCATCGGGAGATCGAACGCTTCACGATGGCCAACACCCGAGTGCTTGAAGCCAACGATCGCGTAAACGTGACGTGGTCATTCTTCGGACCGCTCGTCAGCCTGTTCACGGAGTGTGGCACGCTGGTGGTATGGGCCGCCGGAGCATGGCTCGTTTTTGGCGGCACCGTCACGGTTGGCGGCCTCACGGCATTCCTCGCTTACATCGCCCGCTTCTACGTCCGTGTCGAATCGATGATTCACATGGTACCGGCCACACAGCGGGCGGCGGCGAGTGCACAGCGGATCTTTGATATTCTCGATTGCCAACCAACAGTCGCCGATCCCCTTCATCCTGTACCACTCGGCAGGGTGCGCGGCCGGATCGAACTGTCAGGAGTTCATTTTCGGTACGGTACCCGTGAGGTTCTCCACGGCGTCGATCTCACGATTGAGCCCGGAGAGATGGTCGGGCTCGTCGGCACCAGCGGATCCGGAAAATCAACCCTCGCCAATCTGGTCTGTCGCTTCTATGACCCAACAAGCGGCTCGATTCGTATCGACGGCGTGGATCTCAGAAATGTTTCCGTGGAGGAATACCGCAGCAATCTGGGCTGTGTGCTACAAGAACCGTTTCTTTTTTTCGGAACCATCGCCGAAAACATCGCCTACGGCTGCCCAGACGCATCCTCCACCCGGATTGTTGCCGCGGCGCGTGCTGCCGGAGCCCACGAGTTCATTCTTTCCCTACCGGCTGCCTATGACTCACGGATTGGCGAGCGGGGTGGTTCACTCTCCGGAGGTGAACGACAACGGCTGTCGATTGCCCGGGCGCTTCTGGTCGATCCCCGCATCTTGATTCTCGATGAGGCCACCTCGAGCGTCGATGTCGAGACGGAGGCGACTATTCAGGCGGCGATTGATCACCTCGTGACCGGCCGGACCACGATTGCCATCGCCCATCGGCTCTCCACACTGAGGCGAGCCGATCGAATCATCGTTCTTCAAGATGGACGGATTGTGGAAAGTGGCGGCCATGACGCCCTGCTTGCACGGGGTGGCGTTTACTCCCGTCTCCATCGTGCGCAGAACAAGGACGCCGCGGGGCCAACCCCTGTTTCCTGACCTCACATGAGCCCTCCATGACACCTCCTCATACCCCATCGCAGGCAGCGAGCGGATTCGATTCATGCCGACTTGAACAGACCATCCACGGCAGGCTGCAGTTCACGGGAACCGATGGTGTCACGCACGGCAACGTGGATATCATCCGTGCCTTTCCGATTTCAGCTCCTCACGCCGCCGTCTCGATTCTCTCTGCCGACGGAACGGAACTGGCGTGGATCGAGCCACTTGAGGCCGCACCGGAGTCTCTGCGGGCGACCGTTGAGCGAGAACTGGCTAGCCGGGACTTTCTGCCCGTGATCGAGCGCATCGAGAGCATTTCCGCTGGCGAACCAACTGGGTGGAGCGTTGTCACCGATCGAGGGCGGCGACGGTTCACTGTAGCTCATGCCGATGACATCCTGCGCGCGACGGATGACTCCGTCATGGTTACCGACACCGATGGTGTCCGGTATCACATACCCTCGCTTGCGAAACTGCCCGTCTGCGAACGCCACCTAATTGACAGGGCGATGTAGTCGAACGGCCCCCAGTTTCCCATCTTGCGTCGCTGCTTGCCGGCTGCCGGAAGATGGACCAGTTGCGCGGTTCGTGCGGGCCGGGAATGATTTTTTGCGGAAAAAAAGCCAATTTTTTCTCAACCTCCCGCTTGAAGCCTGCGTATCTGGGATTAGTCTCGAAGCACCGTTTTTTGGAGGATTTCGCCCATGCCCGTTTCCGGTGTCTTCCGGTTCTTTGTTGCCCGGTCATCTGCCCTGGCCGGTTGCCTGCGGCTCGTGTTGTGTGCTGTGGTGGCCTTCGCCCCCCAGGCGTCGCTCTTCGTGGCGACGGCTGAAGCCCAGTGTTGTGGTGATGCCGTGGCCGCCCCGGTGGCAACGCAGACCTATCGTCTTGATGTGCAGACGGTGTACGACGAGGAGCAGGTGACCGCCTATCGAATCACCTACGAAACGGTCTACGACACCAAGACCTACACCGTCCAAAAGCCGGTCTGGGAAACGCAGACACAGGAACGTCGCTACACGGTGCAGCGTCCGGTCTGGGAAACCCAGACTCGCGAAGAGCGTGTGACGGTCATGAAGCCCGTCTATGAAACCCAGGTTGTCGACCGGAGTTACGATGTTGTTCGGGACGTGGTGGAGACGAATACCCGCGAAGAGCGGTTCACCGTCATGAAGCCGGTCTACGAGACAGCCATGCAGCAGCAGGTGAGCACTGTTCGCCGTCCTGTCTACGAGACGAGCGAGCGGGAGGAGGCCTACACCGTTGCCGAACCGGTCACCACCATGCATACGGCCTACTCTGTGGGTACGCAGGCGGTCGACACCGTCACGCCGATGGTCACCCCCGGCACGGCGCAGCTCGGCTGGGTGCCGGGCGGCTGGGCGGTGAATCCCTACACCGGCCTCATGCAGTGGCAGCGGGGTGGATATGCCTGGGCGATGACGCCCGGCGCGGTGGTCAATCAGGTCAACCGCGTCTATCAACCCACCTACACGCCGGTGCAGGTGCCGCAGACGACAATGGTCAACCGCGTTGTGACCCGTCGCGTGCCGGTGCAAACGGTTCGGTACGTCGATGAGCAAGTGGTTCAACAGGTGCCCGTGCAGACCATGCGGATGGTCGCCGAGGAACAGGTCCGCCAAGTGCCCGTGCAGACGGTACGGAAGGTCGTTGAACGGGTCGAGAATAAGGTGCCGGTTCAGACCATGCGGATGGTCGCCGAGGAACAGGTCCGCCAAGTACCGATTCAGGTGTGCAAATATGTCACTGAAGAGCGGGTAGAGCCAGTGAGTGTGCAGGTCTGCAAGTATGTCACTGAAGAGCGCATGATGCAGGTGCCTCGGACCGTCGAGAAGCGAGTACCCTACACCTATTCCGTCCGGAAACCGCGGACGGTGGTGATGCGGGTGCCGCTTGATCCGTGTGGCAACCCGCTGCCGACCGCTCCCGTTCAGGTACCGTCGACGGCACCGTCACTGGAACCGGCGGCGGCTGCGCGTCCGACCGCCCCGGCAACCCAACTGGCCCCGGCAGCGACGCCAAAAACCTTCAGCGACATGCCCGCCCCCGCTGTGAAGAAGGAGGCCGAAGGCTGGCAGGGCTCAAACCTGCAGCACATCGACCCGGAAACCACCGGTGCTGTGCGAACGGAAAAGCCCGTTGAAGACGGCCTTGAGCCAATCTCAACGCCTGAGGCCCGGTCACCGGCCGCTGGCCCCGAGGGCGCATCAGAGCCGAGCGTGGCTCCAGTCGGCCCTGCCGTAGAGCCTGCACCTCCGGTTGGCAGTTCCCGTGACGTGCCGGCCGCCGAAACCTCTGCCATCCCGCCCTCCGCCGGTCGCGGTGGCCGCACGACCTGATTGGTAGGGAGTTGCCACGGTTCTTCCCGTGGCAGTAGTCTCGCACTGCTGTGGTGAGCCCACAGCGATCCTGCAAGTGGAGAGACACGATGAACTTCGTTCGTACCACAATGTTGGCAAGCATCGCCATGACATGTTTGTCCGCTGCCGCCGCACCGCAAAAAGCCCTGATCGTCGATGGCCAAAACAATCATCGCTGCTGGCCCGCAACGACAGCCATGATGAAGCGTTACCTTGAGGAGACAGGGCTCTTCGCCGTCGACGTGATAACCCACGCGCCGAAGGGGGAGGACCCGGACTTCAAGCCTCGCTTCATGGACTACACCGTGGTCGTCAGTAATTTCGGCCATGGGGCAGCGATGTGGCCCGAAGAAACCCGTACGGCGTTGGAACAGTATGTGTCCAACGGGGGCGGTCTCGTGGTTATTCATGCCGCCGACAACTCGTTTCCCAACTGGGAGCCCTACAACAGGATGATCGGGCTTGGTGGCTGGGGTGGACGCAACGAGAAGAGCGGGCCCTATCTCTATTTTGATGCCGATGGAAACCTCGTCCGTGACACAAAGGCTGGACCAGGAGGTAGTCACGGACCACAGCATGAATTTGTTGTCGTCGTTCGTGATGCAACCCATCCAATCGTGCAAGGCATGCCCACGATGTGGATGCATGCCAAGGACGAACTCTACGACAGCCTCCGCGGACCGGCTGAAAACATAACCGTGCTTGCCACTGCCTTTTCTCCGAAGACCCAGCGTCATGAGCCGATGATCATGACCATCGACTTCGGAAAGGGCCGTGTCTTTCACACACCGATGGGGCATGAGACGTACTCGATGGAATGTGTCGGATTCATCACGACGTTCCAACGGGGAGCGGAGTGGGCCGCCACCGGCAGCGTGACAAAGGCAATGCCGACCGACTTTCCATCGGCAGACGCCTCGTCTTCGCGATCCGCCCTCGACTGACGGCACCAGCTTCTCGGCTGGCAAAGACCGCGCTTTTTTCCAGAATTTCTTGGTCGCACTGCGACTGTTCATAAGGCACGACAGGCCACGCTCCTCACGGAATTGATCTCTTGCCGTCGTGCCAAAAGATCATCGGCGTGGACTTCACATCGGCACCGTGCAGAAAAAAGCCGATCACGATCGCCGTCGGCACTCTGGATCATCGGCATGCGTATCGCCTCACCGACATCCACAACCTTGAAAGCTTCTGTGAGTTCACTCGCTTTCTGCAGGTAGAGGAGGCATGGGTCGGGGGTTTTGATCTGCCGTTCGGGCAGCCGCGTGTGCTCATCGAGCATGAGGGCTGGCCAACCACATGGCCACAGTTCGTCCGGTTCTACTGCACCCAGCCACGCGAGCACCTTCGCAGCACGTTCCGCCGCTGGTGCGATGGCCGCCCGGCTGGTGACAAATTCGCGTGGCGGGCTACCGACAAGCCGGCCGGGTCGAGCCCGGCGATGCGGTGGGCCAATCCACCTGTGGCTTGGATGATGCATGCCGGCATCGAGCGCATGCTCGATGC
>JAYQOK010000005.1:7191-46664 GCA_038144795.1 Candidatus Kuenenia sp. | reverse complement strand
GCGGGGGGGGTGGGGGGGGCCACCCCCCGGGGGGGTTGGTTTCTCCCCGGCGGCCCGGGCGCCCTGGGGCCCGGCCGGCCTCACGTTCCCGGCCCATCGACATCCGGGCCGTCATGGGCAGCCAAGCCGCATTGCGCTGGAGGCCTATCCGGGATTCACCGCCCGGAAAATTACATCGCGATCGTACAAGAGTGACGACCCCGCACGACAAACGCCTGACCGCCGCCGCAACCGCACGGCCATCCTGAGGGCGCTTCTCGATGGAGCAGCCGGCCTTGCGGTGCGACTGATCGTCACCGACACGTGGCGACGCCGACTCGTAGGCGATGGACGTGGCGATCTGCTCGATGCCGTGATTTGCTCGCTCCAGGCCGCACATGCAGCCACGCTACCCCGGTATGGACTGCCCCGCTCCGTCGATCCCCTCGAGGGTTGGATCACCTCCGTGCCGCGGCGATGACGTGGTCACCTCAATCGCACAGCCAACGCATCAGCGACTCTGTTGACGGGATCCGTCGCCGATCGACGTAGTGAAAGAAAAATATGGCTCCGATGAGAAACCCGGCCGCCAGCACGAGTGATGCCACCGGCGGCATTGCCACCTGCCACAGGGCTGTCGTCTCTCCGGTCGCGACCGCCCCCCAAACCCACAGCGGCCACACGTGAACGACGTGATGGAGCAGATACATCGACAGGGCATGCCGACTGAGCGGCGTCGCCCAGTCGAGCAACCAGCCCCAATCATCGCGCCGCCCATCGAGCAACTGATGCAGGATTGCCACCATGAGGGTCACCGTGCCAGCCGTCCCCAAACAATAGGCCGTCGACGCCGGAAACATCGTCCAACCGCGCCCCCCCTCGCCGGTGAGTACGGCTGGGAGAGCGTCCCAGGTCGCGGTCATCACGAGGGCTGTTGCAATGCCGGCAACACCGCTGGCTGCGATGTGCCGTAGCCGCCCGCTACGGGTCCCGTGAAAGAGCCACGCCGCCAATGCGTGCCCCAGCAGGGGAAAGGCCAGCCAGGGAAAGATCGGGAAGTAGCCGACGACCAGCCAGCCGAGCAGCACGTCGGTGAGTGTGAAGTCATAGTCGAAGTAGCCAGCCTGCCAGTACGCCGTATAGTCAACACCCACCCGCATCGCGGGGCTCACGAAGATGATCAGCACAGCCGCCATTCCGACCACCCAGTCCGGCATCCGACGCGCCACGTCAAGCACAAGCAGGCCCACGCCGATGAGCGTGAGAATATCCCAGTTAAAGATATCCTCAGGCAGCCACACCAAGACATTGAAAGCAAAGCCGAGGCCAATCAGGAACAAGCCCCGACGAGCGGTTCGCTTTGAAATCATCTCATCGGACAGGCCGCGCTGCGTCTGCACGCCAAGCCACAAGCGATAACTCATACCGGAGAGGATCGCAAAAATCGGTGCGCCAAATCCCGTCGGGAGCCACCAGACTCGATGGACGCCCTCAAACGGCCCACTCCCCCCGTCGTACCAGCCTGACAGGTTTTCGACGAAGTGCACCACGACCATCAACACGATCGCTAGGGTCCGTAGGACGTCGATCGAAGCCTGCCGAGGCGCCGCCGCATGGCTCACGTCGTGACCCCTCGCGACAGCAAATCGACGACGAGCAACGCAGTCTGGATCACCAGAAGCACCACGATCGCCCACTCCAACGCCATCTGCCGCTGCGCGATGCCGAACTCTGAAATCCGCTGCCCGCAAGCTTCATACAGCCGTTCTGCAAGCTCGGCCCGATCAACCGCAAACTCATGCCGCTCAGCCAGTCGCGTGCGGTCGCGCAGTCGCTCACCAAGTTGGCTTGCGAGGGTGGGCGGGTGCACCGGAGGGGCATGCGCCGCCGGCGCGAGGACTGCCAGCCGTCCTCGGACAGCCACCGCCTCGCGAAACCGGCCCGCTAATGTGCCCCGTCGGCTCACCGCGCGCCCTTCGAATTCGAAGGCGTGGGGGGCGTCTTCCTCGACTGTGGCAACAAGGTCGACACACCGCTGCTCAAGTTGGCGGAGTTCTCCTTCGCAGCTTGCGAAGTTGGATAACGCGGTTGTCAACAGTTCCAGCCGCGATACTGGTCCGACCACGGCTGCCTGACCAGGCTTCCAAACGACATGGCAGCCATACAGCGGCACCGTGATGACGGGCAGCGACGTGGAGTCTTGCCGATCGACTTCAGCCGCCCACGCAGTGACGGTTTCGGTGATACGAACAGGATTGGGTGCTGATTCTCCGTCGTTACCATCCGGCAACGGGACGATCAGCATCAGAAGTTCCTCGTTGCAGGCTAACAGCACGCGTCGCAGCGATGCATCAGCCGGCAGCCCCTCCGGAATCCTCCCGGCAGCCCGTGGCTCATCGTGATCGGTGACAATCACTACAGTGCCTCCATCGTGGCTCGATCTCGATCCATTGGCATCGTACCCGGGCCACTCGCATGCTCCGCCACAACCCAGCCGGCCACATGCTCGGCCGAGTCGAGGACGCCGTTGAGTGTGGAATCATAAAGATAGTCTCCTACCACAAAGAATCCGGAATGGGCATGCGATGGCCGGTGCCGGCGGTCAACAGGCAGCCGTGACCAGCCACCGGGCAGCGCGCTGACCGCGTTGGTCCAACGATGCACGTGAGCCTCCATTACCCGATCCCGACAGGTGGCGAGGGGGGGCGGCAGGGAATCGAGGACGGTGGCGACAAGGGCATCGTCGGTAAGAAAGGCCATCTCAACGGCTGCCGTACCACCTATCAACCAGCCGAGTACGCCGTTGGTGGCGCATGGATCGCAAGCCGACTCCACATAGAGGCAGGTACCTCCGAAAGCATCAAGCATGACATACGCGTCGTCGCCGGGCAAAACAGGTACCGGTCGATCGAGGAGGACGCTGACCCGTAAATAATGGGCTGGGTGATCGTGATGCTCAACGTGTTGCCGCATGGCGTCAGCGAGGGCCGTGTCGGTAAACCGAACCCGTTTGAGCGCGTCCATCGGGAGCGCGAGGATGACCGTGTCGAAATCCTCTGCCAGGTGTCGCTCGCCTGACCGGAACTGAAGATGGAGCGTTCCATTCGGTCCAGTGCCCACCGCAGTCACTGCCGCGTTCAGCCGCACGTCGGCCGCCAGCCGTCCAGCGACCGCCTGCATCAGCTGCTCGTTGCCGCCGGGAATGCGGTAGAGTTGCATGTAGGCGGGATCATTCATGAGATAGTTTTGCAGTCCATAGCCACAGCTTGTCTCCCCAGCCTCGGTGGCCAGGTCGCTATGGATCATGACATCGACATACCTGCGGGCCTTGCCGCAACCGATTTCATCGAGCGCAGGTTCAAATCGCCCTCCAGCCACCGCATCGCCAGCATGATCTGATCCCGACTCATAAAAATCTGCAGGCGTCATGGCGGAGCGTGACCGGATGTCGAAGTTGGTAAATTCACGCCGGGCAGACGCACCGCCAACATCACCGAGGTCATCAAGGTTGGCAATCGATCGACCGGCCACGAACACTGCCGATCCTCCGATAGCAACCGTCGGAAGCCCCAGTTGCTGTACGAGTTCCCGCAACGGATCCACATCGACTGGAGAATAGTCGTACAACTCCGCAGCCCCTACCTCATATTGGATGTCGGCTGAAGCAAATGATGCCGTGCACACCTTCCCGCCAAGCCGAGCCGTGGCTTCAAAGATTGTCAAGGACAACGGCACAGCGGTTAGTTGTTCGAGATGCCACGCCGTGAAGAGCCCCCCGGGTCCGCCGCCGATGATGGCCACGCGTGGGAGCTTGCCACTGGAATCCGCTAACGAGGCACTCATAACGAGAAAAACGGTTGGTGGGGGCGAAAGTTGCATCTACCCCCTGATGCCGCCCACAACTTCCTCCAGCCGGTGACAGATGCGGTGAATAGACGACAGTACGATCGTGAGTTACATTCCCCTTCAAATCTTCGGAACCTCCATCATGCCTCCTGCGGTCACGGATGACCATCCTGTGTTGCCATTTTTCTCGCAGCTCGCCGAGCGGGTTGGCCCACCCCCGCCGAAGCAGCCCGAACAACGTAGCAGCCGACGCCAACGCCATTCTGTAGACAGGGCGGCTGTTACCGACCATGACGATCCGGAGCACGATCCGCCGGGGGTTCGCCGGCTCTACACGGTGGCCATGATGGCTGACGTGCTGGACACAGCGCCGGCTGCCGTCCGTCACTGGGCGCGGGGTGGCATGCTGGTGGCAGCCAAGCGGGCTGGGTCACTGGAGTGGTTTGATTTTCAGCAACTTGTCGTTGGACGTGCGCTGGTTCGGCTGCTGAACAGTGGCCTGTCGCTCCGAGAGATCGATGCGAAACTTGTTGGCCTGGTGCCGGGGGGCGTCAATGAAGCGGCCCGCCACAGCGGTCGGATCGTGGTGGACGGCCGCCGTCTCAGTATCCAGCGCGGCGGACGCCTTCTCGGCCCCGGTGGGCAGATGCAGTTTGGTTTCTACACCGATGGACTGCGAGAAACTGCGTCTTCGCAGGCTTCTGATCCCTCTGAGGCAACGCGGCCTCGCAATACCGTTGTACCAGGGCTCACCGACGTTCTGTGCGAACAGCCGACCGGCAAAGAGCTTCTCGATCTAGCTGCCGACCTGGAGGCGACCGGCGAATTTGTCGAAGCCGCCGAAGCATTGCGAGCGTTTTTACAGGGGGAGGGACAGTCGGCTCAGGTCATGTTCATGCTGGCCGAGTTGCTGTATCGCTCCGGCGACCTCACTGCGGCGCGGGAGCGTTACTATGCCACGCTCGAAGTCGACAGCGATCATGTGGAAGCCCGCACCAGTCTTGGCTGCGTACTCGCGGAATTGGGCGACCATGAACTGGCACTGGCGGCGTTGCAGGGCGTGTTGCGGCAGGAGCCCGACTACGCTGATGCCCACTGGCATCTGGCCGGCGTGCTCCACGACTGCGGTCGCCGCATTGAATCCCGCCGCCATCTCCGAATGTTTCTCGCGCTCGCTCCGGAAAGCCCTTGGGCCACGCTCGCCCGCGAACGCTTGCGTTAGCTAGCTTCACCCGCAAAGCCTCAGGTTGCTTGGCGACCTTCCGGTCGCTCTGGCAAGCCCGCCCTCCAGGCGGGCGGCGTATAGGGTGTGCAGTTCAGCTAGTACGAGCCCCAGGGGCCGCGGACGGGGTGCACGCCGAACTGCACCGTGTCGCTCGGCTGATTGGGCGTTGGCATGAAACCGCCAGCACCGGGCACGGCCCCCGCCCCCGGATAGGGGCGGCGAAACTGGTGATAGAGCGGCATCACCCGTGAGCTCGGCACGCCCCAGGAGTACTCCGTCATGAACTCGGCGGTGGGGGGCACCACCAGGGCCATCGGCCGACCGATCGAAGGATCGTACCAGCCGCTGTGCCAACTCTTGCACTGACTGCGGAGAAAGTAGCGCTTCTCAATCGTGTCGTGATTCAGATGGTGATGACCATTTCCGTCACACAGGCCCGGCCCGCACCGGGGCGGGCAGCAGCCGCCATAGCACCGGGGCACGCCGCCACATGGTCCGCGGCCGCGGGGAGGGCATCCTGGCTGATCACAACAGGCGGCAGCACGATGCCCAATCCCTCCTGCCTGTGACAGGTGGGCCGTACCTACGATGGTGGCGATTGCTACTGCGGTGAAAAACCACAGACGGGGAAGACGGCTACTCATCGACACTCCTCAAAGACATCGCAGGGATTCCGGTTCACCAGTAGTAAGCACGCACGTTGGTTCGCATGCCGGTCACGCCGGCTGGACGGATGTAGCGACGGCGATGCTTGTAGAGAAACTCATGCGGCATGAACGGCGGGTAGGTGTGCCAGGTATGGCCCACCCGCGGCGGAACTGGCCGCGGAGACACATACAGCTGCGCCCCGACTCCTGGCGCTGATCCGGCCGGTACGGGCGGCACCCAGAAGTTGTAGAAGACGTCGGGTGTGGGCCCCTCCGCGCCACCATTGATCGGCACGGCGTCTGCCGTTGACGAGAGTAGGGCGGCGGCGATGCAGACCACGGGCAGCACAGCCTTTGCGCACACTCTCAATGGGTTCCCGGGTTGCATTGGCCATCTCCTCGTTTCGGAGCCTGCGGATCGATCGGCTCCTTGCCCTCCATTCGGCCTTTGGCGGAACTGCCGATCACACGGCGTCTCCGTAACCGTCAAACTTCACCCCTCTTGCCAAGGCTGCCATCGATGATCACAGTCTTGGGACAAATCCCATGGCAAAAAAGAAGCGTTCAGCACGGACTGCACAACGAAAACCAGCGTCCGCCAAGCCGGCTGCGCCTGCGAAGGCGGAGACGCATGTGGAAACGGCTGACATTGAGGCTCCCGCGGCGAAGACCGCCGCCAGCAGGCCCCCCGCCAAGCGACGAGCCACGGCCCAGACTCTCGCCGCCGGCCAGCGAGATATCTCAGTCAGTGAGTTTTTCGCCAAAAACCGTCACCTCCTGGGCTTTGATTCCCCCCGCAAGGCGCTGCTGACGAGCGTCAAGGAGGCGGTCGACAACTCCCTCGATGCCTGCGAAGAGGCCGGGATCCTGCCGGAGATCTGGGTGCATATCGAGCAGGTGGGCGAGGCCGGTACCCGGTATCGCATGGGCGTGCAGGACAATGGTCCCGGGATCGTTCGCAAGCAGATCCCGCTGATCTTCGGGAAGCTGCTTTACGGCTCGAAGTTTCATCGGTTGCGGATGAGCCGCGGTCAGCAGGGCATCGGTATCTCGGCGGCCGGGATGTATGGCGTGCTCACCACCGGCAAGCCGGTGAAGATCATCTCGAAGATCGATGCCAAGCATCCGGCCCACTACTACGAGCTGCGGATCGACACCAAGACCAACCAGCCCGAGATATTGAACGGCAAGGGAGAGGGCGTCGACATCCCCGCCGGCAAGGGCGGGGCCGAATTGATGAAGAAGCACTCGATCGAGTGGGTGGCCGAAAACGATCTCGGCGAACCGATCACACACGGCACCCGCGTCACAATCGAGATGGAGGCGAAGTTTCAACGTGGCCGCGGCAGCGTCGAGGAATATCTTGAGCAGACGGCGATCTCGAACCCCCATGCCCGCATTCACTTCATCGGCCCCGACGGTCAGGAACGGATCCTGGAGCGAGCCAACGACGAGTTGCCGCCAGAGCCCAAGGAGATCAAACCGCATCCCTATGGGGTCGAACTCGGCCGCCTGGTCACGATGCTGCAGGAACACCCCAAGCTCACGCTCGCCCAGTTCCTCACGCAGTCGTTTTCGCGGGTCTCTCCCGGCACTGCCAAGAAGCTCTGCGACACAGCCAAGCTCTCCCCTCGCGCCACAACGGGCAAACTCGGCCGCGGTGAGGCCGACGCTCTCTTCAAGGCGATCCAAGACACGAAGATTCCGCCGCCGGCGACCGACTGCATCGTGCCGATCGGAGAGCAGCGGCTCCTCGCCGGCCTGAGGCAGGTCGTGCCCGGTGAGTTCTTCACTGCGGCTACACGACCCCCTTCCGTGTATCGCGGCAACCCGTTCTTGATCGAGGCGGCGCTAGCCTACGGCGGCGGCGTGTCATCCCAGCGGATCAGCCGTGAAGCCCTCGGTGAACTGGCCGGCGAGAGCGACTCGCGGAGCCTGCGGCAGTTCCTCACCACCACGTTTGCGGGTGTGGGCGCCGAAGGGGCCGACAAGATTCTCACCGAAGCCCAGCTGGCGCCGCGGCAGTCGCCCTCCAAGTTGAAGAAGCAGCAGCTTGATGCGCTCCACGAGGCGATGCAGCATGTGAGTGCCGACGATGGGCAATCGATGAACGTGCTGCGGTATGCCAACCGGGTGCCGCTTCAATTCCAGCCCGCCGCCTGCGCTGTCACCCAGACGATCACCTCGACAAACTGGCGGTCCTACGGGCTCTCGCAATCCCGCGGCGGCCTCCCCTCGGGGCCGGTGACGGTGATGGTGCACGTCGCCAGTGTCTGGGTGCCGTTTACGAGCGAATCGAAGGAGGCGATCGCCCACTATCCGGAGATCCAAAAGGAGATCCGGCTGGCGCTGCAGGCGGTAGGCCGGAAGCTTGGCATGTACATGCGGCGGCGGCTCCGGGTCGCCCAGGAAGGGCAGCGCCGCAGCATCTTCCTCCGCTATCTCGGCGAAGTAGCCACCGCCGTCTCCGTCATCAACGGTGTTGATCGGGCAAAGCTCTACGACCAGCTGCTGGCGGTTGCGAAGAAAAAGACAGCCGAGGCAGATGTCAAGCTCGATGACCGCGGACGTCCGATCGAGGAGGAGGAAGATCTCGACCTTGGTGAAAACTGCATCATCGTTCCCCAGACAACTCCCGGTGAACCCGAACACCCGGAGCACGACCTCGATTACCAGGCCGTGAAGCAGCCCCGACGACGCAAGAAGCGTCGTCGGTAACTGTCTCACACCTGATCCCTGAGGCTTTGTTCGAGGTAGTCTCGCATCATCCCGGCTTCGACGCCTTCAGTCGCTCAACTTCAGCCTCGAGCGACTTCACCCGCTGCTCCAGTTGCTCGAATTGCTGACGAGCCTTTTCCATGCGTTCCTGCATGGCTCTGCGGGCATCCTCAAATTGCTCCCGCATCTCATGCGGCACCCCGGGCGAGCCACCCGGCAACCCGTGCCATGCAGGACGACCACCCGGCATCGGCCCATGGTCGTGTCCACTATGCTCACCGTGCTCGCCTGCGTGCGGTTCGCCGTGTCTTGGTCCACCTTGCGGAGGCCGAGGCTGATCGCCACGCGGCGTCCCACCACGTTCCATGCGCCCCAGAAGCTGTTCCAGTTTGTCAGCCAACCGATCAACCTTTGCTCCCAGGTCACCCGCCCGCTCGTATGTCGCACCATCATCATCCGCAGCTGTCACAGCCCGCATGCGCCCCGGCCCCACCACGAGACCCACGGCGCAGGCCGCCAATCCAAGCCATTTCCAAAAATGTTTCATCGTCGAGGCCCTCAAGTTGGTAGGTTTTGCAGACACTGAATAAACGATCCTGGCACGTGAAAGTTTCGCAGCCTCCGAGAAGACACCATGCCCGACATTTTCGACACGCTCGCTGCCACGGCAGACAGACACGGTTCTGAGGCCATGCTCACCGCGCTGGCCGATTCTCTTCAGCAGCGCCGTCGCTGGCACGCCCTTTTTGATCTCCGGCTCCTCCAGGCCCGCATGACCCTCGGCCTGCCCGCTAGCGGCGACCTGGGGCCGCTCGATGAGGCAGTCCGTGATCAACTCGATCAGGCGTCACTGGCCGCATGCCGCGAGGTGGGCTGGCCCCTGCTTGACGAGGGGCATGTGGCGGCGGGATGGATGTACTTGAGAGCAGCTGCCGAACCAGCAGACGTAGCGCGGCGGCTCGCGTTGTTGGCCGAGAGGCTCCCGGAGGATGATGAGGCAGCAACGGCTCAGCTCCACGAAATTATTCATGTTGCACTCTGGGAGGGGGTCGACCCCGCGCTTGGCATCCGCTTGGTGATCGACTCGCAAGGCACCTGCAATTCAATCACAGCCTATGAACAGGCGGTGACCCGCCTTCCGGGCTCCCGTCAGGAAGGCGCCGCGGGCGTGCTCGTCGACCACCTGCATCGAGAAGTCTTCACGGCATTGGCGGCTGACCTCGAACGGCGGAGCCTGGTACCCCTCGATCAGATCACCGCGGCAACGTCGATTGTCGCATTGCTCGAAGCCGCTGGTGGCCTGCGCGACGACCCAAGCTTTCATGTCGACGTGTCGCACCTCCAGTCGGTGCTTCGCTTTGCACGCATCTGCACTGCGCAGCCTGTGATCGAGAAGGCCTGGGAGTTAGCGGTGTATGCAAGCCGACTGCCCGAAGAGGTTACCTATCCGGGAGACCCGCCCTTCGACACTGTTGGCGAGGCGTCGCGACTCTTCTATGCCGCGCTCCTCGGCCGCCATACCGAAGAGTCGCTTGAATTCTTTCGCCGTGCCGCGGATACCGAAAACATCCAGCCGGGCGAGACACTCCCGACTGACACGCTTACCTATCTCTTGTGGCGGCTGGGCCATCCTGCCGAGGCGGTACGTGTCGCATTGACGCGGCCGAGCGAGTCCGGCATGCCGAGCATGTTTCAAGCCGCCGGCATGCTTCCATCACTGGTTGATCTCGCCATCAAGGGAGACGCGGTGGACCTTCTTCGCGACGCCTGTCGGGCCCGTGGCGATGAGATCACGTTTGCGGCGACATATCTTCTCCACGGCGATCGCCAGCATGAGCGAGGTTCGCCGACCGGCCTCGAGCCGGAAGAAAAGCCAGGCTCCGACTCTTGAAATCAGTGGCCGCCCCGGCAGCGGTGGCATGGTCGACTCGTGTCATACCCCATCGCTTCGGGCGGCACAAAGCCTCGGCCCGGAGGCAGTTGCCACGGCGCGAGCATGTCGAATCCGGGAGTCGCTCCCCGGCAGCCCCGCCACCGTGCGCAGTGATCACAGGGATCGGGACACCAGCCCTCCTCGGGAACAGCTCCCCAGTAACGCCTGCCGCACCCGGTATTTCCATAGGGAGATCCACCTGCCCCGGGGCCACAGGATGGACAGTGAAAGATCTTGGGGAAATCCCCTGCCAGTGCTGGTGCCGGCGGCTCCACCGCGAGCGCATGGAAAACTGTTCCCAACACGATCAGCAGGATCGATCTCATGCCAAGCTTATCGGTCAGCGAGGCTGCCCGGTTCATCCGCCCGACCGACAACGTTAGGCATGCCGGTCTCTTGCCCAGTGTGACAAACGAAACCCACTCACCCCATACTGTAGCAATGACAACCTCAGCTCAGCCCAGAGTCTACGTCCTTCGCGAGGCGAACTACCGTCAGCTGCTTGACGCTCCACCGACGGTCGCCGTGCTTCCTTGGGGAGCGACGGAGGCCCACAACTTCCATCTTCCTCACGGAACCGACATCTACGAAGCCGAGGCGGTCGCTGAGGAAGCCGCCCGACTGGCCGCTGACCGCGGAACTCGGGGTATCGTTCTGCCGGCCATTCCGTTTGGAAATAATGCCCAGCAACAAGATCAGATCGCAACCATTCATCTGTCGGCGGCAACCGCGCTGGCGATTCTTCGTGACGTGGTAGCCAGCCTGAGTCGGCAGGGCCTTGCCCGGCTCGTGATTCTCAACGGACATGGCGGGAACGAATTCAAGCCGTTTGTTCGTGATCTGATGTTGGAGTTTCCCGTCACGATTCTCGTCGTCGACTTTTGGAAGATTCGCCCAGACATTCTCGAGCAGATCTTCGCCGATCCCGGGGATCATGCGGGCGAACTTGAAACCTCGCTTATGCTTCACCTGCGGACCGATCTTGTCGCGACTGACCAGGCCGGGCCCGGCGAACGGCGGCCCTTCGGCTTTCCAGCCATGAAATTCTGCGGCGCATGGACACCCCGCCCCTGGTCGCAGGTGCATCCTGACACCGGGAGTGGTAATCCGCAGGGAGCAAGTGCCGAGAAGGGCGTCGCATACTTCCGCGTTATCACCGAGGCACTCGCCACACTCTTGATTGAGTTTGCAGTGACAGCAATGCCCGCCCGGCCATGACGTTACTGAGTGGCTGTCTGTTCGTAGAGCGAGAGATACGCGCGGGCACTACCGTCCCATGACCATTCCTGCCCCATCACCCGCTGCACGAGGCTCTTCCACAAGGCGGCATCGGCATGAGCGTCAAGGGCCCGCACGACGGCATGCTCAAGGGCGAGTACATCGAGCGACTCAAAGACGAAGCCACTGGCCGTGCCAGCCCGCAGCGTGTCGGGCGTCGTATCGACCACCGTGTCGACGAGGCCGCCGGTAGCCCGCACGATCGGAATCGCACCATAACGCATCGCATAGAGTTGGGTGAGCCCGCACGGCTCATAGCGGCTCGGCACGAGCATCATGTCGGTGGCCGCCTGCACCAGGTGGGCGAGCCCCTCATCGAAGCCGATCACCACGTCGATCGCCTCGGGAAACGAGGCCGCTACCCGCCGCAGTGCCTCTTCGATGCCGTCGTTGCCGGTGCCGAGCACCACGAAGTGCGCCCGGCCCGCGCCCCCCAGCCGCCCGAGCAGTTCGATCACCAGATCGACACCCTTCTGCTCGGCCAGCCGGCCGACAAACGCGATCAGCGGCCGCTCGTCGGGGGCGGCATGGCCCAGCCGCGCCGCGAGCGCCACCTTGGCTGCATACTTGCCATCTTCGTAGGAGTCCCCGTCGTAGTGGCGGGGGATATGCGGATCGGTCTGCGGGTTCCACACGTCGACGTCGATCCCATTGACGATGCCACTGAGCACGCCGCTCCGCGAGGCGAGGAGGCCCTCGAGGCCGCAGCCACCGGGAGCCAACTGGATCTCCTTCGCATAAGTCGGGCTTACGGTGGTGATGGCGTCGGCGAAGACGATGCCCGTCTTGAGCAGGTTGAGCTGCCCGTAAAACTCCATCTGCTCCCAGTTGAAATACTTCCAATCGAGGCCGGTGAGCAGCATATCCCACTGCCAGAACACACCCTGATAGGCCATGTTGTGGATCGTCATCACGGTGCGGGCCCGGCTCACCATCGGCCAAGATTGGTAGAGCAGCTTCTGGTAGGCCGCCACGAGGCCCGTCTGCCAGTCATGGCAGTGGATGACGTCGAAGGGCCGATCCTGTCGGCAGGCCAATTCCATCGCGGCCCGAGAGAAGAACGTGAATCGGGCGGCATTGTCGGGAAAGTCGACCGGGCCACCATACAACGTCGGCCGGTCGAAGCATTCATCATTGGCGACGAGCAGCACCTCGGGCGATGGGGATCCGTTTTTCGCCGGGAGATGGCTCCGCAGAATACTGGCCTCGATGTTCAACGTGCCGAGCGGCACGCGAAACGTCATTCCGGTCGGCTCGATCGGCAGGCCGTGCGCCGCCGCATTCACGATCACCTCGCGGTAGGCCGGAATGACGAGCGTAACGTCGCAGCCCAGCCGGGCCAGAGCGGTCGGCAAGGCACCCGCCACATCGGCCAGCCCGCCGGTCTTGGCAAACGGACTGGCCTCGCTGGCGACAAACAACACTCGCATCGGCGTCCCGCTTCCTTCCGCATGGCGATCGTGTAACCATAGTATAGTTCACGTTTCGGCCTCCTTCTGAGCTTGTCTATGAGCCCACTTGTCAATCCCGCCGCCTTGTTTTCGTTTCGTGTGCCGTGCCACCGGCGGAAAAAGCTTTGGCCGCCGGCAGCCTGGGATCTCGACGAAAAATGTCGGCTTCCATCGCTGGCGGCGGTGGCCGGCGTGCCCGACGTGCTCGAGCTATGGCTGGCCTGGAGCGACGAGGGGCTCGGGGTTCGCGGCGTGGCCAAGGGGATCGGCGCGGCGCGGTGGTGCCATCCGAGCAAGCCTGAAGACAGCGACGGCCTCCATCTCTGGATCGCCACGCGGCCCACGGGAGACAGCCATCGAGCGGGCCGATTCTGTCGGCGGCTGGCCCTCCTGCCGACCGGCGGCGGCCGCACGGCTGACAAGCCCGTGGCTGTGCCGGCGGTGATTCCCCGCACGAGCGAAATGCCGGCGGATCTGCCGGAGGGCGCAATTCCGATCGATAGTACGCTTACGGCCGACGGCTGGGAGATTCGGGCCTTCATCTCGGCCGCGGCGCTACCGGGCTGGGATCCGGTCGAGATACCCCGGCTCGGGTTTTTTGCTGCCCTGATCGACCGCCGGCTCGGCCGCGTCCCCTGCTTCGCGGCGCCTGAGTTTCCCTGGGAGAGCGACCCGACCACCTGGGCCGAATTGCAACTGATCGCGAAGTAACGAAAAGCTCACGGAGAGTCTGCCATGTCATTCCTTTCGATCTGCCGGTCGCTGGTCACATCGCTCATGCTCGGGCTGCTTCTGGCCATCACGAGCGTGAATGCGGCCGACTCCCCCAACATCGTCGTGATTTACGCCGATGATCTCGGCTACGGCGACGTGCAATGCTACAACCCCGGCCGCGGCAAGATCCCCACGCCCCACATCGACCGCCTCGCTGCCGAGGGCATGCGGTTTACCGATGCCCACTCCTCCTCGGGCGTCTGCTCGCCGTCGCGGTATTCGCTGCTCACCGGCCGTTACCACTGGCGAAGCCGGCTCCAGCGCGGCATCGTCGGAGTTTGGGAAAAGCCGCTGATCACGGCCGATCGCATCACGATTGGCTCCCTCGCCAAACAGCATGGCTACCGCACGGCGTGCATCGGCAAGTGGCACCTCGGCTGGGAGTGGCCGCTCGAGCCGGGCGACAAGCAGCTGCTCTCGCAGGGAACCAAGGGCCAGCCCCGCCCCAAGCCGACCGATGTCACACCCGCACGACGCGCGGCATGGCAGCGGATTTTTTCGCAGCCCATCGGTGGCGGACCAACCGCCTGCGGCTTCGACGTCTACTTCGGCACTGATGTGCCCAACTGGCCGCCCTACTGCTTCATCGACCAGAATCAAACTGTCGGCACCCCGACCACGCTTCTACCGGAATCAGACTTCCAGCACCACCGCGCCGGCATCCAAGGCCCGGCGTTGGCGGGCTGGAGCTTAGAGGCGATCCTGCCCGCCCTCCGGGACCGCGCCGTTGGCTTCATTGCGGAAGCCGCCGCGCGGCCTGAGCCCTTCCTGCTCTACCTGCCGCTCACGTCTCCTCATACCCCACTGGCGGTCAATGATCCCTGGAAAGGGAAGAGCGGCCTCGACAATGCCTGTGCCGACTTGATCATGGAGACCGACGCAGTCGTCGGCGATGTCCTCGCGGCGATCGAGAAGGCGGGCGTTGCCGACGACACACTCATCGTCTTCACCAGCGACAACGGCTTCGCCCCGTACGTGGGCGCGAAGGAACTCGAAGCCCGTGGCCACTTTCCAAGCGGCCCGCTGCGTGGCTACAAATCCGATGCCTGGGAGGGGGGCCATCGCGTACCGTTCATCGTGCGGTGGCCCGGCCGGGTTAAGCCCAGCAGCGTGTGCGATCAGCTCGTCCATCAGGCCGACTTGTTAGCGACGTTTGCCGACGTACTCGGGGCAACAATGCCCGACACCGCGGGCGAAGATAGCGTCAGCCTCATGCCGCTCTTGCTGGGCGGTGCCGCCCCCGTTCGTGAGCATGCCGTGAGTTGCTCGAGCACCGGTGTGCCGGCCGTGCGGCTCGGCTCCTGGAAATACATCGCAGGCTCCGGCTCCGGCGGCTGGAGCAAGGGCGGCGACCCAGGCCAGCCCGTTCAGCTTTACGATCTCGCCACCGATCTCGGCGAAACGAAAAACCTCGCGGCCGACCAGCCCGAGAAGGTCGCCCAAATGCAGGCCCTGCTCGACACACTCATCGCCGACGGCCGCAGCACCCCCGGCGACCTACAGAAGAATGACGTCGACGTAATCCGACATCCACGGCCAACACCACAACCGGCAAAGAAATCGGTCACGACCAAGCCCAACATCGTCATCATCCTCGCCGACGATCAGGGCTTTGGCGACGTGTCGGCCAACAATCCCGACAGCAAGATTCCCACGCCCCACATCGACCGTCTGGCCACAGAAGGCATGCGGTTCACCGACGCCCACACGTCATCGGGCGTCTGCACGCCCACCCGCTACAGCCTGCTCACCGGCCGCTACCACTGGCGGACGCGGCTGCAGAGTGGCGTGCTCGGGGGCTTCTCGAAGCCGCTGATCGCGGAAAACCGGCTGACGCTCGCCGGCCTGCTCGGCGAACAGGGCTACGCCACCGCTTGCATCGGCAAGTGGCATCTCGGCATGAATTGGCCACTCCAGGGTGGTGCGACGGCGGATGACGGCGGCAACTTCAGCAAGCCGTTCCGCGACATCAGCCGCGTCGACTATGCCGCACCGATCCACGATGGCCCCGTCGATCGCGGCTTCGACCACTACTACGGCATCAGTGCCTCGCTCGACATGTTTCCCTATGTGTGGATCAACGATCGCCTGCCGACGGAGATCGCCACCGAGACGAAAAGTTTTCTCACGCCAGCCCGCCCCGGTCCGGCCGGCAGAGACTTTGAGGCGATCGATGTGCAGGATGGCATCATCGATCACACAATTGAATGGATCGCCTCCCGTGCTACCGCCGCCAAGGCGGGGACGCCGTTTTTTGCCTATGTGCCGCTGGCCGCACCGCACACGCCGATCATCCCCACGCCCGTCTGGCAGGGCACAAGCGGCATCAACCCGTATGCCGACTTCGTCAAGCAGGTCGATGCCGGGGTGGGCCGTGTCCTTGAGGCCCTCAAGTCACACGGGCTCGCCGAAAACACGATCGTCGTATTCACCAGCGACAACGGCTGCTCCCCGTCAGCCGACATTCCCCAGCTGATCGCTGCTGGTCACCATCCCAGCTTCATCTATCGCGGCCACAAGGCCGATCTCTACGAGGGGGGGCATCGGGTGCCATTTCTCGTCCGCTGGCCGGCGCGGATCAAGGCGGGCAGCGTGTGCGATCAACTTGTCGGGCAGCTCGATTTTCTCGCCACCTTCGCCGACCTGCTCGGAGCTTCCCTTCCCACCAACGCTGGCGAAGACAGCGTGAGCATGCTACCTGCCCTGCTCGGCACGGCCACGGAGCCCATTCGCACGAGCCTGATCACGCAGTCGATCAACGGCAGCTTCGCCATTCGTGACGGCCAGTGGAAGCTCTGCCTCTGCCCCGGCTCGGGAGGCTGGAGCAAGCCACGGCCACAGGACGACACGAGCAGCCTCCCCGATATGCAGCTCTTTGACCTCGCCACCGATCCCGGTGAGGCAACCAATCTGGCGACAACTCATCCCGAGCGCGTCGCCACCATGACGGCCATGTTGCAACGCGATATCGACCGCGGCCGCACGACTCCCGGGCCGGATCAGGCCAACGACGTGCCGATCACGATGCTCAAGCGGACCGCCCGCAAGGCTGCCGCCGCACGGTAAATCGACCGCCGTGAGCTGCCCACCGACTCCCTCTCCGTCCAGCGGGCAGTGTCATCCCGAAATCACGGCTGAATGGCATGGCGTTGCTTGCAGCATGTGGCGAGCCGTTCTAGTCTTCGGCAGATTCACTTTTCTGAAAGGGTCTTTTCATGACGGCCACCCGACGATCTTCCCTGCTGGCTCTTGCCGCTATGTGGCTTGTCAGCCTGCTCCACTCCGCCGCTGCTGCGGCACAGCCCAAGCCGCCCAATATTCTTGTCATCTGGGGCGATGACGTCGGACAGTCCAACATCAGCGCCTTCACGCGGGGCATGATGGGCTACCAGACGCCACACATCGATCGGATCGCGCGGGAGGGCATCATGTTCACCGACTACTACGGTGAGCAGAGCTGCACGGCGGGTCGAGCATCGTTCCTCCTCGGACAGAGCGTGTTTCGCAGCGGGCTCTCCAAAGTCGGCCTCCCCGGAGCCAAGGAGGGTATCAGCACGCTCGACCCTACGATTGCCGGCCTTCTCAAGGATCAGGGCTACGCCACCGGGCAGTTTGGAAAGAATCACTTCGGCGACCGTGACGAACACCTCCCGACCAATCACGGCTTCGATGAGTTCTATGGCAATCTCTACCACCTCAATGCCGAGGAGGAGCCCGAGAACGAAGACTATCCCCGCGATCTGGTGCTACCCGACGGCTCAACCTTCCTGAAGCGGTTCGGCCCCCGTGGTGTGATCAAGTCGTTCGCGGGCGGCGCGATCGAGGATACCGGTCCGCTGACCCGCAAGCGGATGGAGTCGGTCGATGATGACACAAGCGATCGGGCGATCGACTTCATCCGACGCCAGCATGCGGCCGGCAAGCCGTGGTTTGTCTGGTGGAATGGTACTCGCATGCACTTCCGCACCCACGTGAGCGACGAGCGGATGGCGGAAATCAAGAATCAGTATCCGCATGCCGACGAATACGCCGTCGGCATGATTGAGCATGACATGCACATCGGCAAGTTTTTAGCCTTGCTCGACGAGCTCGGCCTCGCCGACAACACGATCGTGCACTACTCCACCGACAACGGTCCCCATGCGAACACCTGGCCGGATGCCGCATCCACTCCGTTTCGTGGCGAGAAGAACACCAACTGGGAGGGCGGCTGGCGGGTTCCCTGCTTCGTTCGCTGGCCCGGCGTAGTCAAGCCCGGCAGTGTCTCCAATGGAATCGTCCACCACATGGACTGGCTGCCGACCTTCCTGGCCGCCGCCGGCAAGCCCGACATCAAGCAGGATCTGCTCGATGGCTACCGGTCTCCCGCCCTCGGCCGTGAGTACAAGGTGCATCTCGACGGCTACAGTCTCGTCGATCACCTCAAGGATCCCCGAGCGACGCCGAGCCCACGGAAAGAGGTCTTCTACTTCTCCGACGATGGCGACCTGACCGCCCTGCGGTATGCCGACTGGAAGATCATCTTCATGGAGCAGAAGGCACAGGGAACGCTTCGCGTCTGGATGGAGCCGTTCATCCCGCTCCGGGTGCCACTCGTATTCAACCTTCGCCGCGACCCCTACGAGCGGGCCCCGGTCACGTCCAACACCTACTACGACTGGATGATCGACCGTGCCTTCATGCTGGTGCCGGCCCAGGCCTATGTCGGACAGTTTCTGGCGACCTTCAAGGACTACCCACCCCGCATGAAGGCCGCCAGCTTCTCGCTCGACAGGGTTATGGAGACGCTGAAGCAAGGCGCGGCGGGCGGTGGATGACGCACCCTCCGTGCCGACAATGAGCGGTAGGATGCGGGCCACGGGTCACATCTGCCACTCGGGCTCCGCAAACGCCTCGATCTCCAGCCGCGCCGGCGGCAGGCTGTCGCGAAACACGCGGCCATAGGGTTTGGTGAGCATCCGCGGGTCTAAAATCACCACGGTGCCATGATCGGCATGCGTGCGGATCAGCCGCCCGAAGCCCTGCTTCAGCTTGATCACCGCCTCCGGCAGTTGGTAGTCGCGAAACGGATTACCACCGGCCGCCTTGATGGCGTCGATCCGGGCGGCGACCAGCGGCCGGTCGGGCACGGCGAACGGGAGCTTCGTGATGATAACATTGACGAGTTGCTCGCCCGGCAGATTGATCCCCTGCCAAAAGCCATCGGTACCGAGAAGCACGCTGCCCGGCCCCTCGCGAAAGTCGGCCAGCATCTGCTGCCGCGACAGGCCGTCGGCCTGGCTGACGAGCCGGTAGTTGCGGCGGGCACACCAGCCGACGAGTTCGGCCGACGCCTTGGCCAGTGAGGCATGGCTTGTGAAGAGCACCATCGCCCGGCCAGCGCTGCGTTTCACATACCGCTTGATCATCGCGACGACGGCGGCGTCATACGCATCGCGGTCGGCCGGATCGGGCAGGCGATCGACCAGAATCAGCCGGGCCTGCTCCGCATACTCAAACGGGCTGCCGAGCTGCCGGGAGAGCGGGTCGCGGAGGCCGAGCCGGGTTTGGAAATAGCCAAACGGATCGACGGGAGTCTTTTCTTCGTCACCCGACTCCTCGTCTGCCGGCCCACCCACGGCAAGCGTGGCGCTTGCGAGGATCACGGTGCCGACCTTGTCAAAGAGCTCCCGCTTGAGCATCGCTCCCACATCGACCGGCGCACTAGCCAGCGTGATCCGTTCCCGACCCCGCCGGGAGCGGGCCGTCTCCACCCACCACACGCTCCCCGGCTCCTTCTGCTCGAGCCAGGTGTGCACCGTGCCGGCCTGGGCCGTGAGCCGGTCGGCCAGCGAGAGAAAATCATGCCGCTCGGCCTGATTGGTGATCGCCTCGGCCGCAGAGCGGAGCCCGCGGGCCAGACGAAGCAGCGGATCACCGAGCGAATCGGCCACCAGCCCACGCTGCGGCACCCGCCACGGCGGATCGCCCCGGCCGGCCACCTTCGCCCTCACGCCGCCGAAGAAATCCTCGGCGGCCCGCCGCACCCGCAGCACGTCGGTTTCGAGATCCGCCATCCGGTAGTGAACGAGCAGGCCGCGATGCGTCCGCTCGTTGTAAAGCTTGGAGAGCACCCGCTCTACAGCGGCGTTGGAAAGGCCGATGCCGAGGTGGTCGCTGGCCACGCCCTCCACCATGTGGGCCTCGTCGAAGATCACGACATCGTAGGCAGGCAGCAGGCTCGCCCCACCGCGCCGCAGGGCAAGGTCAGAAAAAAAGAGGGCGTGGTTCACGACGAGCACCTGGGCATGCTGCACCCGCCGCCGGGCCGCATAGTAGTGACACCTTTGATACATCGGGCAGGCCCGACCCATGCAGTTGCCGGAGTCGCTTTGAATCTCGTCCCACACCGACGGCGACGGCACGCTCGGCAGGTCGGCTAGCGATCCGTCACCACTGCTACGGGCCCAGCTGGCCAACTCGTGAAGCTCCTTCACCTCATTGTCTTCGGGAAACAGGCTTCCGGCCCGCTCCACCGCCAGGGCCAGCCGCCGCAGGCTCACATAGTTCCCCCGACCCTTCACGAGCACGGCCGAAAACTCTCGCGGCATGACTGACGCCACGAGCGGAATATCCTTGTCGATTAACTGCTCCTGCAACGCGATCGTGTGCGTGGAGATGACCACCCGCCGGGGCCGGCGGCCCGCTGCCGCGCCGCCAGCCTCATCGGCCGCCTCGGCATCCCAATCGGGCTCGACGTCTGCCGCGGCGGCGAGAGGCGTGTCGGTGGCCTGATCCTCGGTGGCCGCCAACACGGCCGGAATCAGATAGGCCAGGCTCTTGCCGACGCCCGTGCCCGCCTCGACGATCGCATGCCGACGCCGCTCAATCGCCTCGGCGACGACCGCCGCCATCTCCAGTTGCTGCGGTCGCGACTCCCACCCCGCCAGCCGCGCCGCCAAACGACCACCGGGAGCAAGAAAGTCTTCAGGGGTGAGCATCGCCACAGTCTCCTTTCCTGACCCGTTCGCGCGAGTCAACCGTCAGGTGACACGGGCCACTTCGTGTTGGACAGGCTCGCCAAGGCGACCACCAGCGCCTGCGTGCCGCTGCGGCCGTGGCCTTGGTCGCGGGCCGTTCGATAGAGCTGCTCAGCCAGTGCCGTGCCGGGCAACTCCAGCCCCATCCTGCGGCTCTCAGCCAACGCGATGCCCAGATCCTTGAGGAAATGCTCGACCATGAATCCCGGAGTCAGGTCGCCCCGCAGCAGCCGCGGCGCCAGGTTCTGCAGCGACCAGCTGCCGGCCGCGCCGGGGCCGATCGCCTCGAGCGTGGTCGCGAGATCGAGGCCCGCACGAGACGCATAGAGCAGCGCCTCACACATGCCGATCATCGTCGATGCGATCGCCACCTGATTGGCCATCTTGGTGTGCTGGCCGGAGCCGGGAGGGCCGCAGTACACGACTCGGGCGGCGATCACCCGCCAGACCGCATCCAGTTTTTCCATCGCGGCGGCCGTGCCACCGACCATCACCGTCAGGCGTCCCTCACGGGCGCCCACGTCGCCTCCCGAGACCGGCGCGTCGAGGGCCTCGACACCGATTGCGGTAGCCGCCGCGGCAATTTCTTCGGCCAGCGCCGGCTCACTCGTCGTCATGTCGACAAAGATCGTGCCCGGCCGCAGTCCGGTGAGAACGCCATCTGCACCGAGCACGACCTGGCGAACGTCGCTGGGATAGCCGACGCAGCTGAACACGACGTCGCTCGCGGCAGCCACCTGCCCGGGCGTCACCGCCCACGAGGCCCCGCGAGCCAGCAGCGGCTCGGCACGATTCCGCGACCGGCTGCTCACGGTCAGTGGAAAACCGGCCTCGAGCAGCCGGCCGCAGATCGCCCCACCCATGATGCCGGTGCCGATCCAGCCGAGTCGTGGGAGACGCACGGCTGCTGCCGATGGATTGCCGGTGGTGCTCATGGCCTGGTGCCGATGGGGGTTCGCGCGGCCGCCTGGTGCGGCAAGCGGCTGGAACGAAGCCGCTGTTCGAAGTACAAGTATGGTTTTCTCCCGAAGAAAAAGAAGGCACGCCATGTCACATCCACCGCAGCAGGAAAAAGCCTGGGGCGGCGTCTTCAACGAGCCCACCGACAAGCGGGTGGAAGCGTTTTCAGAGAGCGTGTCGTTTGACCGGCGGCTGGCCGACGACGACATCGACGGCTCAACGGCCCATGCCCGGATGCTGGCGGCCTGTGACCTGATGACGGCCGCCGAGGCCGAGGCGGTGGCTCAGGCCCTCGCCGAGATCCGCGGCGACATCGCCGCCGGCCGGTTCGAATTTTCCGCCGCCAAGGAAGACATTCATCTCCACATCGAGTCGGCCCTCACGGCCAAGCTCGGCGACACCGGCCGGAAGCTCCATACGGCCCGCAGCCGCAATGACCAGGTGGCGACCGACCTGCGGCTCTTCTGCCGACGGGCGATCGACCAGCTCGACGACGGGCTCGCGGAATTGCAGCGGGCGTTTGTCGGCCTGGCCGACCGCGAGCAGGATCTCGTCATTCCGGCCTACACCCACCTGCGGCGGGCCCAGCCGGTGCTGGCCGCGCATCAACTGTTGTCGTGGTGCGAAAAGCTGCAACGCGACCGCGACCGGCTGGCCGACTGCCGGAAGCGGACTAATATTCTCCCCCTCGGCTCCGGCGCCCTGGCCGGCACGAGCCTGCCGATCGACCGCGAGCACGTGCGGCAGGCCCTCGGCTTCGACGGGCTCGCTGCCAACAGTCTCGACGGGGCGAGCGACCGCGACTTCGTCTGCGAGCTGGCGTTTGTGATCGCGCTGTGCGGCGTGCACCTGTCGCAGTGGGCCGAAGAGTGGATCATCTGGAGCACCCACGAATTCGGCTTCCTGAAACTGCCGGAGGGCTTCTGCACCGGCAGCTCGATCATGCCGCAAAAGATCAATCCCGACGTGTTGGAGCTGGTGCGGGGCAAGTCGGCCCGCATGATCGGCAACGTGCAGGCGCTGCTTGTGCTCTTGAAGGGCCTGCCGACGGCCTACAACCGCGACCTCCAGGAAGACAAGGAGCAGATCTTCGACTCGATCGACACGCTGCAAGCGATGCTTGGCGTGGCGGCCCCGCTGGTGGCCGGCACCTCGTTTGATCGCGACCGCATCGCCGCGTCGATCGACCGCGGCCACCTCGATGCCACGAGCCTCATGGAGGCGCTGATCGCCGACGGCGTGCCACAGCGGAAGGCCCACGAAACGGTCGGCCGCCTCGTGCGGCTGGCCATGACGCGGGGTGTGCAGCTTGCCGAACTGGCCGACGAGGAATGCCAGCGGGAGTTTTCCGGCTGGAAGCCGGCCTTCCGCACCGCCCTCGGTGCCCGCCACGCGGTGGATCGTATGCAGAGCATCGGCTCGACGGCACCGGCCTCGGTAGTCAACCAACTGGCGTCGTGGAAGGCTCGGCTCGGCTAGACCGCATCTGACCTATGTGTGTCGCCAGCTTGAGGCCGGCAAAAAGTCTCGTCGCGGGGAGAGGATACGCCCAACGCTCCTCGAGCGTTCCCCGACCCTCTCGCCTACCTTTTTCAGTTTATCTGACCGTCGCTACAGATAAACGGGATTCGTTCTAGTCTTGGCCCACCATGCGGCCGAGCACGTCGACGATGTCGACGAGCGCTGCCGCCTGGGCATTGAGTTCTTCCGCGGCCGCGGAACCCTGCTCGGCGCCGGCGGCGGCCTGCTGACTCACCTGCTCGATCTGTCGCAACGCCTCACCCATCCGCGAGATCGCCGAGTGCTGGTCACCGCTGCCGGTTGTCACTTCGTCCACCAGCCCACGGACGGCCGCCGACTGCTCGGCCACCGCCGCGAGTGCGGCCGCCACTTCTCCAACCTTCTCGCTCCCGGCGGCAGAACGAGCCAGCGACTCTTCGATGAGCGTCGCCGTTTCCCGTGCCGCGGTGGACGACCGCTGGGCCAGCAGCCGCACCTCTTCGGCAACCACGGCAAAGCCCTGCCCCGCCTCACCGGCGCGGGCCGCCTCCACGGCGGCATTGAGGGCGAGGATGTTGGTCTGGAAGGCGATCTCATCGATCACCTTGTTGATCTTCGAAATGCGTCCGCCCGCTGTCTTGATCGCCTCCATCGCGGCAACCATCTCTTCCAGCCGGGCTGAGGCCACGGCAAACTGGTCGTCTTCTTTGGCTACCAACGCCGCGGTCGACTGCGTCCGCCGCGTATTCTCGGTCGCCATGCCGGCCGTCTGGTTCGCCGCCTGCAAAATATCTTCAACTGCCGCCACCTGCTCGGTCGCGCCCCGGGCCAGCGACTGGCTGGCCGCCGCCATCTCGGTGGCACCGCTGCCGATATTCTCTGCGGTATCGGCCAGGTTCCCGATGGCATCGCCAAGGATCCGGGCATGGCGGCTGATACTCATCCAGGTGGCAACCGCGGCCACCGCGGCCAGGGCGACGATCAGGATCGTCATCAGGTCGCTGCGGCGGCGGGCCTCCTGCACCGCCGCCTCCGTACGGCGATCGATCATCTGCTCAAACTGGGAAATCGGCCCCATGATCGCCGCCTTGTCGGCATGATACTGAGGGTCGTGCATAAGCCGCCGGGCCAGCTCGGGATCGGGCTCGCCACGTTTCGTGAAGCCCCCCTGGCCATCGGCAAAGAGCCCATTCACCGCGTTCATCGCGATCGTCTCGGTCGTCACCAGGGCATTGGAATTGTCTTCCGATTCCTTGAGTTTCGAAAACTCGGCGGCCGTAAATCCCTGCTGCTGCATGAGCGTCCGCAGGGCGACCGTGCGACCATCGGGCCGTGGCCGCTTGCCATTGCGGACATCGAGCACATGCCAATACTGCCGTTCGAACTCGGCGTCGCCCGTCACGCAATAGGTGCGGGCCAGCCGGGTCAGTTCGTCGGAGCTCTGCCGCAACTCATTGGCCAAGGCATACGACACAAACCGGTTTTCCTGGGCCCGCTGTAGCGCCCGCTGGCTCCACAATGCCGCCAGCGAGAGGGCGAGGAGGCCGACGACCGGCCCGATCATCGTCAGTTTCAGTCGCTGCATCGTGTTCATGGCATTAATCCCGCGGGAATCCCTTCGGGAAGTCTAGTTCGCACCGCGCGGGCATGACGCGGCGTGGTAAAAATGATGCTCTGGCGCGGTTTTTCCTGTTCTTCCGGGTCTGCCGACGGGTGGTCGAATTGCAAGCTAGGATTGCCGGTAGCGTTTCCTCCTCATGTCCAGCGATGCCGACCGATTCCGCCATCTCCGTCGCCCGCGGCCTGCTCCAAAAGATCGGGCTCGAACTGGCCTTCGCCTCATCCACCGGAGTGGAGGGCGTGACCACGCTCCGCCAGTTGCTGGAGAGTCTCGCTGAATCGCTTTCCCAAAACGCCGCGCCGCCGGAACTCGGCGGGATGGCAACCGCGGCTACCGGCTGGCTCACCGGCCAGACAGCGCTGAACTCCGAAATCGCCGCCCACTTCAATCTCTGGCACCCATGGATGGAAGACGCTCTCTCGGCGTGGAGTCATGGCCTGCCGCTCCCGGCTCTTCCTACTGCACTGCCGACGGCACCTGCCGCGTCATCACCGGCCACCGATAGCGCCGAGCCCCAGCCCGTGACCGTACTCCCGGAGGGGGCCGATGACGAACTGATGCGGCTCTTCTGCGCCGAGGCCGAAGATCTGCTCCGTGATATCGAGCAGGGCGTGCTGAAACTGGAAGATGCTCCCGACGATGCCGATACGCTGGCCACCGTATTTCGCGCGTTTCACACCTTCAAGGGCAACGCCGCGGTGATGAAACTCGTGGTGCTGCAGCGGCTGGCCCATGAACTGGAATCGCTACTCGACGCAGCCCGCCGCGGCACCCGTCCCCTCACCCGCGGTGCCATCGACGTCATTCTGGCCGGCGCCGATGTCTTCTCCAAATATGTCGCCGAAGCGGCTCGCCAGCTCGACGGCCATGACGCCGGCCGGTCGATCCCACTCCCGATCCCCGCGGTGGTCGCCCGGGTGCGGAGCGTATTGTCCGGTGAGGCTGCTCCCGTTGCTCCTGCTCCCGCCGCTCCTCCTTCGGCCGTTCCGTTTCCTGCCAAGCCGGCCGTGCCACCGGCAGGGGTCCCGGTGGTTGCCACGGCTGCCGCTGCGGCCCCCGCTGCTGTGGCTCCAGCACCGGCTCGGGCGGCCGCGGCCCATGGGGGCTCGATTCGCGTCGACACGCAGAAGCTCGACGGCCTCGTCGATCTCGTGGGTGAACTGGTGATTGCCCAGTCGATGGTCTCCCGAGGCGCCGAGGCCCGTGGTGTCGATGAACACTTCGCCCGGTCGCTGGGCCAGCTCCGTGGCATCACCGCCGACCTGCAGCGGACGGCGCTGACCCTGCGGATGATTCCGATCCGTGGCACATTCCAAAAAATGACCCGTCTCGTCCGCGACCTCGCCGGCCAGCTCGGCAAGGAGATCCGGCTTGTCGTCGACGGCGACGAGACCGAAGTCGATCGCACCGTGATCGAGGAGATCGGGGATCCCCTGATGCACATGGTCCGCAACGCGGCCGATCACGGCATCGAACTCCCGGCAGCCCGCGCCGCCGCCGGCAAGTCGCCTGCCGGCACGATCACGCTGCGGGCCCGCCACGAAGGCGGCTTCGTGGTGATCGAGATTGCCGACGACGGCGGCGGACTCGATCCGGCGCGGCTTCGCGTTAAGGCCATCGAGCGGGGGCTCATCCCGGCCGATACCATCCTTGATGACCATGATGCCCTTGAGCTCATCTTCGCGGCCGGATTCTCCACGGCTGAAAGCGTCTCCGATCTCTCGGGCCGCGGCGTGGGCATGGATGTGGTGCGGCGGAATATCGAGCGGCTTCGCGGCACGGTCGAGATCGATTCTCAGCTCGGAGCGGGCACCACGTTTACGATCTTCCTGCCGCTTACACTGGCGATCATCGAAGGCCTGCTCGTGGCGGTAGGTGACCAGCAGTTCATCCTCCCGGCGGTGAATGTCCGCGAGTCATTCCGCCCTCGCCCCGGCGACGTGACGACCGTGCAGGGGCGGGGCGAATTGGTCGATGTGCGTGGCCAGCTGCTCCCCCTGCTGCGGCTGGGCCGCCATCTCGGCATGGAGACGGCTGTGGCCGATCCCATGCAGGCGATCGTCGTGGTGGTCGAGGCGGGCCACGACCGCCGCGGCCTCCTCGTCGATACGCTGGTCGGCCGCCAGGAGGTAGTGATCAAAGGACTCGGCGAAACCTTTACAGGCCACGACAGCTTTGCTGGCGCGGCGATTCTCGGCGACGGCCGCGTGGGGCTGATCCTCGACACGACGGCCCTGGTACGACTCTCACCCACCCGCGCGGAGACGGCAGCCTGAGCCGCCCACCTACCATGACCACGACCGCCCCATCTTCCACCGCGACCACATCCGCCCAGCCGGGCAAATACCTGACGTTTGATCTCGGCGGTGAGATCTACGGCATGAGCGTGCTGCGGGTGCGGGAGATCATCCGCCTCTGCCCGGTGACGCCGGTCGCCAACATGCCGCGGCACATCCGCGGCGTGATCAATCTTCGCGGCCGCGTGATTCCGTTGGTCGATCTGCGGGCCCGGTTTGGCCTGCCGGCCGCCCTCGACCACGACCGCACCTGCTTCATCGTCACCGAGGTCGCCGCCGCCAACGGCGGCCTGCGGCCCTATGCCGTGGTCATCGACAGTGTTCGCGAGGTCGCCTGCCTCACGGCGGCCGATCTCGTGCCGACCCCCGACTTCGGCGGCGCCATCGATGATCGCTTCATCACCGGGATGGCGCGAACCGAGAGCAGCGTGATCACCCTCATCGACATCGACTCGATCGCCGCGGCCGATGCCACAGCTGCCATCCATGACCCCGCGGCCGGCGACCAGCACGCCGGCGATCAGCCCACTTCGTGAAAGGCCTCCCATGAACACCTGGACCATTCCCCGCCGCGTCGGCTTCGGCTTCACGATCCTGGCGCTGGTGGCGCTGGCGGTCGGGCTCACCTCGCTGTGGCGGCTCGCCGCCCTCAACCGGCATGTCGAATCACTCTCCGGCAACACGGTGCCATCGGTCGTCACCCTCAGCCGGATCATCGAAGACAATCTCCTCGTGCTGACTGCCGCCCGGACGGCCGTGCTCGACACCGACGAACCGACCCGCATGGCAGCCGCGCAGGCGGAGCTCCGCACAGCGATCGATCGGGGCACGTCGCTGTGCGACGAATACGGTAGCCTCCTAAGCGACGCGGAAGACACCCGGCTCTACACCGCCGCCCGCGAGGCACGCGAAGCCTACCTCGAACAGGTTCGCCGCTCGCTCGCGCTCGACGGTGAAGGCAAGGCGGCGGCGGCCCGACAGGCGATCCTCGGAGAAGTGGAGCCCTTCGCCCGCGCCTGCCTCGACCGTTTCAAGGCCGTGATCGAATACAACATCGGCCTCTCCAATCAGGAGTTGGCCGCCGCCGAAGCCAAGCTCACGGCAGGCTATCGGATCATCCTCGCGGCCCTAGCAAGCACCGTCGTCATCGGTCTGGTGCTTGCCACGGGCATCACGCGGTCGCTCTCACGGGCGCTCACACAGATTTCCGCCGCGCTGGAAAGCGGTGCCGCCCGCACGGCGGCGGCCTCGACCCAACTGGAGAGCGTGAGCCAGACCGTCGCCACCGGCTGTAGTGAGCAGGGAGCCTCGGTCGCCGAGACCGGCGCGGCACTCGAGCAGATGTCGGCCATGACGCGGACCACTGCAGAAAATGCCTCCCGCGCCAAGGAGTTTGCCGCCCAGGCCCGCGTTGCGGCAGAGACCGGCGCCCGCACGATGACCGACATGGATGCCGCCATGGAGGCGATCGCCACCTCGAGCGGTGAGGTGGCGAAGATCGTCAAACAAATCGATGAGATCGCCTTCCAGACCAACATCCTCGCGCTCAATGCCGCTGTCGAGGCCGCTCGGGCCGGCGAGGCGGGCGCGGGATTCGCGGTGGTGGCCGACGAGGTGCGGCTGCTTGCCCAGCGGAGCGCCGCCGCGGCCAAGGAGACCGCAGACCGCATCGAGGCGGCGATTGAAAGGAGCCGACAGGGAGCGGCTAGCTGCGCCCGCGTGGGAAGTTCACTCGACGAGATCGCCGACCGCATCAAGGCCGCCGATCAGCTCGTGGCCGAGATTGCCACAGCCGCCCGTGAGCAGTCGCAGGGGATTCGCCAGATCAGCACCACGATGACGCAGCTCGATCAAGTCACCCAGGAAAATGCCACCCGCGCCGACGAAGGCGCCCGCGCCGCGGCCGACCTCTCCGATCAGGCAGAGGCCGTCGAGAGCGTGGTCGAAAACCTCCGCTCCTTGATCACCCGCGTCCGTCACGCCACGACCCCAAGGGCCACGATCCCCCGCCAGACGCCTGCCCCGCAGCCGCGACAACTGCCCTCCGCACCCCGCATTCCGATGCCCGGCGACAAGCATGCGGCCGCGGTCACACCTGACACCGAAGACAGGCATTTTGTTGAATTCTAGTTTTCCGAAACCCTCGCCATCCTGGCCTCGGGTTTCTTGCCGGCCTCCGGCCGGAAGGAGGCGTCGCGTCGAGCTACGCGGTCCAACGTTGTGATCGCTTCACGAAACCCTCGGCTTCCTGGAAAACGCTTCCTGCCTCCCGGCGGGCAACGGATAGCGCCTCAGCGAGGGGTTGCCCGTGCCACAGAGCCGGCATATGCAGCCAATCGCAGCAAGGATTGTGAATCGCCGGCTGCATCCGAGTGAGCGAAGGGCAGGATGCCCGTAGCGAACGTCCGGCGACGTGGCACGGGCAACCCCGAGCCGCATCACCATTTCGTCCATCGGCCACGGTAGCATAGAGTCTCTCATGACCGACCTCTCCCCACACGCCTATGCGTTTCTCGCCGATGTGGTCTACCGCCGTAGCCGCATCCGGCTCGGTCCAGACCGGCAGGCGTTCGTTGCCGGTCGTCTCGCCAATCGTCTCCACGACCTGGGGTGTGCGAGCTTCGACGACTACTGCCAGCTCCTCGATGCCTCCCGTGGCGACGACGAAGCCGAGCAACTGATCGATCTGATTTCCACCAATCACACCAACTTCTTCCGTGAGCCCGCGCACTTTGAGATCCTCGCGCGTGACGTGCTGCCTACGGTGGCCCCTCGGGCCATGACAGCCGGCCGTGGCCTCCGGGTCTGGTCGGCGGCGGCGGCTTCCGGCGAGGAGGCCTACTCGATCGCCATCGTGCTGGCCGAGCAGCCGCTCTCGCTTCTGCCGCACGGCTGGATCGTGGAGGCCTCCGACATCTCGCGGCGGATGCTCGATCGCTGTCGGCTGGGGATCTACGAGGCCGCGAAGGTCAATCTGCCCGACCCGGCGTTGCTAGGCCGCCATTTTCTCCGCGGCTTCGGCGAGCGGGAGGGGATGTATCGCGTGAAACCGGAACTGCGGCGGCAAGTGAATGTGACGCCGATCAACCTCTTTCAGGATCGGTATCCGGTGCAACGCGGGCAAGACGTGATCTTTTGTCGAAACGTCATGATCTACTTTGATACCGAATCGCGGCAGCGGCTGATCGAACGGCTCTTTGACCAGCTCGCCCCCGGCGGGTTTCTCTTCGTGGGTCACTCTGAAAGCCTGCTGGGCCTGCGGCATGGCTTCCGGCAGACGGGCCCCTCGGTGTATGAGCGTCCTCTGAAATAGGCTTCGGCAGACCAGCATCCATGACCGATCCACCGTTCCCAAAAATCCGTGTGCTCGTCGTCGATGATTCAGCGCTCGTCCGCCAGGCGATCAGCGAGGCCCTTGCCCGCGACCCGGCCCTGGAGGTGGTGGGCACGGCCTGCGATCCCTACGTCGCCCGGGAAAAGATCGCCCAGTTTGACCCTGACGTGCTCACGCTCGATCTCGAGATGCCACGGATGGACGGGCTCACGTTCCTCCGGATTTTGATGGAGCACCATCCGCTGCCGGTCGTCGTGGTGAGTTCACTGACTCAGCAGGGGTCGCAGGCTGCCGTCGATGCCGTCGAGGCCGGGGCGGTCGACGTGCTCGCTAAGCCCGATGGCACGATGTCGATCGGTACGCTCGCCGACAAGCTCGCCTTTCACGTCAAGGCAGCCGCAGCAGCAGCCCCACGGCTCCGCAAGCCGGCGGCCGCGGCCATCTCCCCGCCGCCCCCGCTCGAGCCGGCTACCGCCGCTGACCCGAAGCAGATCATCGTGATCGGTGCCTCGACCGGAGGCGTCGAGGCCTTGCGGCAGATCGTGCCGCAGTTTCCGGCCGGCCTCCCACCAATTGCAATCGTCCAGCACATTTCGGCCTTCTTCTCCCGGGCGGTGGCCGATCGGCTGGCGACGCTGAGTGGAATCCCCGTTCGTGAGGCAGGCGACGACGAGCCGCTGCGGCCGGGAGAGTGCGTGATCGCGCCGGGCGATTTCCACCTCGCGGTCGACTTCCGCGGGAACGGATACAGAACACGGCTCCTCCAAACGCCCCCGATCCATCATTGCCGTCCGGCAGTCGATGTGCTGTTTCGCTCGGCGGCAGAGGCCGCCGGCCGCCATGCCGTTGGCGTGCTGCTGACCGGCATGGGAAGCGATGGGGCGATCGGCCTGCAGGCGATCCGCGCCGCCGGCGGCACGACGATCGCCCAAGACGAGGCCACGAGCGTCGTCTACGGCATGCCCCGCGCCGCCGTTGAGTTGGGCGTCGTCGACCGCATCGCGGCGCTCGAAACGATTCCTACGGCTGTGATCGCCGCTCTCACTGCGGCGAGTCCCCGCAGCCGAGCAGAAAATACGTCTCCATGACGCCCTTGCCCTTGATCGTTATCGCGCCGCGGCTCTCAAACTGAAACCGATCGCCGAGCAGATCGCGGGTGGCCGCGGAAATATGCACGCGGCCACCTTCGCCATGCGACTCCATGCGGCTGGCGATATTCACCGTGTCGCCCCACAGGTCGTAGATAAATTTGTGGCGACCGATCACGCCGGCCACAACAGGCCCCGAGTGGATGCCAATCCGAAGCTCCAGCGGCACGCCGCGGCCCCGCACCGCCTCCGTGAATGCCACCTGCATGCCGATCGCCACGTCGGCCATCACCTCCGCATGGTCGGCCCGCGGCACCGGCAGCCCGGCGACGGCCATGTAGGCATCGCCGATCGTCTTGATCTTCTCCACGCCGGCGGCACTGGCCACATGGTCAAACGCCGAAAAGATCGCATCGAGCAGTTCAACAAGCTGCTGGGCGTCGACATTCTGCGAGTAGGACGTAAAGCCGCTCAGGTCGGCGAAGAGCACGCTCGCCTCGGCAAAGCTTTCGGCGATCGTCTGCTCCCCTTCCTTGAGCCGGGCGGCGATCTTTGCCGGCAGGATGTTGAGCAGGAGCCGCTCCGACTTCTCCCGTTCCTCCTGCAGGTCGGCGAGGCTCTTCTCGAGCGCGGCGAAGGCGGCATTGCGTTCCACCAGCCGGTGGTAGCCTTCGGAGTGCACGCGAATTCTCGCGACGAGCTCCACCTCGTCGGGGAGCTTCACGAGATAGTCGCTGGCGCCGGCCCCGAGCAGCTGGGCCTTGATGACCGGCTCTTCCTGAGCGGAGAGCACGATGACCGGCACCTGCGCCGTGACGGGGAGGTTTTTGTATAAGCGACCCATGTCGAGGCCCTCGACGTCGGGCATGACAAGGTCCTGAAGAATGACCGTGGGCCGGAACATCTCGGCGGCGGCCAGCGCCGCCTCGCCCGTACGGTGAAACTCAAAGTCGATGTCGTCCGCGCCAGCCACGAGCCGCTTGACGGCAGCACCGATCATCGCCTGATCGTCGACCAAGAGCACACGGTGGCGGTGAGGCGTGGATTCGGAAGGAACAGACATTCTTTGCCGGAGTTTTTCTGGGGACGATGCTTCAGAATACCGAAACGGCGGCAAACGCGGTCAGGCAAACCCTACCGGCTGGGGGCGACTTTGTTGCTGGGCTGCCCTGAGCAGGAAGTCTGGTGGACGTTCGCAGGCGGAATCCCGGGGGTTCGCGGCAGGGTGCGCGAGGCAGCGGTTTCGGGTTGACCCAAACGGTGGCGGCTGCCGACTCCCCCGATATGGCCGGTTCGCTTGCATTCCGTCGCGGGATAATCGTCGCCCTGCTGGGGGCGGTCATGTCGGGACACGACTTCACGATGTCCGCGGCTGAACCGACCGCGCCGGCTGGTGACCCGAAACGCAGCGACCCGCCTCGGGTAACGCTTGATCCGCTTGCTGCAGCAGTCGTCGAATCGATCCGTCAGCCTGCCCCCACCTCGCCCCGCGGCTGGCTCGAAGGGGCGATCCGAGCGGTCGATGTCGATGCGATCGCCGACGCCGTCGATCTCTACCGCGGCTTTGTCGATGCCGTCGCGGCCGTCGATGCGAAAGACCGTGGCAATCTGCTTGCCGACCTCGGCGATGCAGTCGATCCAGCCGGCCTCCGCCGCCTCGAACGGGCCATTGCAGCCTATGAGCCCGATGCGCCGCAGGTGCTGGGCTCCCTCCCCGCCGCCGCCAGCCAGCGCCGTCGCGATCCGCAGCGACTCGCCGCCGCAACAGCCGGCCTGCGAAGTCCATCTCGTCCCCAGCGGCTGACCGCCGCCAACGAGATCGCCCGCGCCGGGCTCGCCTCGCTGCCCCTGCTTGTCGAGCTGCTCCAGACCACCGATGAGGAGTCGGCGCGGGCCCGCGGGCTGGCCCGAGGACTCGTGCATGCCCTCGGTGCCGACGGCCGCGATGCCCTCCTCACCTGGCTTGGCTCGGATGACATCGACCGCTGGCCCGGGGTCATCGCGGCGCTTGCAGCCGTGAGCGATGAGGATGCCGACTTTCTCCTCGCCCCAGCGTTTTCGGCCGATGCCCCGCCAGCCGTTCAGGCTGCCGCCACCAAGGCGTTGGGTTCACTCGGCCAGGCCCCCACCATCGATCAGGCCCGCACACGACTGGCCCAACGGCTGGATCGGGCACTCTCTCCCGCCGGGCTGCCGATGGCAGACAGTCTCGATCCGAAAACCATCACCACATTCACCTGGAATCCGGAAGCAGGCCTTCCGCAACGGGCCACGCTCTCGACCCGCCTGGCCCGCGCGGAGCAGGCGGGCCATCTGGCCCGCGATCTGGCCGCCCTCGGCCCTAGCGACCCGATGCAGATCAGGCTCGTGCTGCTGGCGCGGCTCGAGCTTACCGCTGCCAGTGAAGGGGATGCCCCTGCCGCCCTCGACGCGATTCCGGCTGAGGCTCTTGTAGAATCCCTCGCTGGCCCGAGTGGCTTCGATCCACTCCTCGCCGCCGAGGTGCTCGACGAGGCCGCGTTGCGAAGCATGACCGGCGCCGCCACGGCTGCCACCCGCGCGATTCGTCTCGCAGCGACTTCTCAAAAGGCCGACGCCAGTGCACAACTGCCGCTGCCCTCTGCCACCCGCACGGCGTTGCTGCGAGCCCTCGCCGTTCCCTCATCCGAACTTTCCTTTGAAGCCGCCCACACGCTTGCCCTCTGCGGGGGTGATCCTCCCTACCGCGGCGCGAGCAAAGTGGTCGAGGCTCTCCTCTATGCAGCCACATCCACCGGCATCGACCGGGCGATCGTGGCCCATCCCGATCCGGCCATCGTCGAGGAACTGGCCGCCGGACTGTCGCGGCATGGTTATGAGACGATTCGCGTTCGCTCCGGCCGCGATGCGATCTTCGCCGCCCGTGATTCGGCCGACACCGCGCTCGTGCTGTTGGCCGCGCGGCTGGGGAGCCCTTCGGCGCTCGAGACTGTGCAACTCTTGCAGTATGGCAGCCAGCTCCCCGCGGCCCCGGTGCTCGTCATCGTCGATCCGCTCGATGATGACCATCGCGGCCGGTTTCTGACGCGGCTGCTGATAGCCTTTGCCGACGTGGAGTGCGTGGGAATCGTCGACCGCATGGAGAGTTTCTTTCAGCCCGAGTTCGATCCGGAGACGGGCCTTGCGATTCGCCCGCCACGGTTTCCGAAGGCTCTGGCAATCGCGGCCGGGCCGCAGGCAGCAGACCCCCGGCGGCGGGCCGCAGAGGCGGAGGCCCGCCTGGCGCGGGCGCGAATCGCCCTGGAAACGCTCGCGACCCTCGGCAGCCGCGGCTGGAATATCTCCGCCGCCCTGCCCTCGGCCCAGCACGCTCTGCTCCGCGATGATCTCCATGCGGCGGCGGTGGCGGTGATGGCGTCGATCGGTGACCCTGCTGCCCAGCAGTCGCTCTTCCGCGAGGCTCGTCAGCGGGATCTCCCCGAGCCCATGCGGACCCGGGCCCGGAACGGTTTTGCGGCAAGCGTGCAGCGATATGGCATCATTCTCGAGAGCGGTCATATCGGAAGCCTTGCCGCGATGTACAATTCGGCCACGGATGCGGAGAGCCGAAGACTGGCCGGCGATCTCCTCGAAATCCTCGAGGGCCCCCGCATGCGGTCCGAACCTGCCCGTGTCGATGCTCCGTAAGCCCTCCCAACCTGGCGACGATCCCTCCGCCCCGCCGATTGCCGGCCTCATCGGCTCCGGCACCGCGATGCAGGCGGTGTACGCCATGACCCGCCGGGTGGCGGCCTCGAATGCCTCGGTGCTCCTCGTGGGCGAGACCGGCACCGGCAAGGAACTCATCGCCAAGGCGATCCACAAACTCTCGCCGCGGAGCACCGGCCCGTTTGTCCGCGTCAACTGCGGCGCCCTCTCGGAAAGCCTGCTGGAGAGCGAACTCTTCGGCCACGTCCGTGGCTCGTTCACTGGCGCCGTCGCCAACCGGGCCGGCCGGTTCGAGGCGGCCCACACCGGCACGATCTTTCTCGACGAGATCAACTCCACCACGCCCAAGCTACAGGTGAAACTGTTGCGGGTGCTCCAGGAGCGGGAGTTTGAACGGGTGGGGGATACCGAGACGATCAGCGTCGATACCCGCGTGATCGCCGCCAGCAATCGCGAACTGCTCGACGAGGTCGCGAAGGAGACGTTTCGGGAGGATCTCTACTACCGGCTCAACGTGGTGCCGATCTACCTGCCACCGCTGCGGTCACGACGGGAAGACATTCCACTGCTCGTCACCCACTTCCTCGAACACTACAACGAGCAGTCCGATCGCTTCGTCACCCACATCGGCAAGGATGCGATGGAGGCGCTTTGTGCCTACCACTGGCCGGGCAACGTTCGTGAATTGCAGAACGTGGTGGAACGGTGCGTCGTGCTCGCCGAGGGTGACGAGATCACGCTCGATCTCTTGCCGCCGACGATGCGGGGAGGGCGGCCGCCGGTGTCGCTACCGGGCCGCGGCGGCGATCTCGACAGTCTGGCCCGCGATCTGGTCGAGCAGGGCATGGCGACAGCCGGCCCGGATGACGACAACCTCTTCGATCGGGTGGTCAATCGTGTGGAGCGGGAGTTGATCGCCCAGATGCTCGCCGCCTGCAACGGCGTGCAGTTGAAGGCCGCCGCCCGCCTCGGCATCAACCGCAACACGCTCCGCAAGAAGCTCCTCGACCACGGTCTCGAGGAAGGCGAGGCGGTATGACCATGATGCGGCTCATCGTTGTGATCATGTGCTTGGCATCCCTGTGGACCGTGGCCGGCGCCGCCGAGCACACGGCGCGGCCAAATATTCTCCTGATCGTGGCCGATGATCTCGGCTGGAGCGATGTCGGTTGGCATGGCGGCTTCGGCAAAACGCCCCACATGGATCGGCTTGTTCGCGAAGGGGTGGAACTCGATCGTCACTATGTCCAGCCCGTCTGCACGCCGACGCGGGCGGCCTTGCTCACGGGCCGCTACCCCGGCCGCTTTGGACCCCATGCGATCGCGCCGAGCAATCGACGAGCCCTGCCGCCCGGCACCCCCACACTCGCCTCAACGTTGCAGTCGGCGGGCTACGCCACGTTCCAAGTGGGTAAGTGGCACCTCGGTTCACGGCCCGAGTGGGGCCCGAACCAGTACGGCTTCGATCACTCATATGGCACACTCACCGGCGCTGCCGACCCATGGACTCACAAGTATCGTCGCGGTCCCTATGAAGACACGTGGCATCGCGACGGAGTGCGACTGGACGAGGAAGGAAACGCCACGGAACTTCTTGCCGCCGAAGCAATGCGGCGGATTCGCGACGGAGCCACACTGCGGGATGCTGCCGGTAATCGCCAACCCTGGTTTCTCTACGTGGCGTTCCACGCCGTCCACACACCGGTAGACGCACCCGAGGCATTCAAGCGGCTCTACGACGGCGTGCAATTCGATGCCGATCCCGCCAGGCATGATTCACGGCTGCGGATGGCGGCGATGGTTTCGCAGCTCGACGCCAAGATCGGTGAGTTTATCGCGGCCCTCGATAAAACAGGCCAGCGGCGCGATACGCTCATCGTGTTCACCAGCGACAATGGTGGGATCGAGTCACTTAAAAATGCCTATGTCGGTGAGGTTCCTAACTCTCCGCTCAACAGCGAAAACGACCCGCTAAGGGGCCAGAAGAACACGCTTTGGGAAGGGGGCGTGCGGGTCTGTGCCTTCGCCAACTGGCCGGGGGTTCTCTCGGTCGGGAAGTGTTCGGGCGTGATTCATGCAGCCGACTGGTTTCCGACGCTGGCCGGGCTCTTGAAACTCGAGCAGCCCGCGAACCTGAGTTGGGACGGCGTGGATCGCTGGACGGCGATTGCTGGTTCCGGTGACGCTGCCCGTCCAAAACCGCTCTGCATTGTGCATGCGAGCGGTCGGGCCGTGTTCGACGGTGACTGGAAGCTGATCGCGCGAAAGAAAGGCCCCGCAGAACTCTATGACCTGAGGGCCGATCCATTTGAGAAGCACAATCGAGCTACCGTTCAGCCAGCCGTGGTCGAGCGACTCACGGTGATCGCGGCGGCCGATGCCGCTGGCGACGCCACGGAGATTCCGACCGATCTGCAGGATGCGCCCCCCTGACAATCCGGCAGGCAGATTCGTGGGGCTTCATCATGATCGGCGGATGGAGCCGTGTTCGTTCATCTCGCGGGCGTGGTAGCTCGACCGGACAAACGGCCCCGAAGCCACCTGCTGAAACCCCATCCTGCGGGCCAGCTTGCCGATCTCGTCAAACTCCTCCGGCGGCACGTAGCGATCCACCGGTAACGAGTCGAGTGTCGGCTGGAGGTACTGGCCGAGCGTGAGAAAATCGACGCCGTGGTCAAGCAGGTCGGCAAACACGTCGAGCAGTTCGTCCCGCGTCTCACCGAGGCCGAGCATCAGACCGCTCTTCGTCTTCACCGCAGGCAGGATCTTCTTGGCGTCGGCGAGTAGTTGAAGTGTCCAGGCATACACGCTCTTGCGGCCTCGCACCGTGCGGTAGAGCCGTGGCACCGTCTCGGTGTTATGGTTGAACACGTCGGGCTTCGCCGCCATCAACTGCTCAAGCGCCCCATCCTTGCCGATGAAGTCGGGCACAAGCACCTCGACCACTGCTCCAGTGGCCGCCCGCACCGCCTCGACCGTGCGGCGGAAGTGATCGGCGCCGCCATCGGGAAGGTCGTCGCGGGTGACGCTCGTGATCACGACGTGCTGGAGCCCGAGCCGCCGCGCCGCCGCGGCCACCCGTTCCGGCTCATCGAGTTCCAGGTCTTCGGTCTTGCCCTTGGGCACAGAGCAAAAGCCGCAGGGCCGAGTACAGACGTTGCCGAGGATCATGAACGTGGCCGTCCGCTGCGACCAGCATTCGAGCCGGTTGGGGCACTTGGCCGATGAGCAGACCGTCTCCAAATTCAGTTCAGCGATGAGGTGGGCCGTCTCGCCGTGGCCGCCGCCCGGCTCGAGGTTGCGGCGCAGCCATGGCGGCAGCCGCCGCACGGGAGCGGGGTTCGCCGGCGCGGCCGCCGCGTCGATGATCGGCAGGGTAATCGATGACAGGCCAGAACTGCTATCCGACACGGCTGACGGGCTCCGGAGGACGGGCTTGACTGATGGCCACGGGTAGCCCCGACTGGATGTGGGGCTGCGGAAAACCGAAGGCATCGACCATGTGATGGACGAGGGCAGATCGCACGTCCTGCAACCGCACACGACGCTGCACATCTGCCTCGATTGACGACATCGTACGCATCGCCGGCATGGCCGCGAGGGGGGCGGTCCGTACGCGGTGGGCGGGCAGTTGGCTGCGTTCCACGTTAAGAAATCCGCCATGCCACACAACGCCGCGGCGGATCGCGACGCCAATGGCGGCGAGGAGACCGGTTCGGCCGAAAATCCCTGACGCCTTCGAATCTCGGGCGGCGCCGCACCGCACCTGCCGCACCGCCCCTTCGAGGGCCGACTCAAGCCGGTCGAGGTAGCCGCCAACATCGTGCCGGTCGAGCCCCAGATCAGCAAGCGTGGCGAAGAGGGCGATGCCCACCTGGCCGGGCCCGTGGAGGATCGCCCCGCCACCGCGGCCGACGAACCGAATCGAGAGCTGCCGCGACCGGAGGTCGTCATCATCGAGGCCGACATCAGTCCGCGATCCGGCGCGGCCGATCGTGATCGCCGACTCGGGCTCATAGAGCAGCAGCGTCGGGGGGCGGCGCGCGCGGGGTGGTAATGACCCAGACCCGCCCCCCGGGCGGGGGGGGGGGGGGGGGCCCGGGGGGCGCGCCGGCG